>NZ_JBEXCW010000001.1:0-339887 GCF_040605435.1 Streptomyces sp. NPDC005574
CCTCGGCCTTCAGTAGCGGGGACAGGATTTGAACCTGCGACCTCTGGGTTATGAGCCCAGCGAGCTACCGAGCTGCTCCACCCCGCGTCGTTGAAACCAGTGTACGTCATGCGCGGGGCCCGAAGCACATGCGTTGTTCCGGGCCCCGCGGACCACCGGCCGGGACGTCTCAGCCGAGCAGATGACGGTTGGGCGCCTGGGCCCGCTGCGCGTACTCCGGCAGGACGACCACGGTGGCGCCCGCCATCGCGAGCAGCCCGTTCCCGTCGGCCCCCTCGACGAAGGTGTCCGGCTCCCGCCAGGCCGTCACCACCCGCCGGACCCCGGCGTCGAGGATGAGCCGGGCGCAGGGCGCCGGGCGGGAGGCGCGGCGGGCGCAGGGCTCCAGGCTGCTGTAGACCGTGGCGCCGGCCAGCCCCGGGTCGGCGTCGAGCTTGGCGAGGGCCGCCTCCTCGGCGTGGACCACCGGGTCGCCGCCCTCCCTGGAGTGACCGCGCGCGAGTTCGGTGCCGTCGGCCGCCACGACCACCGCGCCCACGCTGAACGCCGTGGCCGACGGCGGGCACAGCGCCGCGAGCTCGCAGGCCAGGGCCAGCCAGTGCCGGTCGGCCGGGGCGGGCACGTCACCGGCGCCCGGGGCGGTGGGCTCGTACCGGGTGAGGACGACGTCCTCGATCCGCCGCGTCTCCACCAGGCGCAGCCGTCCGCCCTGGTAAGGGCCGGGGCCGAACAGCCGGGGCGCGTCCGGGTCGCCGACGAACCGGGGGGCCAGGACCAGCTGCAGTTCGTCGGCGAGGTCCTGCTGGAGCAGCTGGGTGTGGACGCGTCCGCCGCCCTCGACCATGAGGCGCCGGACCCCGCGCACGTCGTGCAGGTGCTCCAGGAGGCGGCGCCAGTCGAGCTCGGGGCCCAGGGCCACGACGTCGGCGGCGACGGGCGCGCGGCGCAGGTGTTCGGCGCCCTTGTCGGTCGTGCAGACGAGTTTCTCGCCTCCCGTGTGCCAGAAGTGGGCGGCCGGGTCGAGGTCGCCGGAGCCGCTGACCGTGACCTTGAGCGGGTAGGCGGGCCGGCCGGCGGCGACCCTGGCGGCCCTGCGGTCGGGCGAGTTGACCAGGAGCCGGGGGTTGTCGGCGCGGATCGTGCCGGCGCCGACCAGGATCGCGTCGACGGAGGCGCGCACCTCGTCGACCCGGTCGAAGTCGGCCGGGCCGGAGAGCAGGAGGCGCTCGGGGCCGGTGTCGTCCAGGTAGCCGTCGAGGGAGACGGCGGCGGACAGCAGGACGTACGGGTGGGCCATCGGGTGTGCTCCCCGGCTGGGTGGGACGGGACGGTGGCGGGCTGGGTCCGGTCCGGTGGTGACGGCCGGGCTTGGTTCAAGTTTGAAACAAAACTACACTGGCTCCATGACGACTCGCTGGCTCACTCCGGAGGAGCAGCGCGCCTGGCGCGCGTACATCGCCGCGACGCACCTCCTGGAGGACGCGATCGACCGGCAGCTCCAGCAGGACGCCGGCATGCCCCACCTTTACTACTCCATCCTCGCCAATCTTTCCGAGGCGCCGGAGCGCAGGCTGCGCATGACCGACCTCGCCGAGCGGTCGAAGATCACCCGCAGCCGGCTGACGTACGCGGTGACGCGCCTGGAGAAGGACGGGCTGGTCCGGCGGGAGAACTGCCGGTGGGACAAGCGCGGCAGCGTCGCCGCACTGACCGACGAGGGGATGGCCGTCCTGGAGCGCACGGCGCCGGGGCACGTCGACACCGTACGGACGCTGCTGTTCGACCGGCTCACCGGGGAGCAGGTCGCCCAGCTGGAGGAGATCTGCACCGGCGTCGCGCGGGCTCTGGAGGGGGACGGGGAGCACCCGGCCGCCGACGAGGTGCCGTGGCGGCGGCGGTCCTCCCCGCCCTGCTCCTGAACCCCGCCGCATCCCGCCCTCCGCATCCCGCCCTCCGGAACCTGTTGCTTCAAATTTAAAGCATGGGGTAGGGTCCCGGACCATGGATCTGCTTCAAATCTGAAGCAGATCTGGACCTCCGGACCCGGGAGACCCCCATGCCCGACCTTCCCGCCGCCACGCAGCGCTCCCGCGTCCGGGTACCGCTGCGCTTCCACGACGGCTACGCCGTCGACGCCGACCTGGTCACCTTCCACGGCCTGACCGACGGCCGGGAACACCTCGCGATCGTCCTCGGCGACCCCGGCCCCGTGCCCCTGGTCCGGCTGCACTCCGAGTGCCTGACCGGTGACGTTCTCGGCTCGGCCCGCTGCGACTGCGGACCCCAGCTGCGCGAGGCGGTGGAGCGCATCGCCGGCCGCGGCGGGATCCTGCTCTACCTGCGCCAGGAAGGGCGGGGCATCGGCCTCTACAACAAGCTCGACGCGTACGCCCTCCAGGACCAGGGCCTCGACACCTACGCCGCCAACACGGCGCTCGGCCTGCCCGAGGACGCCCGCGACTACACCGCCGCCGCGCAGATGCTCCGGGCACTGGGGGTGGAGAGCCTCGACCTGCTGTCCAACAACCCCGACAAGGCCGGCCAGTTGCGTGATCTGGGCATGGAGGTCCTCGACCGCGTACCCACCGGCGTCTTCACCACCGCCCACAACGTCCGCTACCTGCGCGCCAAGGTGCTCCAGACCCAGCACACGCTGCCGCTGGCGGAGCTCGGTGTGAGCTGAGCCTGAACTAGCGGGGAGTGTGCGCCAGATGGGCCAGCACGGCCAGGACCCTGCGGTGGCCGCTGTCGCTCGGCGGCAGGCCCAGCTTCAGGAAGACGTTGCCGATGTGCTTGCTGACCGCGCGCTCGCTCACCACGAGGGTCCGGGCGATCGTCGCGTTGTCGTGCCCCTCGGCCATCAGCTTCAGCACCTCGCGCTCGCGCGGGGTCAGCGAGTCCAGCGGGGTGTCCCTGCGGCGGGTGAGGAGCTCGGTGACGACCTCGGGGTCCAGCGCGGTACCGCCGGCGGCGACCCGCTCCAGCGCGTCCAGGAACTCGTCGACCCGGCCCACCCGGTCCTTGAGCAGATAGCCGACCCCGCCGCCGCCACCGCCGAGCAGCTCGGCGGCGTACGACTCCTCCACGTACTGCGAGAGCACCAGCACCGGCAGTCCGGGGAGCTGTTGGCGGGCCAGGAGTGCCGCGCGCAGCCCCTCGTCGCGGAAGCCCGGCGGCATCCGCACGTCGAGCACCGCCACGTCCGGGCGGTGTTCCAGGAGTGCGGGCAGGATCTCGGGGCCGGTGCCCACCACGCCCACGACCTCGTGCCCGGAGGACCTCAGCAGCATCACGAGCCCCTCACGCAGCAGGGCGTTGTCCTCGGCGATCACCACACGCACGGCAGCTCCACTTCGATCACGGTCGGACCCCCGGCCGGGCTGTTCACGTGGAAGGTCCCGTCGAGCGCGGCCACGCGGCGGCGCATGCCGAGCAGCCCGGAGCCCCGGCCTTCGTCGGCGCCGCCCCGGCCCTCGTCGCTCACCCGCACCCGCAGACCGCGCGGGAACCGGGCGAGTCGGACCTCGGCCCGGGCCGCCCCACTGTACTTCGCGGCGTTGGTCAGCGATTCGGCCACGACGAAGTAGGCGGCCGCCTCCACCGCGGCGGGCGCCCGCACCCCCTCGTCCAGGCCGCCGTCCGTCACGGTCACCGCGAGACCGCCGCTCGCGGCCAGTGCCCGTACGGCTCCGGCGAGGCCGCGGTCGGTGAGGATCGGCGGGTGGATGCCCCGGACGACCTGCCGCAGTTCGGCCAGGGCCTCCTCGGCCTGGTCCTGGGCCTCGTCCAGGAGCCTGCGCGCGCCGGCGGGGTCACGGTCGTAGGCCCGTTTGGCGAGACCGATCCGCATCGAGAGGGCGACCAGCCGGGCCTGCGCGCCGTCGTGCAGGTCGCGTTCGATCCGGCGCAGTTCGGCGCCGTGCGCCGCGATCGCGTCGGCCCGCGTCTCGGTCAGCTCCGCCACCCGGGCGGCGAGCCGCGCCTTCGGCGAGGGGGCCAGCAGGACGGTCGACCAGTGGGCCTCCAGGTCCGCGAGCCGCACGATCAGCGGCAGGACGACGGCGGGGCGGCGCAGCAGCCCGCTCCACACGCCGTCGACGAGGAGCCCGGCCGGCCACAACGGCAGCGCGAGAAGGACCAACGGACCGTAGACGTAGTAGGCGAGCATCCAGCGCAGGTCCGTGTGCGTGCCGGGATCGCGCACCGCCGTGCGCAGCCGCTCCCGCAGCGGGCCGGTGATCCGCTGGTACGCCTCGGGCACCTCGCGTCCGGTCCAGGCCGCCGTCAGACCGCGCTTGGCGCCGGCGATCCGCCGGATCAGCAGCACCGTCTCGGGCAGCATCCAGGCGCCGACGACGGCGAGCGTGCCCACGGCGGTGATCAGCAACACGGTGACGAACAGGTACGTCCCGAACGCCATCGCGGCGGCCACGGCGAGGTGGCCCGTCGCCCGCGCCGCCTGCCGCACCGTCTTCCGCATGGGGCAACGCTAGGCTCCGCGGCGGCGGGGCGCGGGGGAGGGGGCACCCGTACGGGGGTGCAGCGGGCTGCACCCGTCACCGTGCGACGCAAGGGTTCCCTCGTCGCCCAGCAGCCGCCTGGCGACGCCCGCGAAGAGCGCGGACCGAACGCCTGAACGGACCGCGGGGCGCGGCCCGTTCAGGCGTCGGTGGTCCGGAGACGGACACGCCCCCAGCTCGAATCTGCTCGAAACCGGGGGCGATGCGGTAGGCCCTGTGGGACTCGAACCCACAACCAATGGATTAAAAGTCCACTGCTCTGCCAATTGAGCTAAGGGCCCAGGCGATGTTGCCTCCCCGAGCATAGCCGGAGCGGGCCGGGTCTCCGATCGGGTATCGGGGACCCGGCCGCGCGAGTCGGAGCGAGGGGGGCGGCGCTGCCCGGAGTGTTACGGATCGACCGGTTCGGGGGCGCCCTTGCGGCGTTCCTCGCGGGCGATCGTCCGGGCGTGTCCGGGGTTGAGGAACCAGTGCCGGGCCGAGGCGAACCACCACGCCGCGGCGAAGCCGAGGACTACCAGGACCGCGATCGGCGCGTAGTTGAAGGACTCCCAGGTGACCGGGGAGACCTGCGGCAGCATGAACAGGACGGTGATGACGCCGACCCACACCACCGAGACCACGCCGATCGCCCTGGACCAGCGGCCCAGGTGCCAGGGGCCGGGGACGAAGGCGTCGCCCTTGCGCAGCCGCAGGAGGGTCGGGACGACGTACGCGATGTAGAGGCCGATCACCGCGATCGAGGTCACCGCCGCGTAGGCCGTGTAGTTGATGAGGTAGGGCAGGCCGAGGAGCAGCGCGGCCACCACCGCGAGCCACACCGCGGCGACCGGCGTGCGGGTGCGCGGGTTGACCGTGTGCCAGACGTGCGAGAAGGGCAGGGCGCCGTCGCGCGAGAAGGCGTAGATCATGCGGCTGTTGGCGGTGACCGACGCCATTCCGCAGAACAGCTGCGCGCCGATGACCACCAGCAGGAGCAGCTTGCCGGAGGTGGCGCCGAGCGCGTCGAGCAGGATCTGGGCGGGCGGCGCGCCGGTCGGGGAGGCGAGCTGGTCGTCGTAGGACCGGATCGCGAAGGTGAAGCCGAGCAGGAGGACGAAGCCGGCGATCCACGAGGTCCAGATGGATCTCACGATGCCCTTGGGGCCGGCGGTCGACGCGTCGTGGGTCTCCTCCGTCATGTGGGCCGAGGCGTCGTAGCCGGTGAAGGTGTACTGGGCCATCAGGAGGCCGAGCAGCACCACGTAGAAGCCGCTCCCCCAGCCGGTGTTGTTGACGAACTTGCCGAACACGAAGGACGCCGACTGGTGCTCGTCGGGGACGAAGGTCAGCGCGCCGACGATCACCGCGACGCCCAGCACGTGCCACCACACGCTCACGCTGTTGAGGAGGGCGACGATCCGCACCCCGAAGGTGTTCAGCGCGCCGTGCAGGAGCAGGATCGCCGCGAACAGCAGCACGGTGCGGCCCGGGGTCACCTCGAAGTCGAACTGCAGGTTCAGGTAGGCGCCGAGGAAGGTCGCCGCCCCGAAGTCGATGCCGGCCGTGACCGCCACCTGGCCCAGGACGTTGAACCAGCCCGTGAACCAGGCCCAGGCGGCCGCCGTGCGGGGCGGGGCCAGCCGGTGCGCCCAGAAGTAGAGGCCCGCCGAGGTCGGGTAGGCCGAACAGATCTCGGCCATCGACAGGCCGACGAACAGGGTCATCAGGCCGACCACGACCCAGCCCCAGGTGATCACGGCCGGGCCGCCGGTGTTCATGCCGAACAGGTAGAGCGTCAGGCAGCCCGACAGGACCGAGATGATCGTGAACGACACCGCGTAGTTGGAGAACGCCGACATGCGGCGGGCGAGAACCTGCGTATAGCCGAGCTGGGCGAGCCGTTCTTCGTCCGTGAGCCCACTCGCTATGGCGTCATCTGTCATGCCCCCAGCGATTCCCATCCCGGGGGCGTGACACACGTCACAACTTGGCTAGAAAAGGCCCTTGTACCCGCCCCAGCCCGTGGCGATCTTCTGCCGGCCGGCGAACGAGCCCTTGCCGGTGCCGGTCTGACGGTAGAGATTGCCGGCCGTGTCCCGGGCGACCAGGTCGTTCCTGCCGTCCCCGGTGATGTCCCCGACTCCGACGACCGCGTTGTAGCCGGCACCCCAGCCGGAGAAGACCTTGACCCGCTCCTCGACCTGCCCGGTGCCCGTGCCGTCGTAGCGCCACAGCGTCCCGGCCCGGTCCAGCGCCAGCACGTCGCCGAAGCCGTCGCCGTCGAGGTCACCCGCGCCGACGATCTTCTTGTACCCCGACCACGAGCGGATCCTGACGCCCGCCTTCAGCTTCCCCGCCCCGTCGTTGGCGAACAGGTAGACGTCACCGGTCGACGCCCTGCGGGCCAGCAGGTCGGCGCGGCCGTCGCCGGTCAGGTCACCGGGAGAGGTCAGGACGTTGTACGCGTTCCAGCCCGTGCCCAGCGAGGTGTGGCTGCTCGCCGGCTTGTACGACACTCCGCACTTGCCCGCGTAGCGGCGCAGTTCGCCGTTCGGCATGCGCATCAGCATCTCGGCGCAGCGGTCACTGCCCATGTCGCCGAAGGGGACGGCGACGGTGCCGGCCGGCCAGCCGGGCTCCGACACCTTGGAGTCGAAGGTGCCGTTGCCCTCGGTGTACTGCAGGGTCAGGGCGCCGGCGGAGTTGAGCGTGACGAGCTCTCCGTAGCCGTAGCCGCCCTGGTCGTGGTGGCCCTGCAGTCCGCCGGTCAGCCCCAGCCTGCCGCTCGTGCCGTACGTACCCGCGCCGTCGGCCGCCGTGGCGGTCAGCGTCCAGGTGTAGTGGCCGTTGTACGCGTACCCGCCCGCGTCGGTGTCGCCCTCCCAGGTGGCGTCGATCGCGGTTCCGACACCGGTGTGCGTGCGCACGGTCCGCCCCGCGGAGTCCTTCACCGTGAAGGTCCAGGAGGCCGGCTTGTTCAGTTGCCAGGAGCTGTGCCACGCGTCGTTCTTGGCGTTGACGGTGGTGTCGTCCACCTCGGACTCGACCTTGGCGAGCGACTGGGCGGGCACCCCGCTCCGCACGATCCGGATCGTGTGGTCCTGGCCGACGTAGGCGATGTCGCCGCCGATCTTGTCCACCGCCCAGGTCTGCCGCCGCTGGTCGGCCGTGGTCCCGGCCGGGAGGTCGGCGACGGGGCGTGCCGCGGCGGCCGTTCCCGAGTGGTAGTCCGTCAGCATCAGCTTGCCGGCGGTGCGGTCGTGCCGGACGAGGTAGCCGTCGCCCACGAGCACGGGCCCGGACGGCACCGTGATGTTCTTCTTCGCCGTACGGTCGTACACGCCCGCGACGCCCGTGGGTCCGCAGTTCCAGTAGATCCAGCGGCCCACGACCTGGAGCTCCTTGACCGTGCAGGGCGCGCCCGTGGAGACGGTCCCGACGGTCTTTCCCGCCTCCAGGTCGTAGGCGGTCACCGTCCCGTCGCCCGAGCCGGGCGTCCACAGCGCCGCACCCCACACGGAGGCCGCGGTGGCGTTGCGGACCAGTCGCACGTGCTCGACGTACCAGGGGCTGACGGCGTCGACGTACTGCTTGCCGGTGGAGGCCGCCTGGTAGACGTAGAAACGGCCGGTGGCGTCCACGAATCCGCCGCCGGTCACCGCCGGTTCGCCCGCGCGGTAGGAGGTGGCCGAGTCCCAGACCTGCGCGCGCTCCTTGTCGTACTCGTCGACCTGGAAGTAGCCGACGTTCCCGTTGCCGGTGGAGCGCAGCGGCACACAGCCGCCGGCGTCGCACGGCACCCGCTCCAGGTGCGTGCCGTCCGCGTAGGTGCCCGCGAAACCGCGGGTGGTCTGCTCCAGCACGGTGGAGCCGTCGGGCGAGATGTGCCGGCCGACCACGTACTGGTCGCCGTTCGGGCGGTGTTCCACGGTCGTCAGGAAACCGCCCGCGTAGTCGATCCCCCACACGCCGTCCGTCGTGATCGGCGTCGGGGTGGTGTCCGCGGCCGCCGGGCCCGCGGTGGTCAGTGGGCCGGCGCCGAGGGCGGCCAGGCCGATGAGAGTGCAAGCGATCCGGGCACGCCGGGTCAAGGGTCCCTCCCAGGGGAAGTCAGAAAGGCGCGGCGGCAGGCCCGTCGATTTCCCCAGGGCCACCGTCCGCCGCGCAAGCCCTCGGATGCTAACAACTGCCGTACGGGAACCGGTAGTCGGTTGTTGAAACGGGGAAGGGCCCGTACGACCGGAGTCGTACGGGCCCTTCCGGAATCAGCTCAGCCGACGTCAGCCGTTGCGCTTCCAGCGCGGCTTGTCGTCGCGGCGGCCGAAGGAGCCGGTGCCGGTGCCGGTGCCGGTGGTGCCGCCACGGTGGTCGTCACGACGGCCGGTCGGACGGTCGTGGCCGCCGGCGCGGAAGCCGCCGCCGGTGGGACGGTCACCCTGACGGTCGCGGTTGAAGGGGCGGTCGCTGCCCCGGTGGGTCGACGGACGCTCGTCACGACGGTCACGGCTGAAGCCGCCCGAGGGACGGTCGTCGCGGCGGAAGCCGCCCGAGGGACGCTCGTCACGACGGTCGCGGTTGAAGCCGCCACCCGCGGGACGCTCGTCACGACGGTCACGGTTGAAGCCGCCACCCGAGGGGCGCTCGTCACGACGGTCGCGGTTGAAGCCGCCCGAGGGACGGTCGTCGCGGCGGAAGCCGCCCGAGGGGCGCTCGTCACGACGGTCACGGTTGAAGCCGCCACCCGAGGGACGCTCGTCACGGCGCTCGAAGGAACGGCCGCCACGGTCGTCACGGCGGTCGTCACGGCGGAAGCCGCCGCGGTCACCGTCACGACGGTCGCGGTTGAAGCCGCCACGGTCGTCGCGACGCTCGAAGGAACGGCCACCGCGGTCGTCGCGACGGTCGTCACGGCGCTCGTAGTTGCCCCGCTCGTCACGGCGCTGACGCGGCTGCTCGTACGCGGAACGCTCGGCGGTCTGCTCGGCGGCCACGGCCTCGGCCGGCGCCTCCACCGCGGCGTCCTGCTCCACGACCGCCTCGGCGGCAGCGACGACGGCCGCCTCCGGGTCCTCGCCGCGCTCACGGGCCGCACGCGCGACCAGGCGGTCGGCGTCCCCGCGCAGCTCGGTCGCGCGCCGCTGCGCCCGCTCGAGCTCCTGGGTGAGCTGCGCGACCTCGCGCTCGGCCTGCTGAGCCGCGTTGCCCGCCGACTCGGCCTGCACCTCGGTCATCGACCGGGCGCCGGTGATCTCGGCGACCTCGGGCTCGAACGCCGTACCGGAGTTGATGATGTGACGCGCGGCGTCGACGCCCGCGTCCTCCATCAGCCGGAAGATCTGGCGGCGCTGGTGCGGCAGCGACAGCGACACGACGGTGCCGGAGCGGCCGGCGCGGGCGGTACGGCCGGAGCGGTGCAGGTAGTCCTTGTGGTCACCGGCCGGGTCCACGTTCAGGACCAGGTCGATGCCGTCGACGTGGATGCCGCGGGCGGCGACGTCGGTCGCGACGAGCGCGTTGACGTAGCCCTTCTTGAAGTCCTCGAGCACCCGGGTGCGCGCGCCCTGCGTCATGCCGCCGTGCAGCGCGTCGGCCTTCACACCGGAGTCGCAGAGCTGCTCGGCGATACGGTCGGCGCCCAGCTGGGTGCGGACGAAGATGATCGTGCGGCCCTTGCGGGAGGCGATCGCGGCGGTGACCGGCGCCTTGTCCTTGGGCTTCACGATGAGGATGTGGTGCGACATGGTCGTGACGTTGCCCTGGGCGCTGTCGACCTCGTGCGTGACCGGGTCGGTCAGGTAGCGCTTGACCAGCGTGGAGATCTCGTTCTCCATCGTGGCCGAGAACAGCATGCGCTGGCCGCCGCCGGGGATCTGGTCGAGCAGCTCGGTGACCTCGGGCAGGAAGCCCAGGTCGGACATCTGGTCGGCCTCGTCGAGGACGGCGACCTGGACGTTCTCCAGGGAGCAGGCGCCCCGGTTGATGATGTCGCGCAGCCGGCCCGGGGTGGCGACGAGGACGTCGACGCCGCGCTCCAGGGCGTAGATCTGGTTGCTCATCGACGTGCCGCCGCAGACGACCTTCATCTTGAGGCCGAGGACGTCGCCGTACGGCTGGAGGGCGTCCGCGACCTGCATCGCGAGCTCACGCGTCGGCGTGAGGATGATGCCGCGGGGCTTCTTCTTCTCGGTGTGGCCGGCGGACAGTCGCGTCAGCAGCGGCAGACCGAAGGAGAGGGTCTTGCCGGAGCCGGTGCGGCCACGGCCGAGGATGTCCTTGCCGGCCAGGGCGTCCGGGATGGTCGCGGCCTGGATCGGAAAGGGGGCGGTCACGCCGTTCTGGGCGAGCTTGCGCACCACGCCCTCGGGGAGACCGAGGGCCGAGAAGGTGATCTCGGGAGCCGCGGTCGTCTCGTCGTTGTTCTCGCCGTTCTCGGGCACGACGACGTGATCAGTACTGGAAATGGACATGCGAATGCGAAACCTTCCGGAGTCTCGTCGGCACGCGCCCGTCAACTCCGTGATTTCGCAATTCGACCGCCTCAGTGCGGTCAGCCACGGCAAGGGAGAGTACGCGCCACGCGGCGCGCTCTTGTGCGGCGCCGGGCAATGGGGTTAAACGATCTACTACCATACGCACCCGTCGGCCTCGGAGGCAAACCAAAACCACCCAGGGGGACGCAGGTCACACTCCGGCCCAGACCGGTGAGCCGGCGGCCGGTGCCGGCCGCCGGTCCACCAGCTGCGGCCCCGGCTCCTCGTGAGCCGACGAGGACGGCTCGGCGACCGTCGGCTCCGCCGAGACGGTCGGGGGCGCCGGCGGGGACGGCTCCGGCTCGGGCTGCGCCGGAAGCGTCGCGGTGGGCTGCGCCCTGGTCGGTGACGGCATCCCCGGCGGCACCGGACCGCCCGGCGTCGCCGCCGCCGAGGGGGACTTGCCGGCGCCCGCGGGCGCCGAGGCCGAGGCGGACGCCGACTTCCCCGGCTTTCCCCCGGCCCTGGCCTTCCCCCGCTTGCCGTCGACCGCCGCCGCGCCGAAGCCCGCGGCCTCGCCCGGACCGGCCTGTCCGCCGCCGGGTGCCTGCCCGCCGTGCCGCCCGGCGGAGTGCGAGGGCTTCGCGCCGCCGCCCCCGTCGTCCGCGCCCACACTCATGCAGCCGGCTGCGGCGGCGACGGCCACGACCGTGACGGCCAGACGAACGGGAACGTACAAGGGGGGCACGGAAGCCACCTCCGGAGGCGGGCGGGTGAAGCAGTCGACCCGTTCAACTCCCGCCGCCCACAAGAGGACACGCGCCCCGCTTTCGGAGCGGCCCGTTCACGCCACGGCCCGGTCCGGCCGCGCGGGCCCTCGCCGGCCGCGCAGGGCCGTCCCCCACCGCGCCGTTCGTCCCCGGCCGGGCCGGCGGACTCAGCCGTACCCGAGGGCGTGCAGCCGCGCGTCGTCGATCCCGAAGTGGTGGGCGATCTCGTGCACGACGGTCACCTCCGTCTCCGCGACGACCTCCTCCCGCGTCCCGCACATCCGCAGGGCCGGCCCCCGGTAGACCGTGATCCGGTCCGGCAGCACACCCGCGTACCACTCCCCCCGGTCGGTGAGCGGCGTCCCCTCGTACAGCCCGAGAAGCTCCGGGTCGTCGGCCGGTGGCTCGTCCTCGACGAACACCGCGACGTTGTCCATCAACCGCGTCAACTCCGGCGGAATCCGGTCCAGCGCCTCGGCGACCAGTTCCTCGAACTCCTCGCGCGTCATCTCCAGCACCACCCCATTGTCCGGTACGGCGCCCCGACGGCACCCGGCGAGACGCACCGGCCCGTCCGCATGGCGACCCCCGGACTTGGGCATACGCGACCAATGGTCCGCGTCCCCGCCGCCGCCCGGAAAGCCCTCCACTCCCTACGAAGGTCCCCCCGCCACCGCCCCCCGGTGCTCGAACTCGTACCCCGGCCCCGCCCCTGGGTCCGGGGGTTCGGCCTGGTCGCCGTCGTCGTGCTGGGTGCCTGGCTGGGCCTGCTGGTCGTGGGCAACGTGCGGGTTCCGGTGGGCCCCATGAACACCACCATGACGCTGCGGCCCTCGCTCACCGGCGGCACGAAGATCAACGTCTCCCCGCTGGGCGCGCTCCAGCTCGACAGCCACCACGCGCCCGTCCGCCTCGACGTCAACGTCGACCAGCTCGACCCCGTCCGCTCCCAGGCCCTCGTCGACCATCCCGAACGTCTCGCCGGCCTCCAGGACGAGGTCAGCCGGGACGTCGAGCACGGCACGCTCGACCTGGCCCTGCGCTCCTGCGTGGCCGTAGTCTCCGGCGCCACCGCCCTCGGCCTCGCCGTCTACCGCCGCCCCCGCCGCGCCCTCGCCGCCGGCGGCCTCGCCCTGACCCTGCTGACCGCCTCCGGCGTCTGCGCATACGCGACCTGGAACCCCGAGTCCGTCCTCGAACCGAAGTTCTCCGGCCTGCTGTCCTCCGCGCCGTCCCTGGTCGGCAACGCGCGCAGCATCGTCACCGAGTTCGACGTCTACCAGAAGGAACTGGCCCGCCTGGTCACCAACGTCACCAAGCTCTACGACGTCACCTCCACGCTGCCCGCCTACCAGCCGGACCCGAACACGATCCGCGTCCTGCACGTCTCCGACATCCACCTGAACCCGGCGAGCTGGAAGATCATCGGCTCGCTGGTGGAGCAGTACAAGGTCGACGTGATCGTCGACTCGGGCGACACCATGGACCACGGCTCGGCGGCCGAGAACGGTTTCCTCGACCCCGTCGCGGACCTCGGCGCCCCCTATGTGTGGGTCCGCGGCAACCACGACTCGCCCACCACCCAGCGCTACCTCAAGCGCATGAAGAACGTGCACGTCCTCGACGACGGCCGCGCCGAGACGGTGGCCGGGCTGCGCTTCGCCGGCATCGGCGACCCCCAGTTCACCCCGGACCGCTCGACCGTCCCGGGCGCCGCCGCCACCCAGGAACTGGCGGGCGACCGGCTGGCCGCCGCCCTTCGCGACCAGCGCGCTGCCGGCACCCCCGCGGACCTGGCCGTCGTCCACGAACCGTCGGCGGCCCGCCGGGTCGACGGCGAGGTCCCGCTGGTCCTGTCCGGGCACCTCCACCACGAGGAGACGGAGATCCTGAAGCGGGGCACCCGGCTGCGCGTCGAGGGCTCGACCGGCGGCAGCGGTCTGCGCGCGGTCGAGGGCAAGTACCCCGACCCGATCGAGGCGTCGATCCTCTACATGGACCGGGCCAGCCACCGCCTCCAGGCCTGGGACGAGATCAAACTCGGCGGGCTGGGCCTGACGACGGCGGAGGTGAGCCGTCATCTCCCCGAGGGGAACCAGCCCTGAGGCACCCGCCCCCATCTGGTTTGGCCCGCATCCGGGCCACGTAGTACAGTCTGTTCGTGCCCAAGGGCGCCGGTCAGGGCTTGACCGTCTTGAGCTTCCGTCGAAGCGAGGGAGAAGCGGAACCCTTCGGGGGAAAGCAAAGTCACATGCTTCTCACGTCCCCTTCGGTATCGGGAACGCGAAGACGAAGCAGAGCGGTTCGGCCTCTCGCCCTCATCGTCTAGCGGCCTAGGACGCCGCCCTTTCAAGGCGGTAGCACGGGTTCGAATCCCGTTGGGGGTACGCGGTACGGTGTGTGAGAGTGTTTCGCACACAACAGCTTGGTCCTGTGGAGCAGTTTGGAGTGCTCGCCACCCTGTCAAGGTGGAGGCCGCGGGTTCAAATCCCGTCAGGACCGCTGAGATCTCGCGAGAGATCTCGTGGCTGGGTAGCTCAGTTGGTACGAGCGATCGCCTGAAAAGCGATAGGTCGCCGGTTCGACCCCGGCCCCAGCCACATCCCGAAGGCCCCGTCCCTGTGGACGGGGCCTTCGTCTTCGTGCGTTCCGCTTGGCAGCGTTCCCCGGTGCCGCTACGTTCTGGCTGGTCGGCACAGGGGTCGAGGGCGGGGAGACGATGAGCCGGGACAAGGCCGGAACCGGTCAGGACGTCGAGCTGGAGAAGACCCGCGCGCGCTACGGCTTACTCGCGGTGGTGGTGAGCAACGTGGCCATCGCCGGGGTGGCCGCCTTCGGGGTCTGGCGGCTCGGAGGCGACAAGGCGGTGATCGTCGGAGTGCTCACCGCCGCGTTCACCGCGGTGAGCGGCACGACCACGGCCTACCTCGGCATCAAGGCGGTGTCCAACACGGCCCGGTCCATCGCGCTGGGCGAGGGCATCAGGCGGGAGGCGGCCCCCCTGCCGGCGCCGCTGCAGGTGCCGGCCTCCGCACCCGCCGGCGCGCCCACCACGGCACCCGCCCCGGCGACCGACCCGGCGGCGGCCTCCGCACCCTCCACAGCGACCGATCCGGTGCCGGCCTCCGCACCCGCACCCGCACCCGCACCCGCGGCACCCGCCGCTCCCGCCTCCGCCGCCGCACCCGCGCCGCCCGCCCCGCGCAGCCCCTGAACCGCCGTCCGGAAGGGCGTCCCCGGCCCCGGGACAAAAGCGTTCGCCACGAATTTCCCCGGGATGAGATCCTGGATCGCGTATGTCTACGCAATCTGCCCCCGAAACCCCGGCCGCCCTCGGCGCCCTCGCCCCCCGCCTGACCGAGCTGTCCCTGCGCGACGCGCACCGGCTCGGGCGCAGGCTCGAAGGGGCGCGCAGGATCCGCAAGCCGGAGGCCCGTGCCGCCGTGCTCGCCGAGATCGAGGCGGAGGTCGCCCGGGGCGAGGCCCGGATGGGGGAGCGGCGCGCCCGCGTGCCCGCCGTGACCTACCCCGAGCAGCTGCCCGTCAGCCAGAGGAAGGACCAGATCGCGGACGCCATCCGTGATCACCAGGTCGTCATCGTCGCCGGTGAGACCGGGTCCGGCAAGACGACGCAGATCCCGAAGATCTGTCTCGAACTGGGGCGTGGGGTGCGCGGCATGATCGGGCACACCCAGCCCCGCCGTATCGCCGCCCGTACCGTCGCCGAGCGGGTGGCGGACGAGCTGGACACCCCGCTGGGCGAGGCCGTCGGCTGGAAGGTGCGGTTCACCGACCAGGTGAATCCGGAAGGCACCTACGTCAAGCTCATGACGGACGGCATCCTGCTGGCCGAGATCCAGACCGACCGCGAGCTGCGCGCCTACGACACGATCATCATCGACGAGGCCCACGAGCGGTCCCTCAACATCGACTTCCTGCTCGGGTACCTCGCCCAGCTGCTGCCCAAGCGGCCGGACCTGAAGGTCGTCATCACCTCCGCGACCATCGACCCCGAGCGGTTCTCCCGGCATTTCGGTGAGGCGCCGATCGTCGAGGTCAGCGGCCGGACCTATCCGGTCGAGGTGCGGTACCGGCCGCTCCTGGAGGAGGACGGCGAGGACGCCGACCGCGACCAGATCACGGCGATCACCGACGCCGTCGAGGAGCTGATGGGGGAGGGCAAGGGCGACATCCTGGTCTTCCTCTCCGGTGAGCGGGAGATCCGGGACACGGCCGACGCGCTGACGAAGAAGCAGTACCGGTTCACCGAGGTGCTGCCGCTGTACGCACGGCTGTCGCACGCCGAGCAGCACCGCGTGTTCCAGCCGCACACCGGCCGCCGGATCGTGCTGGCGACCAACGTGGCGGAGACCTCGCTGACCGTCCCGGGCATCAAGTACGTCATCGACCCCGGCTTCGCCCGCATCTCGCGGTACAGCCACCGCACCAAGGTGCAGCGGCTGCCCATCGAGGCGATCTCCCAGGCGAGCGCCAACCAGCGCAAGGGCCGCTGCGGCCGGCTGAGCGACGGTGTCTGCGTCCGGCTGTACAGCGAGGACGACTTCCTGGCCCGCCCGGAGTTCACCGACGCGGAGATCCTGCGCACCAACCTCGCCTCCGTCATCCTGCAGATGACGGCGGCCGGCCTCGGCGACATCGAGAAGTTCCCCTTCATCGATCCGCCGGACCACCGCAACATCCGCGACGGCGTCCAACTGCTCCAGGAACTGGGCGCGTTGGACCCGGCGCAGAAGGACACCCGCAAGCGGCTCACCGACACCGGCCGCAAGCTGGCCCAGCTGCCCGTCGACCCCCGGCTGGCCCGGATGGTCCTGGAGGCCGACAAGAACGGCTGTGTGCGCGAGGTCATGGTCATAGCGGCCGCGCTGTCGATCCAGGACCCGCGGGAGCGGCCCGCCGACAAGCAGACGCAGGCCGACCAGCAGCACGCCCGCTTCCGGGACGAGACGAGTGACTTCCTCGCCTACCTCAACCTCTGGCGGTACGTCCGTGAGCAGCAGAAGGAGCGCGGCTCCTCGTCGTTCCGGCGGATGTGCAAGCAGGAGTACCTGAACTTCCTGCGCATTCGCGAATGGCAGGACATCTACTCGCAGTTGCGGACCGTCGCCAAGCAGATGGGCATCCACCTCACGGAGGACGACGCCCCGGCGGACCGCGTCCACGTCTCGCTGCTGGCCGGACTGCTGTCGCACGTCGGCATGAAGGACGTGAAGGACGGCGCGAAGAACGACTATCTCGGGGCCCGCGGCGCCAAGTTCGCGATCTTCCCGGGTTCGGCCCTCTTCAAGAAGCCCCCGCGGTTCGTGATGTCGGCGGAGCTGGTGGAGACGTCCCGGCTCTGGGCCCGCGTCAACGCGAGGATCGAGCCCGAGTGGGTGGAGCCGCTGGCCGGGCACCTCCTGAAGCGCACGTACAGCGAGCCGCACTGGGAGAAGGACGAGGCGGCGGTGATGGCGTTCGAGAAGGTGACGCTGTACGGCGTCCCGATCATCGCCCAGCGGAAGGTGAACTACGGCCGGATCGACCCGGAGACCAGCCGTGAGCTGTTCCTGCGCAACGCGCTCGTCGAGGGCGACTGGCGCACCCACCACAAGTTCTACGCCGACAACCGCCGGCTCCTCAGCGAGGTCGAGGAGCTGGAGCACCGGGCGCGGCGCCGGGACATCGTGGTCGACGACGAGACGCTGTTCGACTTCTACGACCAGCGGGTGCCCGACCACGTCGTGTCGGGCGCCCACTTCGACTCGTGGTGGAAGCACAAGCGGCACGAGCAGCCGGACCTCCTCGACTTCGAGCGGGAGATGCTCATCCGCGAGTCCGCGGAGGCGGTCACCAAGACGGACTATCCCGACACCTGGCGGCAGGGCCCGCTGAAGTTCCGGGTGACCTACCAGTTCGAGCCGGGCGCGGACGCGGACGGTGTCACCGTCCACATGCCGCTCCAGGTCCTGAACCAGGTCACCGGTGAGGGCTTCGACTGGCAGATCCCCGGCCTGCGGGAAGAGGTCGTCACGGAGCTGATCCGCTCCCTGCCGAAGCCGATCCGCCGCCACTACGTGCCGGCGCCGAACTTCGCGAAACGTTTCCTGGAGCGGTCGGTGCCGCTCCAGGAGCCACTGCCGGTGACCATGGCGCGCGAGCTGAAGCGGATGGTCGGTGTCCCCTTCGAGGCGGACGACTTCGACTGGTCGAAGGTCCCCGAGCATCTGCGCGTCACCTTCCGGATCGTCGACGAGCGGCGCCGCACGCTCGCCGAGGACAAGGACCTGGAGGCGCTGAAGATCAGGCTGAAGCCGAAGGCCCGCCAGGCGCTCTCGCAGGCCGCGGCGGCCACGGCGGAGCGGCAGGGCGGCGAGTCCCTGGAGCGCGCGGGGCTGACGGACTGGACGATCGGCTCCCTGACCCGCGTCTTCGAGACCCGCCGGGCCGGCCAGCCGGTGAAGGCGTACCCGGCGCTCGTCGACGACGGCGACACGGTGTCCGTGCGGCTCTTCGACACGGAGGCCGAGCAGACGGAGGCCATGTGGAAGGGCACCCGGCGGCTGATCCTGCGCAACATTCCGGTCAACCCGGGGAAGTTCGCGTCCGACCGGCTGACGAACGCCCAGAAGCTCGCCCTGTCCGCGAATCCGCACGGTTCCGTGCAGGCCCTGTTCGACGACTGCGCGACCGCCGCGGCGGACCGGCTGATCGGTGACCTCGGCGGCCCGGCGTGGGACGAGGAGTCGTACCGCAAGCTGTTCGACAAGGTGCGCGCGGAGATCGTCGACACCACGGTCCGCACGGTGGGGCAGGTGGAGCAGGTGCTGGCCGCCTGGCAGGCCTGTGAGCGCCGTCTGAAGGGCGTCCGCAGCCCCTCCCTGCTGGCGAACCTCACGGACGTCCGCACGCAGTTGGACGCCCTGGTGAAGCCGGGCTTCGTGACCGGTACGGGACTGCGCCGGCTGCCGGACCTGATGCGCTACCTCGTGGCCGCGGACCGGCGGCTCCAGCAGATGCCGACCAACGCCCAGCGGGACACCAGCCGCATGGAGAAGGTCCACGAGATGCAGGACGAGTACGCGTGGCTGCTGGAACAGATGCCCCAGGGCCGCCCGGTGCCCCCGGCGGTGCGGGACATCCGCTGGATGATCGAGGAGCTGCGGGTCAGCTATTTCGCCCACGCCCTGGGCACCGCGTACCCGGTCTCCGACAAGCGGATCGTGAAGGCGATCGACGCGGCTGTCCCGTAACAGCGCCCCCACCCTGGGTGAGTTCGACCGGGGGCTCCCCCTCCTGTACAGTCTCTTCTCGCAGCACAGCGCAACATCAAGTGCCGCGAAACCTGGTCCTGTGGAGCAGTTTGGAGTGCTCGCCACCCTGTCAAGGTGGAGGCCGCGGGTTCAAATCCCGTCAGGACCGCAGTGCAGGAAGGCCCGTCCCGCAAGGGGCGGGCCTTCTTCGTGTCCCGGCCTGTCCGCGGCCGGCCCTCCGGCCCCTCGCGGCCCGACCCTCCGGTGCCGGCCGCGACCGCCTTCCCGCCGCCCTGCGGGGCGTTCCCGGAGCCCGGAAGACGCCTGCGGGGCCCGAGGCCGTCTTGACGCCGTCCCGTTCGCTCGGTAACCAGGGACCAGGGCCCGTTCGCTCCCGTACGGCCCCGGAGGTGGCGCATGGCGGAGACGGTCAGGCACGAGACGCGGGCACTGCTCCGCGCGCACCTGTCGGCTGCCTCCTCCTACGGCCATCTGACGCGTCACTGCACGATCTGCCACCGACTGCTGCGGCTGGCCCTGGACTCCGGGCCACGGGGCGCACAGACCCCTCGGGAGGCCGCGGAGGACGAGAGCGCGGCCACCGCGTGAGGGCCGCCCGCGCCCAACACCCGCTGCCCGGTGGGGAGCTGGGAATCAGAGCTCCCTTTAGCGCACCCGCCCCCGGTGCAACAAGCGGCCCGACGTGTGACGGGTGTCACCGCATGAGTTTTTGAAAGTACGGTACTTACGCCTGACCTACAACTGGTCAATTTAATATGTGCAATTGCACCGGTCCGCAGGCGTTCTCCACAGGAGATCCGACACCCCTCCCCAGAGTCCGACAAGGGCGCTCACAGACCCCCGCACCGGCCGGGCTGCGCGCACAAAAAAGATCGCGCTGGACCCGGCGGAGTCCAGCGCGATCTACGACGCACCCTGTGTGTTGCTCGCAAAGCTTGGAAGTGCTTGGGCGTGGGGCCTGTTGGGGCAGGACCCGCGTCGCTTGGAGCTGTGGTCCCGGACGGTCGACAAGTGGGGGGACCTGCCGGTTTGTCCGGTTATTCAGTTGTTCAGGCTTCGCTGCGCTGCTGCGGGATGCCCGCGAGCAGAGCGCGGACTTCGGCTTCGCGGTACCGGCGGTGACCGCCGAGCGTGCGAATCGAAGTCAGCTTGCCGGCCTTCGCCCACCGCGTGACCGTCTTGGGGTCGACGCGGAACATGGTGGCGACCTCAGCCGGGGTCAGCAGCGGCTCGGCATCAGGGGTGCGAGCGGTCATGAGCGGCCTCCTCGGGAGAACCGAACCATCTCGGTTCTTTCCTCTAAATTCTGCACCTTGACCCGCGTTGCCCGAAATGGCGGACGCGAGTCGAGTCGGTTATAGGACGAACGGCTTGTCCTCGGCACTACAACTACACCATCCGTCCAGCCGCGTCGGCCAAACCGATGGAATTGCCCTCCCAGGTGTTCATCAGCGACGGAAGCCGATGGACCATGCCATAGCGGACAGTCACACCCCTGTGACGATCAGTCACAGGGGTGATCGGGAGTCATCAGACCCCCCATAGCGTGCAATGCTGAGATTCCACCCATACATGGGCAGACGGAGTCTCCCCCGGACTCCTTGTCCTATTTTGGCATGAGGGGGGGCAAGCGGCGCAAGGGCCGCGTACGTGCGGTCCGTCACGCTTGCCGACAATCGCCCGGTACGGGATCTACGCCCCTTGTTGACGAAACCTCAGGAACCGGAACCCGGTGCGAGGACGAAACCCCAAAAAGGGCGTCAGGTCAAACGTCAGTTCGCAGAGCGGCGGTCCCGCACCGCACGCCACCGCTCCACCAGCCGCCCGTACGCCTCGCCCGCGGCCGCCCCGTCGCCCTGCCGCAGCGCCGCGATGCCCTCGGCCACGTCCGTCGCCGAGTGGTCCCCGGCCAGCTCGTCGGCCGGCAGCACGTGCACCAGGCCGCCGTAGTCCAGCTCCACCAGCGAGCGCGGGTGGAACTCCTCCAGCCAGCGCCCGACGTCGACCAGGCCGTCGATCAGCGGTCCCTCGTCGAGGGTCTCCCGGAGCGTCCGCAGCGCCCGCGCCACCCGCCGCCGGGCCTGCACCATGGGTGTCCGGTAGCGCAGCACCGGCGCCTCGCCATCCCCCTCGCCCGCGCCCCTGCCGTGCTCCCGCTCCTCGTCGGAGACCAGCACGAACCAGTGCAGGGGCACCTGCCAGGTCGCCGTGCGGATCCAGGGGCGGGCGTCCGGGTTGCGGATCAGCCAGCGCTCGTAGTCCTTGGCGGCCTGTCCGCGCACGACCGGGGGCAGCACCGCGTCCAGCACCGGCGCCGGGAGTTCACCGCCGAGTTCGCCCAGGGCCTGCCAGCCGCGCAGCCGGGTCCGCCAGGGGCACACGCACACCACGCCGTCGACCTCGGCCACGAACGCGTCGCCGCTCTCGTGCACCGGTACCGGGACGGGCGGGGTGGGCAGCAGGTCGGTCAGGGAGCGGCGCAGCTCGTCCTGGTAGGAGGGGCGGTCGGTGCGGCGGGCGTAGCGCTCCCAGTGGGCGCGTTCCGTTTCCGGGAAGGCGGCCAGCGGTTCGTACACGCGCAGATAGGTCGCGTACGGGACCATCACCGAGGACACCTTGGGCACGCCTGCTCCCTCCCCCTCCCACCACCGGGAAAACCTGCCGGACCCCACGACGAACGCGCGGGAAATCCATGCAAATCGTCGCACGGCCCCACGCCGCCGACAGGTGATCCTGAACACGGGGCGGTCGGCGGGCGCACCCAGGCTCTAATCTCATGGCCACAGGCCCCGCCACCCGTACGGGAGCCCGTGTCCGACCGCCGCTACTTACCCGGGAGTCACCACCGTGACCGACGTAACCGGCGCGCCTGCTGATGTACTGCACACCCTGTTCCATTCGGACCAGGGGGGTCATGAGCAAGTCGTGCTCTGTCAGGACCGCGCCAGCGGACTCAAGGCCGTCATCGCCGTCCACTCCACCGCGCTGGGCCCCGCGCTCGGCGGTACGCGCTTCTACCCGTACGCGAGCGAGCAGGAGGCCGTCGCCGACGCGCTGAACCTCGCCCGCGGGATGTCGTACAAGAACGCCATGGCCGGTCTCGACCACGGCGGCGGCAAGGCCGTGATCATCGGCGACCCGGACCGGGACAAGACCGAGGAGCTGCTCCTCGCCTACGGCCGCTGCGTGGCCTCGCTCGGCGGGCGCTACGTGACCGCCTGCGACGTCGGCACCTACGTCGCCGACATGGACGTCGTGGCACGCGAGTGCCGCTGGACGACGGGCCGCTCCCCGGAGAACGGCGGCGCGGGCGACTCCTCCGTGCTGACCGCCTTCGGCGTCTACCAGGGCATGCGGGCCAGCGCCCAGCACCTGTGGGGCGACCCGTCGCTGCGCGGCCGCACGGTCGGCGTCGCGGGCGTCGGCAAGGTCGGCCACCACCTGGTCGAGCACCTGCTGGGCGAGGGCGCGCGGGTGGTGATCACCGACGTACGGCAGGAGGCGGTGCGGCGCGTCGCCGACAGGCATCCGTCCGTGGCGGTGGTCGCCGACACCGAGGCGCTGATCCGGGTCGAAGGGCTCGACATCTACGCGCCCTGTGCGCTCGGCGGCGCCCTCAGCGACGCGAGCGTCCCCGTGCTGACCGCCCGGGTGGTCTGCGGGGCGGCCAACAACCAGCTCGCCCACGCGGGCGTGGAGAAGGACCTCGCCGACCGCGGGATCCTCTACGCGCCGGACTACGTGGTGAACGCCGGCGGTGTCATCCAGGTCGCCGACGAGCTGCACGGCTTCGACTTCGAGCGGTGCAGGGCGAAGGCGGCGAAGATCTTCGACACCACGCTGGCGATCTTCGCACGTGCGAAGGCAGACGGGATTCCGCCGGCCGCCGCGGCCGACCGGATCGCGGAGCAGCGGATGGCGGAGGGCCGCCGGGCGGGCTGATCCGCCCCCCGGTCGCACCTCGGACCGGTACCCGTCGGCGGGCACTTCGAGAGAACTCTCACGTTCGTCGGCGGGTCGCCCGCGGATAAGTGGTTAAAATCGCGGTTGACCAGCGGGGAAAGGGCACCCCTCTGGCTCTGCGAACGGGCACGTCCTGTGGGCGACGTACCGTATGGGCGCGGGCTCAGGTACCGTGGAAGCCCTACGGACCGGTCTCTCCACGGAGAGCCCGTTCCAGATCATGAACGCGTGTCAAGACTCTGGGGCCGTCGAGCCCCGTATCCGAGGGGGTCGAGCCATGGGGCGCGGCCGGGCAAAGGCCAAGCAGACGAAGGTCGCCCGCCAGCTGAAGTACAGCAGCGGCGGGACTGACCTCTCGCGTCTGGCCAATGAGCTGGGCGCTTCGACTTCGAGTCAGCCGCCGAATGGCGAGCCGTTCGAGGACGACGACGAAGAAGACGACCCGTACGCGCAGTACGCGGATCTGTACAACGACGACGAGGACGAGGACGACCAGTCCGGTCCGACGTCTCAACGTCGCGGCGCTTGACGCAGTGCGCGTTCGGCGTGTCCCGCGGTTCTCGCAGTAACCGCACTTCACCCGGTCCAGGGCAGCAGCGCCGGACCGGGTTTTGTGCTGTCCCGCGGTCCTACACGGCGTAGTCGCCGACCAGTTCGGCGCCCGTCGCGTGGTCGCCGCGCTCGGTGATCTCACCGGCGACCCAGGCTTCGACCCCGCGGTCGGCGAGCGTCGCGAGCGCCACGTCCGCCGAGTCCCCGGGCACGATCGCGATCATGCCGACGCCCATGTTCAGCGTCTTCTCCAGCTCCAAGCGCTCGACCCGGCCCGTGCGCCCCACGAGGTCGAACACGGGGCCCGGGGTCCACGTGGAGCGGTCCACGACGGCGTGCAGCCCGTCGGGGATCACCCGGGCCAGGTTGGCCGCGAGGCCGCCGCCGGTGACGTGGCTGTAGGCGTGCACGTCGGTCGTGCGGGTCAGGGCCAGGCAGTCGAGCGAGTAGATCTTCGTCGGCTCCAGGAGTTCCTCGCCGAGGGTGCGGCCGAACTCCTCGACGTGCGCCTCCAGGGCCAGACCGGCCTGGTCCAGCAGGACGTGCCGGACGAGCGAGTACCCGTTCGAGTGAAGACCGGAGGCGGCCATGGCGACGACCGCGTCACCCGTACGGATGCGATCCGCGCCGAGCAGCCGGTCGGCCTCCACGACGCCCGTGCCGGCGCCGGCGACGTCGAAGTCGTCCGGGCCCAGCAGGCCGGGGTGCTCGGCGGTCTCGCCGCCCACCAGGGCGCAGCCGGCCAGGACACAGCCCTCGGCGATGCCCTTGACGATGGCGGCGACCCGCTCGGGGTGGACCTTGCCGACGCAGATGTAGTCGGTCATGAACAGCGGCTCGGCGCCGCACACCACGATGTCGTCCATGACCATGGCGACCAGGTCGTGGCCGATGGTGTCGTAGACGCCCAGCCGGCGCGCGATGTCGACCTTCGTGCCGACGCCGTCCGTGGCGGAGGCCAGCAGCGGGCGCTCGTAGCGCTTGAGGGCCGAGGCGTCGAAGAGGCCGGCGAAGCCGCCGAGGCCGCCGAGGACCTCGGGGCGCTGCGTCTTCCTCACCCACTCCTTCATCAGCTCGACGGCGCGGTCGCCCGCCTCGATGTCGACGCCGGCAGCCGCGTAGGAGGCACCGGGAGCACCGCCCGTCGCCGGAAGGGACTGATCAGACGCAGAAGACATTGCCTGGGATCTTTCGGGTTGGTGAAACGGGGCTCTGCGGCGCGTTACGGGCGACGGATCGCGTCGGCCGCGGCCGTGGCGGCGGGCCCGGCGGCCAGCTCGGTCTCCAGGAGCTGCTTGCCGAGGAGCTCGGGGTCCGGGAGCTCCATCGGGTACTCGCCGTCGAAGCAGGCGCGGCACAGGTTTGGCTTGGCAATGGTGGTCGCCTCGATCATGCCGTCGAGGGAGATGTACGAGAGCGAGTCGGCGCCCAGCGAGGTGCCGATCTCGTCGATCGTCATGCCGTTGGCGATGAGTTCCGCGCGGGTGGCGAAGTCGATGCCGAAGAAGCAGGGCCACTTGACCGGCGGGGAGGAGATCCGGATGTGGACCTCGGCCGCCCCCGCCTCGCGCAGCATCCGCACCAGGGCCCGCTGGGTGTTGCCGCGCACGATCGAATCGTCGACGACGACCAGGCGCTTGCCCTTGATGACTTCCTTCAGCGGGTTCAGCTTCAGCCGGATGCCCAGCTGGCGGATCGTCTGCGAGGGCTGGATGAACGTACGGCCGACGTAGGCGTTCTTGACCAGTCCGGCGCCGAACGGGATGCCGGACGCCTCCGCGTAGCCGATGGCCGCGGGGGTGCCGGACTCCGGGGTCGCTATCACCAGGTCGGCCTCGACCGGTGCTTCCTTGGCGAGTTTGCGGCCCATCTCCACGCGGGAGAGGTACACGTTCCGGCCGGCGATGTCGGTGTCGGGGCGCGCCAGGTAGACGTACTCGAAGACACAGCCCTTGGGCTTCGCGTCCGCGAAGCGTGAGGTGCGCAGGCCGTTCTCGTCGATGGCGACGAACTCGCCCGGCTCGATCTCACGGACGTAGGCGGCGCCGCAGATGTCGAGGGCGGCGGACTCGGAGGCGACGACCCAGCCGCGCTCCAGCCGGCCGAGGACCAGCGGGCGGATGCCCTGCGGGTCGCGGGCGGCGTAGAGGGTGTGCTCGTCCATGAAGACGAGGGAGAAGGCGCCCTGCACCTGGGGGAGGATCCGGGCGGACGCCTCCTCGATGGTCAGCGGCTTGCCGTCGTCGTCGACCTGGGCCGCGAGGAGCGCGGTCAGCAGGTCGGTGTCGTTGGTGGCCGCGACGCGGGTGGACCGGCCGTTGGTGTCCTTGGGGAGGTCGGCGACCATCTCGGCGAGCTGCGCCGTGTTGACCAGGTTGCCGTTGTGGCCGAGCGCGATGGAACCGTGCGCGGTGGCCCGGAACGTCGGCTGGGCGTTCTCCCACACGGAGGCGCCGGTGGTCGAGTAGCGGGCGTGACCGACCGCGATGTGACCCTGGAGCGAACCGAGCGAGGTCTCGTCGAAGACCTGGGACACGAGGCCCATGTCCTTGAAGACGAGGATCTGGGAGCCGTTGCTGACCGCGATACCCGCGGATTCCTGGCCTCGATGCTGGAGGGCGTAGAGCCCGAAGTAAGTGAGCTTGGCGACCTCTTCGCCGGGAGCCCAGACACCGAAGACGCCGCAAGCGTCCTGGGGGCCTTTCTCGCCGGGGAGCAGATCATGACTGAGTCGACCGTCACCACGTGGCACGCCACCGAGTGTAGGCGAGATCGACCACTGGTCCGAATTGGGGAATGGCCCCAAAACGGACCGCGGGCGGGCGTCAGCGATGGGCGACCGCGTGGACCGTGTCGGCGTTCTCGCTGGTCAGCGCGAGGTGCTCGTGATCGAGCGTGAAGGACACCGTCGCACCGAAGAGCCGCAGGAGCCTTCTCTCCGACGTCATGAGTGAGGCTTCGCACATCATTCGGGTCGTGGCGGGGGCGCCGAGGGTGATATGTCCGTCGTGGACCGTCGCCGTCGCGTTCACCTTGTTGCAGCCGAGGCTGCCGGAGACCTTTCCGCCCTTCTCGTCGAAGACGAGGTGGGCGCGGCCGTCCGTGTCGGGGGAGGTGACGACCCAGGTCGTGCCGTCGAGCGGGGTGGCGGCCCGCTTCGTGAGGGTGACGCGGTCGCCGTCGCCGGTGGTCAGCGTGAGCCGGCCGCCCTCGACCCGCGGGGTGAGGGGGTGGGCGGCGAGGGCGGTGGTGAGGCCGCGTTCGAAGGCCGGGGGGACGTCCTCGCAGGCCATGGCGGTCGACTCGATGCGGCCGAGGGAGAGCCGGTCGCCCGTGAAGGCGGCCGTGGAGGTGAAGCCGTTGCAGCCCAGGTTGCCCTCGACCCGGCCGTTCTCGGCGATCCGCAGATAGGCCCGGCCGGGTGCGCGGCTGGTGCGGCCGTTCACGGTGAGTGCGTCGACGGCCCAGCGGACGCCGGTGACGGGGGGATCCGCCGCGGCGGAGGCGCTGCCGCTGTCGCCGGCCCGCTGGCTGCCGCACGCGGCGGCGAGCGGGAGGAGGGCGGCCAGGGCGGTCGCCGTCACCGCCGGTCGCCGCCGGTGTCCGGAGGGGTTCGGTCGCTCCTTGTCCGTGTACGTGTCCATGCCGGTTCGACGGGCCGCCCCGACGACCGGTTCCCGCGTGTCACCCCATCAGCGGCAGCAGTCCGGCCAGGTCCGCCCGCTCCCCGCTCGCCCGGACCGAGCCGTCCTCCACCGCGTCCCGCCACGCCAGCCGCCCGGTCGCCAGCCGGACCCAGGTCAGCGGGTCGGTCTCCACCACGTTGGGCGGGGTGCCGCGGGTGTGCCGCGGACCTTCCACGCACTGCACGACGGCGTACGGCGGGATCCGCACCTCCGTCGAGCCGCCGGGCGCCCTGGCGGCGAGGGCGTCGGCCAGCAGCCGGACGCAGGCGGCCAGGGCCTGGCGGTCCTGCGGGATGTCGAGGCCGGGCACGGCGGCGTTGAGGTCGTCGGTGTGGACGACGAGTTCGACGGTACGGGTGACGAGGTAGTCGGCCAGGGTCATGGCGCCGGTGCGGGCGGCGAGGAGCCGGGTGTCCGGGGCGTCGGCCAGGCACTCGGCGAGCCGTTGCCCGGCGCCTTCGTACAGCGCGTCGAGGTCGGGGTGGGCGGCGGCGAGTTCACGGGTGCCGTCGGCGATGTCGGCGGCCCGGTCCGCGGTGGCGAACGGCCACTGGACCAGGGTGAGTTCGGCCTTCGGCGGTGCCTGCCGGTCGAGGTTGCGGCTCACGGTCTCCACCGCCATCGTCACGTGCGCCGCCAGGTCCCGCACGCTCCAGCCCGCGAGGCGGGTGGGCAGCTCCAGCTGCTCGGGAGTGAGGGTGCGGACGGCCGTACGGACGTTCCCGAACTGGGCGAGCACGGCGGTCCGGATCTTGGCGGGGGCGTAGACGCGGGCGCGCTTCTTGGCCGGGGGCATGGCGGTGAGCCTAACGCCCGCCCCGCCGGCCCCCGGATCGCGCCGGCGGTGTCCGTGGGCCGGCACGGCGAAGGCCCCGGCCGTCACAGCGGGCGGGGCCTTCGGCGTCGTAGGACCGTCCCGGTGGCCCGCTGGGCGGGGGCCGGGCAGGGGCGTTACGCGAACAGCGCCGGGATGGTGTCCTGGTGGGCCGTCCGGAGCTCGTCCAGGGAGAGCGTGAACTCGCCCTGGACGTCGACCGTGTCACCGTCGACGACACCGACGCGGGTGGCGGGCAGGCCGCGCGCCCCGCACATGTCGGTGAAGCGCAGCTCCTCGGAGCGCGGTACGGCGACGACCGCGCGCCCCGCCGACTCGGAGAAGAGGAAGGTGAACGCGTCGAGCCCGTCCGGTACGACCAGCCGGGCGCCCTTCCCGCCGAGCAGCGCCGACTCGACCACGGCCTGGACCAGACCGCCGTCGGACAGGTCGTGCGCGGAGTCGATCATGCCGTCGCGGGAGGCCGAGATGAGGATCTCGGCGAGCAGCCGCTCACGCTCCAGGTCGACCTTCGGGGGCAGGCCGCCGAGGTGGTCGTGGATCACCTGGGACCAGGCCGAGCCGCCGAACTCCTCACGGGTGTCGCCGAGGAGGTAGAGCAGGTGCCCCTCCTCCTGGAAGGCGACCGGCGTGCGCCGGGCCACGTCGTCGATGACGCCCAGGACCGCCACGACCGGGGTCGGGTGGATGGCGGCCTCGCCGGTCTGGTTGTACAGCGAGACGTTGCCGCCGGTCACCGGGGTGCCCAGCTGCCGGCAGGCGTCGGCCAGGCCGCGGACGGCCTCGGCGAACTGCCACATGACGGCCGGGTCCTCGGGCGAGCCGAAGTTCAGGCAGTCGGACACGGCGAGCGGCTTGGCGCCGGTCGTCGCGACGTTGCGGTAGGCCTCCGAGAGGGCCAGCTGGGCGCCCGCGTACGGGTCGAGCTTGGCGTACCGGCCGTTGCCGTCGGTCGCGATGGCGACGCCGAGGCCGGTCTCCTCGTCGATCCGGATCATCCCGGAGTCCTCGGGCTGGGCCAGCACCGTGTTGCCCTGCACGAAGTGGTCGTACTGCGAGGTGATCCACTTCTTGGACGCCTGGTTCGGCGACGACACCAGCCGCAGGACCTGGTCCCGCAGCTCCTCGCCCGTCGCCGGCCGGGGCAGCTTGTTCGCGTCGTCCGCCTGGAGGGCGTCCTGCCAGGACGGGCGGGCGTAGGGGCGCTCGTAGACCGGGCCGTCGTGGGCGACCGTGCGCGGGTCGACGTCGACGATCTTGCCGCCGTGCCAGAAGATCTCCAGCCGGTCGCCGTCGGTGACCTCACCGATGACGGTGGCGATGACGTCCCACTTGTCGCAGATCTCCAGGAACCGCTCGACCTTCGCCGGCTCGACGACCGCGCACATGCGTTCCTGCGACTCGCTCATGAGGATCTCCTCGGGCGAGAGCGTGGAGTCGCGCAGGGGCACGTCGTCGAGGGTGACGCTCATGCCGCCGGAGCCGTTGGAGGCCAGCTCGGACGTCGCACAGGACAGGCCGGCCGCGCCGAGGTCCTGGATGCCGACGACCAGCTTCTCCCTGAACGCCTCCAGGGTGCACTCGATGAGGAGCTTCTCCTGGAAGGGGTCGCCGACCTGGACGGCGGGGCGCTTGGAGGGCTTGGCGTCGTCGAAGGTCTCGCTCGCCAGGATCGAGGCGCCGCCGATGCCGTCACCGCCCGTGCGGGCCCCGTACAGGATGACCTTGTTGCCGGCGCCGGACGCCTTGGCGAGGTGGATGTCCTCGTGCCGCATGACACCGATGGCGCCCGCGTTGACCAGCGGGTTGCCCTGGTAGCAGGCGTCGAAGACGACCTCGCCGCCGATGTTCGGCAGGCCCAGGCAGTTGCCGTAGCCGCCGATGCCGGCGACGACACCCGGCAGGACGCGCTTGGTGTCGGGGTGGTCGGCCGCGCCGAAGCGCAGCGGGTCCACGACCGCGACCGGTCGCGCGCCCATCGCGATGATGTCGCGCACGATGCCGCCCACGCCGGTGGCCGCGCCCTGGTAGGGCTCGACGTAGGAGGGGTGGTTGTGCGACTCGACCTTGAAGGTGACCGCGTAGCCCTGGCCGACGTCCACGACGCCCGCGTTCTCACCGATGCCGACGAGCAGGGCGTCGGACTGCGGGGCCTTCTCGCCGAACTGGCGCAGATGCACCTTGCTGCTCTTGTACGAGCAGTGCTCGGACCACATGACGGAGTACATGGCGAGCTCGGCACCGGTGGGCCGGCGGCCGAGGATCTCCACGACCCGCTCGTACTCGTCCTTCTTCAGGCCGAGTTCGGCCCAGGGCAGCTCCACGTCCGGCGTCGCGGCCGCGTGCTCGACCGTGTCCAGCGGAGTCCGGCTCATGCGTTGACCAGCTTCTTGAGGATCGAGGTGAAGAACGGCAGACCGTCGGTACGACCGGTACCGATCAGCGACTCGACGGCGTGCTCCGGGTGCGGCATCAGGCCCACGACGTTGCCGGCCTCGTTGGTGATGCCGGCGATGTCACGGAGGCTGCCGTTGGGGTTGACGTCCAGGTACCGGAAGGCGACCCGGCCCTCGGCCTCCAGCATGTCGAGCGTGCGCTCGTCGGCGACGTACCGGCCGTCCATGTTCTTCAGCGGGATGTGGATCTCCTGGCCGGCCGCGTAGTCGGCGGTCCAGGCGGTGTCCGCGTTCTCCACCCGCAGCTTCTGGTCACGGCAGATGAAGTGCAGGTGGTCGTTGCCCAGCATCGCGCCGGGCAGCAGGTGCGCCTCGGTGAGGATCTGGAATCCGTTGCAGATGCCGAGGACCGGAAGGCCGGCCCTCGCCTGCTCCAGAAGCGGTTCCATCACCGGCGAGAAGCGCGCGATGGCTCCGGCCCGCAGATAGTCGCCGTAGGAGAAACCCCCGCACAGCACCACGGCGTCGACCTGCTTGAGGTCCTTGTCCTTGTGCCACAGGGCGACCGGTTCGGCGCCCGCGACGCGGATCGCGCGCTGGGTGTCCCGGTCGTCGAGGCTGCCGGGGAAAGTGACGACGCCAATACGAGCGGTCACTTCGCGGCCCCCGCGACTTCCTCCACCTTGACGGTGAAGTCCTCGATCACGGTGTTGGCGAGGAAGGATTCCGCAAGATCGTGGATGCGGGCGAGCGCGGCCTCGTCGACCGGCCCGTCAACTTCCAGTTCGAATCGCTTTCCCTGACGTACGTCGGAGATGCCTTCGAAACCCAGCCGCGGCAGTGCGCGCTGCACCGCCTGGCCCTGGGGGTCGAGGATCTCCGGCTTGAGCATGACGTCGACTACGACGCGTGCCACTGGCACTCCCGGTGTGTGGTGCTGAGCAGGTTCCTTCAGACTACCCGCACAAAATTTCTACGCGGGTAGAGTTGGAGGAATCTACGTGACGGCGATCACGATCCGGCATCGAAGGGGTGCCTTCACGAAAAGTTCAGGGAAAGATCCCGGATCACACCGGCATACCCATTGCGCCAGGACACGCGGGCAGATTTAGTCGGGCTTCACAATGCATTGCCGGGCCCTGTACAAATGAATTAGCAATAGCCGATACTTTGCCCAATATCAGGCGGACAGTCGGCATCTCCGAGACGTCCTGGCACGTCATCGCAGAGATGCCGCACGAAGGGACCGATTATTCGTGGCGCAGCGTGTCGTGGTCACTCTCTTTGACGACATCGACGGCTCGGAAGCGGCGGAGACGATCGCCTTCGGGCTCGACGGCAAGTCGTACGAGATCGACCTGAACCAAGCCAATGCCAAGAAACTGCGTAAGGCGCTCGAGCCATACCTGGAGGCGGGCCGCAAGCGCTCGCGGTCCGGCAAGGCGTACCGGCAGACGGAGGTCGCGCCCGACCCGGCGGCCGTCCGGGCCTGGGCCCAGGCGAACAAGATGGACGTCCCCGCACGCGGCCGGATTCCCAAGAAGGTCTACGAGGCGTTCGCCGAGGCGCAGTGAGCCGTGGGCCGACGGCCGGTCACCCGCCCCTCGGACGACCCGACTTGCGCTGCACCCCTCCTGGTCAGCTAGAGTCTGGAGCACGCCGAGGGGCAAGGCCGAAAAGCCCACCTCACGGAGTACACGCGGGTGTAGTTCAGTAGTAGAACATCCCCCTTCCAGGGGGAAGGCGCAGTGTGCAATTCCTGTCACCCGCTCTGCACCGCCGATCTGACCACTGTGGTGGATCAGGTAGGCTGGTGCTCGCGCCGATCGGTGAGAGCCGGTCGGAGGCAATGCGGACGTAGCTCAGTTGGTAGAGCGCAACCTTGCCAAGGTTGAGGTCGCGAGTTCGAACCTCGTCGTCCGCTCCGCGAATGAAGGCCCCGGTCATCGACCGGGGCCTTTGTCGTGCTCCCGGTTGTCGCCCTGTCGATCCCGGTGACCGTCTGACATTTGTCATGCCGAGTGATGACAGCGCGCACTGCTGCCGGGACCGGGGCGCCGGGACGCTGAAGGCATGGACACCAGCGAACGCGAACACGTGATTGAGGTCACCGACCTGCGGCGTGTGTACGGGGGCGGGTTCGAGGCGGTGCGCGGAATCACGTTCTCCGTGCGCCGCGGCGAGGTCTTCGCCCTGCTCGGCACCAACGGCGCGGGCAAGACGTCGACGGTCGAACTCCTGGAGGGGCTGGCCCGGCCGGCCGGCGGACAGGTGCGGGTCCTCGGCCACGACCCCCGCACCGACCGTGCCGCCGTACGGCCCCGCACCGGCGTCATGCTCCAGGAGGGCGGCTTCCCCTCCGAACTGACCGTCACCGAGACCGCGCGCCTGTGGGCGGGCTGCACCAGCGGGGCGCGCCCCGCACGCGAGGCGCTCGCGCTGGTCGGGCTGGAACGCCGGGCCGGTGTACGGGTCAAGCAGTTGTCCGGGGGCGAGCGGCGGCGCCTTGACCTGGCGCTCGCCCTGCTCGGTGAGCCCGAGGTGCTGTTCCTCGACGAGCCGACGACCGGGCTGGACGCCGAAGGGCGCCGGGCCACCTGGGACTTGGTGCGGGCCCTGCGGGACGCGGGGACGACGGTGCTGCTCACCACGCACTATCTGGAGGAGGCGGAGGACCTCGCCGACCGGCTCGCCATCCTGCACGACGGGCGGATCGCGACGGCCGGGACGCCGGCCGAGGTGACCGCCGGACAGCCCTCCCGGATCGCCTTCGAACTGCCCGAGGGGTACTTCGTGGGAGACCTGCCGCCGCTCGGCGAGCTGGGCGTGAGCGGACACGAGGTCGACGGCCGCCTGGTCCGGCTGCGTACCGGGCAGCTCCAGCGGACGGCCACCCGGCTGCTGGTGTGGGCCGAGGAGACGGGTGTGGAACTGCGCCGGCTGGACGTGCGCTCGGCCTCGCTGGAGGAGGCGTTCCTGCGGATCGCACGGGAGGCGTCGAGGCGGGGCGCCGCGGAACGGGACGGGTCCGGGGCGCCGGGGCGAGGCGCCCGGGAACGGGACCGGTCCGGGGCGCCGGGGCGAGACGCCCCAGAACGAGACCGGTCCGGGACGCCGGGGCGAGACGCCCCAGAACGAGACCGGTCCGGGACGCCGGGGCGAGACGCCCCAGAACGAGACCGGTCCGGGACGCCGGGGCGGCACGCCCAGCAACGGGAGCGGTCCGGGGCGTCGGGGCCGGGCGCCGCGGAACGGTCCGGCGCGGGCACGAACCAGGAGTACGCGGCATGAGCGACGTGCTGACCACCCCCGCGGGCCGGATGGTGGCGCTGGCGCGGGCCGAGCTGACGCTCCTCGGGCGCAACCAAACCGCGCTCCTGTCGGCCGTGTTCGTGCCGCTGGCGCTGCCGTTCAGCGTGCGGTCGCTGGCCGACGGGATGGACCTCGGCGACGCCGGCCTGAGCGTCGGCCTGGTCCTGCTGCCCGCCGCCATCGGCTTCTCGCTGCTCTTCGCCGTCTACACGACGCTCGTGGGAGTCTTCGCCGCCCGCCGGGAGGAACTCGTCCTCAAGCGGCTGCGCGTCGGTGAGCTGCGCGACCCGGAGATCCTCTGCGGAGCCGCCCTGCCGGCCGCCGCCCTCGGTCTCGCCCAGTCGCTGCTGCTGGCGGTCGGCTGCGCCGTCCTGCTCGACGTGCCCGCCCCCAGGGCGCCCCAACTCGCCGTGCTGGGAATCCTGTCGGGCCTCGTGCTGTGCACGGTCCTCGCCGCGGTCACGGCCGGCTTCACACGGACCGCGGAGAGCGCGCAGGTCACCTCGCTTCCGCTGGTCCTCGTCTCACTGACGGGCTCCGGGGTCGTCGTCCCCCTGGAACTGCTGCCCCACCGGACGGCCGTGCTGTGCGAACTGCTGCCGCTGACTCCGGTGATCACCCTCGTGCGCGGCGGCTGGAGCGGCGACCTCTCCGCGTACGAGACGCTCGGACCGCTGCTCACCGCCCTGGCCTGGACCGCCGCGGGAGTGTTTGCTGTACGGCGGTGGTTCCGGTGGGAGCCGCGACGCTGACGGACGGGGGGAGCGAGGTGCGCGCTCCGGTGGGATGGTGGCGGGGCAAGAGCACGCCGGCGAAGGTCGAGACGTACACGCGGTGGTCGTTTCACTTCTTCATGCTGGTCGAGGTCGCCACGTTCGGGCTCCCGGCCCTGAGCCAGGCGCCGGCGCGGCAGGCAATCTGGCCGCTCCTGACGGTGGGCGTGCACGCGGTGGTCTGCGCGGTCACCGCGTCACGGGCACTGGACTGGACACGCGGACGACGCGAGCGGCCCACGCGTCTGCTGTGGGGGCTCACCGCACTCACCCTGGTGATCGCGGCGACGGCGATCGCCGTCAGGGAACTGGGTCCGGCCGGCGACGTGACCGGCTCGACGGCCGACGCCCTGTTCATGGGCGTGCTCAGCTTCGGCGCCGGTGGCGTCACGCTCGGCGTCCGCGACCGGTGGCGCGCGCTCGCCGTCGTGGGCGGCTTCGCGGCAGCCGCCGGCATCCTGGCGCTGCCGCTGGGGCTCTCCGCGCCCGGCGCGTTCGGCATGCTGCTCGCCGTGCTGGTCGGCGCTGGATTCCTCGCCGTCACGTCCCTGTTCTCCGTCTGGCTCCTGGACGCGGTCTACGCGCTCGACGAGGCCCGCGAGACCCGCGCCCGCCTCGCCGTCGCCGAGGAACGGCTGCGGTTCGGACGCGACCTGCACGACGTGATGGGACGGAACCTGGCCGTGATCGCGCTCAAGAGCGAACTGGCCGTGCAGCTGGCGCGGCGCGGGCGGCCCGAGGCCGTGGACCAGATGACCGAGGTGCAGCGCATCGCGCGGGAGTCGCAGCGCGAGGTCCGGGATGTCGTACGGGGATACCGGGAGGCCGATCTCGGTGTCGAACTCGCCGGTGCGCAGGGGGTGTTGACGGCTGCGGGCATCCGGTGCGAGGTGAGCGGGGAGAGCGCCGGGCTGCCCACCGAGGTGCAGTCGGCGCTCGGCTGGGTGGTCCGGGAGGCGACGACCAACGTGCTGCGGCACGGGGACGCGGAGCGGTGCGCGGTGGCCCTGCTGGTGACGCCGGAACACGTCATGCTCACCGTGGAGAACGACGGGGCCCGCGAACCCGCCGGAGTGGGTGGCTCGGGGCTGACGGGGCTGCGGGAGCGGCTGACGGCGGTGGACGGGACGCTGGAGGCGGGGGCCGTCGCAGAGGACCGGTTCCGGGTGGTGGCCACGGTGCCGCTGCCGGCGCCCCGCACCGTGAGCGAGGTCCTCGCATGAACCCCGTACGGCTGCTGCTCGCCGACGACGAGCACCTCATCCGGGGCGCGCTCGCCGCGCTCCTGTCGCTGGAGGACGACCTGGTGGTGGTCGCGGAGGCGGCCAGCGGGCCCGAGGCGCTGGCGATGGCGCTGTCCCACGCCCCCGACGTGGCCGTCCTCGATCTGCAGATGCCCGGCGCGGACGGTGTGAAGGTCGCCACATCGCTGCGCGCCGAACTGCCCGGCTGCCGGGTGCTGATCGTCACCAGCCACGGCAGGCCCGGCCACCTGAAGCGGGCCCTGGAGGCGGGCGTGCGCGGATTCGTGCCGAAGACGGTCAGCGCACGACGGCTCGCGGAGATCATCCGCACGGTGCACGCCGGGAGCCGTTACGTCGACCCGGAGTTGGCCGCCGACGCGATCGTCGCCGGCACCTCGCCGCTGACCTCGCGGGAGGCCGAGGTACTGGAGCTGGCCGCCGACGGGGCGCCGGTCGCGGAGATCGCGCGCCGGGCCGCGCTGTCGCAGGGAACCGTGCGGAACTACCTCTCGTCGGCCGTCTCCAAGCTCGGGGCGGACAACCGTCATGCGGCGGTGCGGCTCGCCCGGGAGCGAGGTTGGGTATAGTTGCTCTCGCGCCACGGCGCAGCGCGGACGTAGCTCAGTTGGTAGAGCGCAACCTTGCCAAGGTTGAGGTCGCCAGTTCGAACCTGGTCGTCCGCTCGTGTGAAGGAAGGCCCCGGTCGTCGACCGGGGCCTTCGTCGTGCGGGTCAGCTCCAGCTGGTGCCCGTCAGACGCTCGAACGCCTCCACGTACTTGGCGCGGGTCGCCTCCACCACCTGCTCCGGCAGCGGCGGCGGGGGCTGCTCCGCCGCCCGGTCCCAGCCGGACTCCGCCGAGGTCAGCCAGTCACGGACGAACTGCTTGTCGTACGACGGCTGCGCCCGGCCCGGCTGCCACTGGTCGGCCGGCCAGAAGCGGGAGGAGTCCGGGGTGAGGACCTCGTCGGCGAGGACGAGGGTGTCTCCGTCGAAGCCGAACTCGAACTTGGTGTCCGCCAGGACGATCCCCCGGTCGCGGGCGATGTCGCGGGCGCGGCTGTAGACGGCGAGGGTCGTCTGCCGCAGGTGGGCGGCGGTCTCCGCGCCGACCTGGCGGGCGACCTCCTCGTAGGCGACGTTCTCGTCGTGCTCGCCGACCGCCGCCTTGGTGGCCGGGGTGAAGATCGGGCCGGGCAGCTCCGAGCCGTCGACCAGGCCCTCGGGCAGGGCGAGGCCGCAGACGGTGCGGGACTCCTGGTACTCCGCGAGGCCCGAACCGGTGAGGTAGCCGCGGGCCACGCACTCGACCGGGACCATCCGCAGCGACCTGCAGACGAGGGTGCGGCCGGCCCAGTCGGCGGGGGCGCCGGCGGGCAGCTCGGTGCTCAGGACGTGGTTCGGTGCCAGGTCCCGCAGCTTGTCGAACCACCACAGGGACAGCTGCGTGAGGACGCGGCCCTTGTCGGGGATCTCGGTGGGCAGCACCCAGTCGTAGGCGGACAGGCGGTCGCTGGCGACCATCACGAGGTCGCCCGCCTCGTTCTGGTACAGATCGCGCACCTTGCCGGTGTGCAGGTGCACCAGGCCCGGAACCTGGAGCGGCTCGGGCTTTTCGACGAATCCGGACACGGTTCCTCCCCGTGGTTCTGTCACGTGGCTCGATTCTCCCGTATGCGGGGAACGTCGCGGACACGGGGACCGGGGAGTGACCGGTCAGTCACGTTTGCAGATGCGGTCCAGGAGGTTCGCCGTGGCCCGCTGAACCCGCGCGTCGACGTGGCCGGGCCGGTCCAGGGACGGCGACCAGGCGAACGTCCCGGATGCGAAGACCAGCGCGCCGGAGGGGGCCCGGTACAGGGAGGTCTCCTGGTGGCGGAGCGTGCCGTCGGCGTCGGTGTACGGCGAGTGCGCGAGCAGGATGCGGTCGTCGTGCTCGGGCAGCGGGACGCGCGGGAAGTAGCGGTCGGCCTCGCCCGCGACCAGCCCGGCGATCTCGTCGCCCTCGTGCGCCCCTGTGGCCTCCCACAGCCAGTGGTCGGCGTTGCGGACGATCAGCGGGCTCGGTTCGGGGACGCGGCCCGCGTACTGGATGCCGATCAGCTGCTGTTCGGCGCGGTCGACCTCCCGCCAGAGCAGCGGGCGGCCAGGACCCCTGCGCTTGCGGCAGGTCAGCAGCCGGTCGGGGACGCCGGACGGCGAGGGGCTCAACTCGACCTGCCAGTACAGGCTGTTGGCAGACAGGAACACCAGGGACGTGCCGTGGTCGCGGGCGTCCTCCACGGTGCGGCGCATGGCCGTCGACCAGTACTCGTCGTGCCCGGGGAAGACCAGGCCGCGGTAGCGGGTGGGGTCGACGTGACCACCGTGCAGGTCGCGGGCGTCCGCGTAGGCGAGGTCGTAGCCGTAGCGCTCGGCCCAGCGGATGAAGTCGTAGGCGTGACCGACGTGCAGGGGGAGGCCGGCCCCCGCGTACGGCCGGTCGAAGGAGACCGTCGTCGCCGCGTCGGACTCGCCCAGCAGCCGGCCGTCGTCGTCCCAGGCGTGGTAGAGGCTGGCCCCGGTGCGGCCGTCCTCCGGGTAGAGGTTGTACGCCTGCCAGGTGATGTCGGGCAGCAGCAGGAGCAGGTCGGCGGGCTGGTGGTCGCGGACGGTGAAGGGGACGTGGGAGCGGTGGCCGTCAGCGGTGGTGAGGACGGCGACGTACGCGCCGGCGCTCCAGTAGCTCGGGACCTGGAGCCGCCAGGACAGCCACCAGTGGTGGCAGGAGACCGTGCGGTCCGCGGTGAGCGGCGGCGGCTGCACGATCCCCGAGAGCCGGGGGCTGGTGGTGATCTTGGCCGCGCCGTCACCGCCGTAGTGGCCGATGCGGTAGACGTCGACGCTGAACTGCTGGGGCGGGTCGACGGTGATGTGGAAGTCGACGGCCTCGCCGGGCTGGACCGCGCCGGTCGAGGTGAAGCCCTTGATCTGGCGCCGGACGTCGTCGGCGGCGCGGGGGCCTCCGGCCGCACGGGGGGCCGGGATCCTCGGCCTGTCCGCCCGCGGGTCGGCGGCCGGGTCCGCCTCGACGTACCAGGGGACCATGTGTCCGGTGTCGCCGAAGTACGTCTCGCTGCCCCGGAGCCAGGGAACGGGGCCCTGGCCGAAGGGGTCCGTCACCGCGTGGGCCAGGGCTCCCGACTCCCAGCGGCGGCTGTGCTCCGATCCCGTGCCCATGGTCGCTCCCCTCCCTCTCGCCCCCGTGGTAATGCGTCTTGAGTGGTGGTCCGGCGGTGCGTTGTGGGTCTGGTGGTGGCTGGTGGATCTATTGGTGGCTGGTGGGTCTGCTGGTGGTGGGTCTGCTGGTGTGGGTCTGTCCGCCGTGGTGTGCGGTCGGCGCGGTGGTGCCGTGCCGGGGCGCCCGCGCCGGGGTGGCAGGGACGGGACGGTCACCTGGCCTAGTCCCCTGCCATGTGCGCGAACGGTCCCAGCACATCACATGCCGCACGCAGGCGGTCACTATTCGTCGCGAATTGGCCGAAAGTGGAATCGGCTCCTCCGGTACGGCGGTCCCGTCGGCACCCGACGTCAGACGAGTCGTACCGGTTTCTCCGGACGTATCCCCGACTCGATCAGCCACGCCTGGAGCGGGGCCGGATCGCCGTCCTCGACGAGGCTGAGGACGCGCGGGGTCAGGTCGACCGCCCGTTCGCCGTTGATGAGGAGGGAGGGGCCGTCGAGCCAGTCGAGGCCCGGCATCGCCCCGGCCGTGTCCATGGCGGCGCAGCACACCATCGCGGTGACGTGGTCGGCGAGCAGCTCCCGGGCCGTGCGGGGCGGCTGGAGCGGGAACAGGGGCAGGGCGCCGACATCCCACAGCGCGGTGTCGGGGACCTGACCGGCCGCCCCCGCCGACGTGCCCGGGTCCGCCGGAGCGGCCGCCTCCTCGCGGGCGAGCTCCGCGGTGAGACCGGCGGCGAGGGCGGAGCTGCGTTCGTTTCCGCAGGCCGTGTCGTCCTCGTCGTCCCGGCCCATGGCCTCGTAGGCGACGGGGACGCGGGACCGGGCGGGCTGCGGGCCGTCCGGTGCGGGGGTGGCTCCGGCGGGGGGTGCGTGGTCCGCACCGAGGTCCGGCGGCGCCGCGAGATGGTCGAGAACGCGGGCCAGAGTGGGGCCGACGGGGTTGGGTGCGGCGGGGCCGGGGCTGCGGCGGACACCCAGGGTGTCGAGGACCCGGTGGAGCCGGGCCGCGTCGACACGCCACTTCCGGTCGACCACCTCGTCGGGATACTCCTGCCAGTCCACCGGCGACCAGTCCGGACCGGTCTCGGCGGGGCCGCCGTGGAAGAGGCGGGCGGCCAGGAGCGAGGCGGCCTCGTCGATCGCGCCGGGCTCTTCGAGCAGGTCACAGGCGGGGCGCTCGCCCAGCCGGGAGGTGAACCCCTCGGCCAGCCGGTCCCGGCGGGACAGCTCGGTGAGGGCCGCGACGACGCCCGCGTCGAGCCGGGCGGGCCAGCGGCCCATGCGCCAGGCGGGCAGCGCGACGCGGGTCAGCAGCCGGTCCCAGCCCGCGTACGCCAGCCCCACCTGCTCCTGGGCGACGATCCGCAGGCCGTAGTCCACGGCCTGGGCGCGCTCGGCGGCCGCGGCGGCGACCCCGCGCTCCATCTCGGCCGCGTGGACCCGGCAGCCGCGCAGCATCAGCCGGGCGACCCGGCCGACGCCGGCGAGGACCGCGCGGGAGAGGGGATCGCGTCCGGGCGCCGAGGCCACGGCCACGGCCGCGTCCAGCCCGCGTACGAAACGGCGGGCCGCGGCTATGTCCGGGTGCGCGGAGGGCCCCGTGCCGGCGACGACCGGGGCGAGGACCGCGCGCAGCTCACCGACGCGCATCCACCACAGGAACGGGGAGCCGATGACGAGGACGGGCGCGGCCACCGTGCGGCGCGGCCGGGGGGCGCCGAGGCCCCGGACACCCGCGATCTCGTCGCGGGCCTCGGTCGGGGGCGGGCCGTGGGCCGGGTGGGTGCGGTCCTCCAGCCAGCTGTCGCAGTCCGGGGTGAGGGCCAGGGCGGAGGGCGCGGGAACGTCCAGCCGGTCGGCGAGGTCGCGCACCATGCGGTACAGGTCGGGGGCGGACTCCTCGGCTATCTGGACCGTGGGGCTGACGGCGGGACGGGCGCGGGCCACGACCAGCGCCACCCCGGCCGCGGCGAGCAGCACGAGGACGGCGGCCCAGGCCATCACCCAGCGGGCGGTGTGCCAGCCCGGACCGACGAGATGACCGGTCCAGTCGCCGGCGAACAGCACCACGGCGACCGCCGCGGGCAGCAGCGCCACGGCCAGGGCCCGGCTGCGGACACGCAGCACGGCCAGTGCCCGCGCCCGCGCGGCCTGCGCCCCTGCCTCCACACCCATACCGGTCACGACCTGACCTCACCCCCTCCCTGCTGTCCTGGCTGCCTGGCCCTGCTGGGGTTGCTCACTCCCCCACTGTGGCACCGACGACTGACATCGCAATGCCGGTGGGCCAAGTGCCGGAACGCTTGCGCCGCACCATAGTTGGGGCCCCCGTCCCCGTCAGCCGTATAGGCCATCGGTCACTCGATGGAATGGCTTTGGGGAAAGGTGGATGACGGTGGGCAAAGACCAGGCCCCGAATCCGAAGACGGATCCGGGGCCCTCCGGGTTCATCGCGGGCCGGGTCCGGCCCCCGGTTCAGGGTCGTCGCAGGGCGTCCGCGGCGGCCTTCGCCGCGATGTCCGTACGGTGCTGGGAACCGTCGAGGCGGATACGGGTGACCGCGCGGTAGGCCCGCTCGCGGGCCTGGGTCAGGTCCTGGCCGCTCGCAGTGACGGACAGGACGCGGCCGCCTGCGCTGACCACGGCGCCGTCGTCGAGCCGGGTCCCCGCGTGCAGGACGTAGGCGTGCGGGGCGTCCTCGGCGGCCACCTCGTCGAGGCCGGTGATCGGGTCACCGGTGCGCGGGGTGCCGGGGTAGTTGTGCGAGGCGACGACGACGGTGACGGCCGCCTCGTCGCTCCAGCGCAGCGGCTCCAGGTCGGCGAGGGTGCCCGTCGCCGCGGCCAGCAGGACACCGGCGAGCGGGGTCCGGAGGCGGGCCAGCACGACCTGCGTCTCGGGGTCGCCGAAGCGGGCGTTGAACTCGATCACGCGGGTTCCGCGCGAGGTGATGGCGAGCCCGGCGTAGAGCAGGCCGGAGAACGGTGTGCCGCGGCGGCGCATCTCGTCGACGGTCGGCTGGAGGACGGTCTCCAGGACCTCCTCCACCAGCTTGGGCTCGGCCCAGGGCAGCGGGGAGTAGGCGCCCATGCCGCCGGTGTTCGGGCCCTCGTCGCCGTCGAGCGCGCGCTTGAAGTCCTGGGCGGGCTGGAGGGGCAGCACGGTCACGCCGTCGGTGACGGCGAAGAGGGACACCTCGGGGCCGTCGAGGAACTCCTCGATGACGACCCGCTCGCAGGCCGCCGCGTGCGCCTTGGCGGCTTCGAGGTCGTCGGTGACGACGACGCCCTTGCCGGCGGCGAGCCCGTCGTCCTTGACGACGTACGGCGCCCCGAAGGCGTCGAGGGCCTCGGCGGCCTCCTCCGGTGTGGTGCACACGTAGGACCGCGCGGTGGGGACACCGGCACCGGCCATCACGTCCTTCGCGAAGGCCTTCGAGCCCTCCAGCTGCGCGGCCTCCCCGGACGGGCCGAAGACGGGGATGCCCGCCTCGCGCACGGCGTCGGCGACCCCGGCGACGAGGGGTGCCTCCGGTCCGACGACGACGAGGTCGGCGCCGAGCCCGGTGGCCAGTGCCGCCACGGCGGTGCCGTCGAGGGCGTCGACCTGGTGCAGCTCGGCGACCTCGGCGATGCCGGCGTTGCCGGGCGCGCAGTGCAGCGCGGTGACATCGGGGTCGAGGGACAGGGAACGGCAGAGGGCGTGTTCGCGGGCGCCGGTACCGATGACAAGGACCTTCACGGGGGTCAGCCTAACGGGAGCGGGACCCCGCGGGTTTGTGCGGGCTTCCGAAGGAGCGAGAGGCGGGCGTTCGTGCGTTCCTCCGAGAGCGGGCGCGGGACCTGGTGGCCGCCGCTCTCCGCGAGGGCGCGCTCCCTACTCGTTGGTGAACTCCTCGACCACCGTGGCCCCCAGCTCCCGCACGAGGAGTTCACGGCCGGACAGTGCCGACTCGTTGAGGTCGGGGTCGTCGTCCTCGGGGATGTCGTCCTCGATGGAGACCGGGGGCGGGGACTGCGGCGGGCCGGCCTGGGGAGCGGGTCGGGGGGCGCCGGAGGACGACGCCGTGGGGGACCCCGGGCCGCCGGACGCGGACGGGCCGGACGCGGAGCGTTGCGCGGTCGTACCGCCGCCGCCGTACGAGCCGTACGACCCCGACGCACCGGTGCCGCCCGCGGCACCGCCGCCTCCGCCACCGTGGCCGCCGCTGAAGCCGGAGGGGCCGGAGGGGCCGGAGGGGCCGCCGCCGGTCGCCGCAGGTGCGGAGCCGCCGCCCGACGGGTCGACGATCGCCTCGATCTTCCACTGCACGCTGAACTGCTCGGCCAGCGCCTGCTTGAGCACCTCCTCGCTGCCGCTGCTCGCGAAGTTGTCGCGCGCGCCGGCGTTGACGAAACCGATCTGCAGCGTCGTCCCGTCGAAGCCGGTGACCTGCGCGTTCTGGCTGAGCAGGATCCAGGTGAAGCGGCGGCGGTTCTTGACGGTCTCCAGGATGTTGGGCCACAGCATCCGGGGATCGAGTCCACCGCTCGGCGGCGGGGAGACGGGGGCCGGGGCGGGAGCGGGCGCGGCGGCGGGCGTCGCGGCCACAGGTGCCGGCGCAGCGGCGGGCGTGGGCTGTGCGGCGGCGGGGTTTCCGCCACCGGCGGGGGAAGCCGTGGGCCAGCCACCGGTGCGGCGGGCGCCCCCGGTGGGTGCGGCGGTGGGCCAGGCACCGGGGGAGGCGGCCGGGGTGGGGGCTGCCGGGGTAGGGGCGGTCTGAGCGGGCTGGGCTGCGGGGGCCGGGGCCTGCTGGGACTGGGGCTGTCGGGGTTCCTGCTGCCCGTGGCCCGCGGAGGGACCGGCGGGGTGGTCGGCGGCGGGTGCCGCACCCATGCCGGGAGCGGCGGCCGTCGGCGGAGAGGGGGTGACCGGTGCGGGGGTGCCCGGCCCGGCAGCCGGTGTGCGCACCGCCGCGCGGGCGGCGGCAGCCCCACCACCGGGCGGAACGGGCGGAACGGGCGCGCCACTGTGCGCCTCGGGGCCGGGCACGTACCCCACCGGCGGCATGACGCCGGCACCCGCGCCACCGCCGGCTCCGGAAGCCACCCCCGCTCCCGCTCCTGCTCCCGCCTGCGCCGCGAAGTTCACGCCGCGTTCCAGGCGGTCGAGCCGGGCCATGACCGCCCGCTCGTCCCCGTAGGCGGCGGGCAGCATCACGCGCGCGCAGATGAGTTCGAGCTGGAGCCGGGGCGAGGTGGCGCCCCGCATCTCGGTGAGCCCCTCGTTGACCAGGTCGGCGGCGCGGCTCAGCTCGGCGGCGCCGAAGGTGCCAGCCTGGGCCTGCATGCGCTCGATGACGTCGGCGGGCGCGTCGATGAGGCCCTTCTCGGCCGCGTCGGGCACGGCGGCGAGGATCACCAGGTCCCGCAGCCGTTCGAGCAGGTCGGTGACGAAGCGACGGGGGTCGTTGCCGCCCTCGATGATCCGGTCGACGACCTCGAAGGCGGCGGCGCCGTCCCCCGTGGCGAAAGCCTCCACGACGGAGTCGAGGAGGGGCCCCTCGGTGTATCCGAGGAGGGAGGTCGCCATGGCGTATGTCACACCCTGCTCGCCGGCGCCGGCGAGCAGTTGGTCCATCACGGACATGGAGTCACGCACGGACCCGGCGCCCGACCGGACCACCAGGGGCAGCACACCTTCCTCGACGGGGATCTTCTCCCGCCCGCACACCTCGCCCAGGTACTCGCGCAGGGTGCTGGGCGGCACCAGCCGGAACGGGTAGTGGTGGGTCCGCGACCGGATGGTGCCGATGACCTTCTCGGGCTCGGTGGTGGCGAAGATGAACTTGAGGTGCTCCGGCGGCTCCTCGACGACCTTGAGCAGGGCGTTGAAGCCGGCCGACGTGACCATGTGGGCCTCGTCGATGATGTAGATCTTGTAGCGGCTGCCCGCGGGCCCGAAGAACGCCTTTTCCCGCAGGTCACGGGCGTCGTCCACACCACCGTGCGAAGCGGCGTCGATCTCGATGACGTCGATCGAACCCGGCCCGTTCCGCGCGAGGTCGCGGCAGGACTGGCACTCACCGCACGGCGTCGGCGTGGGCCCCTGCTCGCAGTTCAGGCAACGGGCCAGGATGCGCGCGCTCGTCGTCTTCCCGCAGCCGCGCGGACCACTGAACAGGTACGCGTGATTGACCCGGTTGTTCCGCAGCGCCTGCTGCAGCGGGTCGGTGACATGCTCCTGCCCGATGACCTCGGCGAACGACTCCGGGCGATAGCGGCGGTACAGCGCGAGAGACGACACGCATACGAGGTTATAGGCGCCCACTGACAACCAGCCCCGCCCGAGGAACCGGGCCCGCCTACGAAGGCGCCCCCCACGCACCCGCCAGAGCCGACCTACCCTTGCTGCCTTCCGGCCCTGGGGGAGTTCAGTCAGATAGCGCCGCGTGAGGGGCTGCGCACAGGCTACAGGATCTGAACGGGAGGAACGAGTTCGCGAGCACTCCTCAACGTCTTGTATTGTTTGCCGCGGAGGATTCGCCTAGTGGCCTAGGGCGCACGCTTGGAAAGCGTGTTGGGGGCAACCCCTCACGAGTTCGAATCTCGTATCCTCCGCCAGTGCCTCACCGGGCACGATGTCGAAGGGCCCCACCGTTCGCGGCGGGGCCCTTCGTCGTTGGCCGTCTCAGTTTCCGTCTCAGTTCGTGTTCGGGAGCTCCCAAAGAGCGTCGCCGACTTGCTGCGCGACCTTGCGGAGCATGGTCCCCGTCACATGCATGTACCGGGCGCGCATCCGGGCCGCTCCCCCAGGCTCCCAGGCTCCCAGGCCATGATCGAGTCGATCACGACGTCCGGGACGCCGAGGATCAGCAGGACGGTCGCGGCGGTGTGGCGAGCGTCATGGAGACGGCCGTCTCGTACGCCCGCGTCCCGCAGAAGCCGCTTCCAGGTGTGGAAGTCGGTGTTGGGGCTCAGCGGCCCGCCGACCGGCGAGGCGAAGACGTACCCCTTGCCCTCCCAGTCGACACCGGCCGCGATCCGCTGACGCTCCTGGGCTTCCTGGTGCTGGCGCAGAATCTTGATCAGCGGATCGGGCAGGCCGATGGTGCGCCGTCCGGCCCGGGACTTGGTCGACTTGTGCTCGCGACGGGTCTGCTCCCGCTTGGGGCAGTAGCCCGCCTTCCGACCACATGGGTTGGGGCCGCAGCCGTGCGCGTACTTGGGGCGCAGCCGGTTCTTACGGATCCGGACGTACCCGGCGGCGAGGTCAACGTCTTCCCAGTGCAGGCCGAGCGCTTCCCCCTGACGGAGACCGAGCGCCAGGGCGACGACCCAGCGCGCACTGTTGCGGAGCTTGGCCGCCTCGACGAGGAGGCTCCGCACCTCTTCGATCGTGTACGGCTCGATGTCCTCCTCTTCAAGGCGCGGAGCCTTGGCGATCTCGGCCGCATTGGTGGCGACGTGCCCGCGCCGGACGGCTTCACCGAGAGCGACCCGGATCGTCCGGTGGGCGTGGTGGGCGGTGCCGGCCGAGCTCCCGGACGCCTGCATCTTCCCGTAGAAGCGTTCGAGGTGCTCGGGCTCCAGGCGGTCGAGCTTGTGGGCGCCCAGGCCGGGGACGAGGTGGACGCGGACATCGACCTCGTAGCCGTCGTACGTGTTCTCGGAGACGTACGGCTTGGCGATGTTCTCGACCCAGTGCTCAAGCCAGGCTTGGAGCGTAGGACCGGTGGCCATGAGCCGATCACCGTATAGAGCGGCCAGCGGTCAAGACGATGCCTCCGGCGGGGCATCGGCCGGCACCGGGATGGAGGGGGGCGCGGCTCCCGACTGCGGGTCCGTAGTGGCGTGCGCGGGGAGCTCCCATCCCGTCCACCATCGACCCAGGCAAAGCCGAGCAGACGCGGCCCATGGCGTCCAGGTCGTTCGTACAATGGCGCGCTCCACCTGGACGCCATGAACCACGCCCGCTCCACGGTGTGTGCGTCGACGGCGGACGGGATGGAAGCGGGGGTGAGTGGTGGGTGATGAAGGCAGTCACGGTTTCGGCCGACCGCGCCTCGAGCCGAGCAAGTTGCTGGTTGACGTGCTGTCGTCCCTCGTGAGGAAATCACTCGCAAGTTCGGATCTTGGAGGGGGAACCACTTGATGCAGTGGTACGCGGCAGCGCAACTGTCGTCACCTAGCACGTACTTTCAGACAGCGGCTTTCTGCCTTGTCGTGGCGGTGACGCTCATTGCGGTTGGTCGTCATCAGCGCCGGACAGGGCGCAGCATCATAAATCCGGACAGGCCCGTACGCGTAGCCAATGCCCTGCTCCCCGAAGCGCCGCCCCGCAAGAGCAAGCGAGTGACGGGCCGGGTGTATCTCTTCGTTGGTTGGTTCCTGGTCTTGGGCGTGGTCATCAACCTGGTCAACGGCATCAGGGCAGCGCGCAGCTAGCCAGGACCGCGACTCAGTGGCGAACCCGAGCCACGCTCATGCCAAGGGGACTGTTGATGTCTGACACCAATGACTGACACCAACAGCGACGAACAGAGCCGGACCACGGCGGTTCCTCGTGACCACCACACCACCCAGGTGAGGGAGTTCTCTATGGGCTACGAGGTCCAGTGATCGACCTGATAAGGATGAGGCCGAACCCGAAACCTGCGGAATGCGATGCGCCGCCCTCGCTGACGGGCGGCGCATCGACAGCTCGAATGAGTGATTGAAACGCCCCGATCTCCGCTATTCAGGCCGAGGAGTCGACCCAATAGCAGCTCAGAACCCCGGGCTCACCCAGTGGGCCACGATTCCGGTTCGTCCGTCGCCACCGCTGCTGACGCCAGCGACGGCGGCGGCGGGCCCTTGGCGGTGCGCGTAGAGGGCCACTTGGTCCTGGGCAGCGAAGGTGTGCAGGAACGTCTGCCCGGCGGTGGACTGGAAGCCGAATCCCGCGGCTGACTGAATGCCGGACACCGCTTCACTGCCCTCAATGAGCACACCGTTCTTGTACAGCGCCGTGCGGATCAGCAGTACCCCGCCGTTCGAGGGCAGAGCGAAGTTCCCGTGGGCGTGGTACGCGATCTCCCAGACCCCGGCGTAGGGAATGGTGAGAGTCGGAACCTCGGAGATCTGCTCGTAGGCGCCGTCGGCACCGGCGAGGCTGTGGCTGAAGGCGAGTGGACCAGTCTGGACCCAGGAGCCGCCCTGCTGGGGCACGGCGGTGTTTGAGGTGGTCATACCTGTCACGCTAGGTCTGGCAGCAGCAGCCTCGACAGTGGAGCACTCGCACCTGTTGTCCATAAATTCGCGTTTACGGAAGAACCAGCCAGTCCGGCCGTGCATGGATTGGCGGGGTGAAGCCGACGACATGACGCGAACTGCATTCACTTGTGTGAGTGACCGGTAGATATTGCTTTGACACATGCAACACCAGCAAGCGAAATCTCCCGGAGTTGTTAGGTCGCTGAGACCAACAGCGCGTACAGCCGGGGTAGGTGGGCTGAATCCCCCGCGACCGCCATCACAACCAAGCAGGGGCGCGCCGGTCGCGTCCGCGTCAACAGGGGCCTCGGCAAGCACTGGCGATCAAGGGAATATCACCCGTCCGGGCGTTTCCCGATGGCAGCCGACACCGGGGCCGGGTGCGATGGGCCTAAGCAGCCGCGAAGCCGGAACTCACTCATCACCAAGGGAGACTGTCATGACCACGGTCGCAGAGCTTCAGCCGGACCCCAACAACGCGATTCGCATCCAAAGCTTCCGCGAGAGCAAGAACGGTGTGTACTACGACGGGATGGTCCGATCGGTCGAATGCGTGAACGGTGATCAGAACTTGTATGCGGTCAAGCTCTTCAGCCCGGCATACAACCGCGAGTCCACGTTCTACGTCCTCGGCAGCGACAGAGTCACGGAACCCAACAGGAACATGAGCGCAGCCAACGAAGAGGTAGACAGACAGCTCAAGTTCGATCGGGCGCAAAACGGGTGGACCTCGTCCTGAAGCCCGTAGCGCAAGGCTTGGCGCACTCGTGAGCTTCCCGAGGTGCTTGGCTGATCCACGGTCTCCTATGCCGCATCAGCCCACGTTCGCGCCCTTCGTTCAGCCGCCACCCCCAGGACACCCTCTGGTGCCGGCGCCACGGATGCGCTCCACGGAGCAGTGCCGGAAACCCGGCATCGGGCGCCATGTAGTGCCTTGGGGGTGGTTAGCAGGTCCCAGGCACATCGCTGGCTTGGGACAGCGGCGCTCGCAAGAGGCCGTGCCAGACGCGTGGCAGATCGTACGGGGAACCACGGGGAACACCGGGGAACCCAACGGCACGCCCACCAAGCCGCGACATGCTTCCGCCGCAGGTCAATCCACCAGAGCCCCCTTGATCACCTCAGCTTCCCAAGCTCAGGTCTCGTTGGCTTGCTCAGGGTGAGGGCGTGAAGCCGGCGGACAGGTCGAGGCAGACCGGGGAGCCAGGCTCTGTTGGGGTCCACCCCTCCTGAAGGGCCAGCTCGATGGCGTGGGCAACGTCGGAGGGCAGAACGGGCCTGGCGTCCCGCCCGAACCAGTTGCTCGGATGCGGCTGGTTGGTGGTGACCACGAGTGTCGCGCCCCGCACGTCTGCATGCTCAACCGCGAATGTGCACGGCATCCAGGCCAGCGCCTGAAAGTACGTCGGCCTACGTCGGAGCCGCCACCGGTAGGGCGTGCCGCCTACGACGATGGGCCGTGATCCCTTACGGCTCAGTGCCATGGCCCCTCCTCCACGGCAGCGATGCTAGCGAGTCCGGCTCCGTCGTCCGTCTCAATTTCCGTCTCATTCAGCACCGTTCACGGACGTGCAGGGGAGACCGGAGGCCGTCGGTGAGAGAGTGCTCAACCACCCGTGAACGCAGGTGAACGCCCCTGTATGCGAACCACCGCCCCACCCCCACAGTTGGAAAGCGTGTTGGGGGCAACCCCTCACGAGTTCGAATCTCGTATCCTCCGCCAGTGCCTCACCGGGCACGATGTCGAAGGGCCCCACCGTTCGCGGCGGGGCCCTTCGTCGTTGGGCGCGGGATCGCGGTGGTGGGTCAGGCCGGCGTGTCGGCGTTCTGGGTGGAGGCCGCGAAGGCCTCGGGGCCCTGCTCCACCGCGGCCGGGTCCATCCACATGACCTGCCAGCCGTGGCCGTCGAGGTCGAAGAAGCTGCGTGAGTACATGAAGCCGTAGTCCTCGGCGCCGTCCGCCTCGGAGCCGCCCGCCGCGAGTGCGGCGGCGCTGACCGCGTCGACCTCGTCGCGGGACGACACGCTGAAGCAGTACAGGGCCAGCGTGTGCGTGGTGGGATCGGCCATCGGCAGTTTCGAGAACTGCGCGAACTTCTCGTGGCTGAGCAGCATCACGAAGGCGTGCTCGCCGACCGGCATGCAGGCAGCGGTCTCGTCGGTGAACTTCGGGTTGAAACCGAACCCGAGACCGGCGAAGAACGCCTTGCTGCGCTCCAGGTCGGCGACGGGGATGTTCACGAACAGCATGCGGCCGGGGTGTGCGGGAGTCGTCATGGTGGGTCTCCAGTCGGCGTTCGATGGCGTACGTCCTGGTAGACCGGCGCGGTCGGCGGAACTCATCGGTGGGCTCCGCCGGCCGGGTACGCGTTCGACGCGTTCAACGCGTTGCTCCGGGCCCCCCGCCGAGCCGATGCCCCCCACGCGCGGGGTTGTGGCCGTTCCGGACGGCGGTGCTGAGGCCGCCCCACGCCTCGCCGACGACCTCCCGGTCGAAGGCGTCCGACTGCGCGCCGACCGCGGGAAGGGCCGAAGGCCGCCGGTGTCGTGAGCGCCTGTCTCGCCTGGGTAACCGCTGCGCATGGGTGACGTGTTGGGCGGGGTTCTGGTGGGGACGTGTTCGTGGACCGATCGGGCGCTGGTCGGGAGTGGGTGGTATCCGGCGGGGCGGCGGGACGCCGAGGGGCGGTTGCGGTACTACGCCGAGCGGTTCGGGGTGGTCGAGGTGGACGCGAGCTACTACGCCCTGCCGAGCGAGCGCAACAGCCGTCTGTGGGTGGAGCGGACGCCCGACGGGTTCGTGTTCGACGTGAAGGCCTTCTCGCTGCTCACCGGGCATCCGACCCGGGACGCCGCCGTCCCCGCCGGGCTGCCCGCCGACGCCGGTGACCCGGCGGTGCTGGACGAGGTGTGGGACCGGTTCCGCGCCGGGATCGAGCCGCTGCGTGCGGCCGGGCGGCTCGGGAGTGTGCTGTTCCAGTTCCCGCCGTGGTTCCGGCCGGGGACGCGGGCCGAGAAGTTCCTGGAGCAGTGCGCGGTCCGGACCGCCGGCTGGCCCGTCGCCGTGGAGTTCCGGCATCCGGACTGGTGGCGGGCGGAGCGGGCGGAGGCGACCGGTGCGCTGCTGTCCGGGTACGGGCTGGCCGCCGTCGCCGTCGACATGGCGCAGACGCTGCCCTCCTCCGTGCCGCCCGTCACCCCCGTCACCTCCCCCCGGCTGTCGGTCGTGCGGTTCCACGGGCGCAGCAGTGCCTGGGGCACCGGCAGCAAGGAGGACCGTTTCCGGCACGACTACCGGCCCGCCGAACTGCGGGAGTGGGTGCCGCGGGTGCGGGCCCTGGCCGAGCGGGTCGGACCCCGCGGGCAGGTGCACGTCCTGTTCAACAACTGCTGCGGGGACGCGGCCGTCAGGGCCGCCGAGACCATGGCCGGGCTGCTGTCCCCGGAGGAGACGTCCTAGGAGCGCCTTCCCGGCAACGGCCCTCAGCGCACGATCCGTACCGTCCGGGTCACGCTCACCTGGTCCAGGTCCGACACCCTGATCGTCGCCTTCATCGTCCAGTCGCCGGCGATGGGCAGGGTGAAGGCGTTCGCGGCCCAATAGCCGCCCTTGTCGGTCACCTTGGCGTCCAGGGGGCCGATCTGCTGGGCGGGGAGGGTGAAGGAGAGCCGGAGTTCGGGGACGGCCGCCAGGCCGTCGTCGGCGCCGAAGACCACCGCCTGCACCGAGTTGTCGCCGACCCGGCCCGGGTCGAGCGTGATCTGCACCTTGCCGTGGCCGCCGGGACCGCCGACGTCGAACGGGATCGTGGTGACGGACGCGGCGGGCATCCCTGTCGCGGGCGCGGTCTCGGCCGCCTCCGCCGCCGCGCGGCCGGGCAGTGTGCCGGTGAGCACGGTCGTGATCACCAACACCGCGACGCCTACCGCCACTTCGGCCAGGACGGAACGGCGCAGACCGCGGCGGTGCGCGTCCCCGCCCGCACCCCCGCCCGCTTCAGCACCCGTCTCCGCGGGCACGGGCGCCGGCTCCGTCTCCGGCTCCGTCGCCCTCTCCTTCACCGTCACCGACTTCCGCACCGGCCTCCGCGCCGAGGCAGTCGCCGACGCGGACACCGACGCGGACGCGGACGCCTGTTCCGGGACCCGCTCCCCCACCGCCTCCGACTGAGGCTCCGACCCGGACTCCGGCCCGGACTCCGACTCGGTCCCCGTCTCCGCAGCCACCAGCCGTGCCGTCCACCTCCGGGACCAGGCCGCCGCCGCCAACAGCAGGACGACCGCGGCGAGTTTGGCGGTCAGGAGACGGCCGTACGACGTGTCGGTGAACGCGTTCCAGGAGCCGAGGCCGCGCCAGGACTGGTAGACGCCGGTGACGACCAGGACGGCCACGGAGGTGAAGGCCAGCCGGGAGAAGCGGGTGACCATGGCGGCCGGAGCGGACGACGAGCGGTACAGCGTCGTCAGCAGGGCCGTGAGGCCGCCCAGCCAGACCGCCATCGCCAGCACGTGCAGGACCGCGGAGGTCAGGGCGACCGGTACCTGGATGCCCGCCGACGCGTGCTCCGCCGCAGCCCAGGTCAGGGCCAGGCACACGGCCAGGACGGCGCCCGCCGCCAGCAGCGGGCGGGGCGGGCGTTCCGCCTCGCGGTGCCGGGACAGCCGTACCAGGAAGAGGGCCGCCGGGGGCAGCAGCGCCAGGCGGGCGAGCAGGACCGTGCCCGGCCGGGTGGTGAGGGTGTGGCCGAGGGCGGAGACGTCGAAGGCGCTTCCCGGGCCGGTGCCCGTCTCGTACGGGGCGCGCAGCACCAGCAGGGCGAGGGTGGTGCCGAGCAGCGTCCACCAGCCCGCGACCAGGGGGGTGCGCAGGGGGCCCGGGTCCGGTGGGCGGCACAGTGCCACGAAGGCGGCGGTGCCGATGAGCAGGGCCGCGGCGAGGTAGGCCAGGTAGCGGGCGATGTTGTAGAGGCTGGTGGTGGCCGGGTCCTCGGACGGGCCCGTGTCGAGGACCGCCGCCGTGGGGGATGCCTTGCCGACGGAGAAGGTGAAGGCCCCGGACACCGGGTGGCTGTCCGCCGACACCACGCGCCACGCCACCACGTACGTGCCCTGGGGAAGTTTCGTGGGCAGGCGCACGCCTGCGGTGTCGGCGCGGCCCTCCACGTGCCGCGCCTCGCCGATGCGCAGCCGCCGGTTGTCGGGGTCCAGGACGCGGAAGGAGTCGTCGAGCAGGCCGACGGACTCGGTGAAGGTCAGGGTGACCGAGCGGGGGGCCGACTTGAGTACGGTTCCGTCCCCGGGGTCCGTGCCGCGGAGGGCGGCGTGGGCCGACGCGGGCGCGGCGCCGCCGAGGACGAGCAAGACCAGCACGGCGCCCAGCAGCACCACCCCTTGGAGTCCGCGTCGTCCCCGGCTCTCTCTCCGGGCATCGTCCCGTCCCTCGATCCGCCGTCGCTGCACGTCGCTTTCCCGTCTTCGGCTCGCCTCTGAGGAATACGTACGGACGGTGGCCCTCCGCTGCTCACCCGGTCCGGCACGGCCGGACGAAACCCGCCCCGCCCCGGCCACGCCCCGAGCACCACCACCGCGGCCGGTGCCGGTGCCGGACGAAAGCCTCACCATCCCGGCCGCGCCGACATGCCGCCGTCCACCACCAGGTCGTGTCCGGTGATCCAGGCGGCGAGCGGCGAGGCGAGGAACACGCAGGCGTCACCCACGTCCTCGGGGCTGCCCAGCCGTCCCGCCGGCGCGTTCTCCCGCCAGCGGCGGACGCCGTCGGGCCAGGTCTCCGCCAGGCCCTCGCGGTCGATCAGGCCGGGGGAGACCGTGTTGACGCGGATGCCGTAGGGGCCGTACTCCAGGGCCGCGGAGCGGGCGTGCATGACGACGGCGGCCTTGGACGCGCTGTAGTGCGCGTGCAGCGGGGCCGGGCGGCTCGCCTCGATCGAGGCGATGTGGGTGACCGTGCCCCCGCCCCGCTCCCGCATGATTTCCGCCGCCGCCTGCGTACAGGCGAAGACGCTCGACAGGTTGGTGTCGACGACCGCCCGCCAGTGGGCCGCCGTCATCCCGGCGAGGTCCCGCGTCGGCTGGACGCCCGCGTTGTTGACCAGCGCGTCCAGCCGGCCGCCGCCCCACTCGGCCGCCTCGGCGACCAGCCGCCGGCCGGCGTCCTCGTCGGTGAGGTCCGCGGCCGGCAGGACGACGGCCCGGCGGCCCAGCGCCCGGACCCGTGCGGCGACCTCGTGTGCCGCCGCCACCGCCGTACGGCAGTGCAGGGCGAGGTCCGCGCCCTGGGCGGCCAGGCGCAGCGCGATCCCGCGCCCGAGGCCGCCGCTCGCGCCCGTGACCAGGGCGACCTGTCCTTCGAGGAGTCCCGCGGGCGTTCGCGGCGGCCGTGCCGTCGGCTGTGTCATGGCCGGCACAGTGCCACGATCCGGGCGGCCTCGGCCGGATAGCGCGCCGTCAGCCGGGCCGCGTCCCCGTGCTCGTAGCCCTCGTACGTGAAGCCGGGTGCCGAAGTGCAGCCGAAGAACGTCCACGCGCCGCCCGCCGCGACCCGCGCGCCCATCCAGGTGCCGGCGGGCACGGTGAGCTGCGGCTGCTGGCCGCCGAGGACGTGGGGGCCGAGGACGGGCGAGCTCGACGTGCCGTCCGGGGCGAGCAGCAGCAGGTGCAGCGGGTCGCCCAGGTAGAAGTGCCAGATCTCGTCGTCGGGCAGGCGGTGCAGGGCCGAGAAGTCGTCGGGCTCCGCGGTGAGCAGGACCACGACGGCCGAGCCCGCGGGGCGTCCGTCGGGGCCCGGGGGCCCTGCCCAGGTGCGGCGGAAGCGCCCGCCCTCGCGCGGGATCGGCTCCAGGTCGTAGTGCGCGACGAGGTCTTCGGGGGTCACCCGGGGAAGGCTACCTCCCGGCTGAGGAAGGCCAGTTGGGCGTGCTTCTCGGGCAGCTGGACGTCCGGGAGGTCGATCCCGGGCAGGACGACGGCGGGTCCCGCCTCGAAGCCCTGCTTGAGGAAGCGGGCGATCGCCTTCTCGTTGCGCGCGTCGGGGTCGACCACGATCCGGGTGCGGTCCAGGCCCAGCAGCACGTAGGACGCGACGGTGGTGAGCAGCGCCGACGACCAGCCGGGTCGCGGGCCGTCCGCCGCGGCGGGCGCGAGCAGCACGTGGACGCCGATGTCCCCGGGCCGGACGGCGTAAGACTCGCCGACGCGGTCGGCCTCCGGCTCGTAGGTCTGCAGGAGGCCGGCCGGTTCGTCGTCCCGGGTCAGCAGGAAGGCGTGGTGGGTGTCGAGGGTGTCCAGGTGGGCGTAGATCTCCGCGACCTCGTCCTCGGTCAGGCCGTTCATGCCCCAGAAGGAGGCCCGCTCCTCGCTGACCCAGGCGTGGACCATGCGGGCGTCGGCGTGCGGGTCCAGTGGCAGGACGCGGAGGATGCCGAAGCCCTCGGCGAACCGCTCGTGCACGGGTTCGCGGGCGGCGGGCTGCGGACGGCGGTCAGACATCGGTCTCCTTGGTGAGCAGGTTCCAGTCGGTGACCACGGGGGCGAGGTCTCCCCGGAGCCACCGGGGGAGCTGGTCGCGGTGGTGGGGCGAGCCGGGCAGCCCGGAGGCGCCGAGGGGGACCACCCACCGGCTGTCCTCGCGGCGGGCCAGGTCCCAGACGTAGCGGGCGGCGGGTCCGCGCGCGGCCAGGTCGGTCAGGCCGGGCACGGCGGAGGTGCACAGCACGCAGTCGTGGTCGCCGGACAGCGGCGGGTCCTCGGCCGCGGGGTGCGCGTGGCGCGCGCGGTAGGCGTCGTACGACGGGCCGGTGAGCGCCCGCCAGGGGACCAGGCGGTGGGTGTCGCCCCAGGTGCCGGCGGGCGGTGCGGCGGCCACCTCCTCCACGGCGGCGCGGACCGCGGCGGGGCGGTCGACGCCGTACAACTCCTCGGCGCGCAGCAGGTGTTCGAGGGCGAAGCCGATCCGCGGGACGAGGGCGAGCCAGGGCAGGAGAACCTCGGGCCAGGCGGGCGGGGCGGTCAGCGCGGCGAACGCCGGGTGCGCGGCGAGACGGCGTACGACCGCGCCGCGCACCGCCGCGTAGGCCGCCGCGTCCGCGCTGCCCGCGTCCATGTGGCGGTCCCAGCGCAGCAGGGACTCCCGGAGCCGGGCGGCCGGCGGGGACAGCCGGCCGAGCGCGGCCAGGTGGTCCAGCAGGGGGGCGGCGGAGGCGAGATACGTGTCGGTGTGGATCGCCGGCATGTCACCGGCCGACCAGTGGTCCTTCCCGGCGAGCAGCGCGGTGATCCGGCCGGCGCGGTGGGGCGCGGCGAACTCGACGCCGAGGGGGCCGGCCGGGCCCCGCTGGTTGGCCATCACGGCGACGCCGTCGGTCAGACCGGCGCGGGGCATCGGATGCCAGCCCGTCCACGCGTGGCCCGGCTCCCAGGCGGGCACCGGCCGGACGCGGTTGGCCTCGGCGCGTACCGGCACCCGGCCCGCGACCCGGTGCAGCAGGCCGCCCTCGGTGTCGGCGGCCTGGACCACGTTGACGGGTTCGGCCCACGCGTCGAAGGCGCGGTCGACGTCGGCGACCCGGCGGGCCCGCAGCAGCGGCAGCAGGGCGCCGAAGCCGAGGTCGGCCGTGACGCGGGGCGGGTGCCGGAGGCTGAGCGCGACCGGGGTGCCGTCGTCGAGGCCCTCGGGGCCGCCGGCGATCACCGGGCCCCGCTCCGTCTCGATCACCTCGACCTCCACCGGCTCCCCGCCCGCCACCTCCACGGTCTCGGTGTGCCGGGTGGCGCGCCGCCAGCGGCCGTCGGGGCCGAGCGCCTCGACGCCCGCGCCGGTGCGCCGCAGCCGCTCGCGGTAGAGGTCCTGGTAGTCGGCCATCGCGTTGGTGATGGCCCAGGCGACCGTGCCGGTGTGGCCGAAGTGGGCGATGCCGGGGACGCCGGGGACGGCGAGACCGACGACGTCGAACTCCGGGCAGGACAGGCGGATCTGCTGGTAGACGCCGGGGTCCTCGATGAAGCGGTGCGGATCGCCCGCGATCAGGGCCTGCCCGGTGGTGGTCCGCTCGCCGCTCACCAGCCAGCCGTTGCTGCCGGCGGTGGCGGGGCCGTCGGCCGCGAACAGGCCGAGGGCCTCCTCGCCCAGGTGCTCGGCGACCCGCTCGCGCCAGAGTTTGGCGGGGAAACCGGCGAACAGGATGTGCGTGCCGAGCCAGACGGCGAGGGGGGTCCAGGGCTCCCAGCGGCCGGGGGCGAGGTCCAGGTGGGAGAACTCGGGGGCCGCGTTGCCGGCCAGGCCCTCGTTGACGCCGTCGGTGTACGCGCGGACCCAGTCCGCCGTCTGCGGGTCCCGCTCCGCCAGGGCGGCGAAGCAGCGTCGCGCGGTGTCGTCGAGGCGGGCCCGTCTGGCGAAACGGTCCCAGGGCAGGGCGACGGTGCCGAGGAAGGCGGCCGCGGTGCCCTGCGCGCGGTGGCGCTCCACCTCCAGCTGCCAGCCGCGGTCGAGGGCGGTGACACGGCCCTGGGCGCGGGCGAGTTCGCGGACACCGCCCGCCCGCAGGTGCGGGATTCCCCACGCGTCGCGGTAGGTCTCGGCTGTCACCCTGCGGCCCTTCTCTCTGCGCCTGCGCCGCCACACCGCCGGCGATCTGGTTAGGTTCACCTAACCTGGACGGAAGCGTACGGGACGGGCCCGGCGCCGGTGCACGCGCCGGGGCGTACCGGCGCGCGACCACGCCCCGCGCGCGGGATCATCGACGCATGGACGTCACCCTTCACCTCGCCCAGGACCCCGAGGCCGACGCGCTCCTCGGCCGCTCCCCGCTCGCCGCGCTGGTCGGCATGCTGCTGGACCAGCAGGTTCCGATGGAGTGGGCGTTCAAGGGGCCCGCGACCATCGCCGGACGGCTGGGCGCCGACGACCTGGACGCGCACGAGATCGCCGCGTACGACCCGGACGCCTTCGCCTCCCTCCTGTCCGAGAAGCCCGCCGTGCACCGCTACCCCGGGTCGATGGCCAAGCGCATCCAGCAGCTGTGCCAGTACCTCGTCGAGCACTACGACGGGAACGCCGAGCTCGTCTGGAAGGGCGTCGACGACGGGCGCGAGCAGCTGCGCCGGCTGCAGGAGCTGCCCGGGTTCGGCAAGCAGAAGGCGCAGATCTTCCTGGCCCTGCTGGGCAAGCAGCTCGGCGTGCGGCCGAAGGGCTGGCGGGAGGCCGCGGGCGCCTACGGCGAGGCCCGGTCCTTCCGGTCCGTCGCCGACATCACCGGCCCCGAGTCGCTGACCAAGGTGCGGGCGCACAAGCAGGAGATGAAGGCGGCGGCGAAGGCGGCCGGGAAGTAGTACCGGGCGGGCGTCGCCGAGGCCCGTCAACCGCCGGCCCCCCGGTACGCCGTGCGGGCGGATCTCGCCGGGAGGCGATGAACACCGGGGGTCGGGCGGGGACATGAGCCCCATGAGCGCCGCACCGGGTTTCGCGCGCAGCCGGGTCCGGCTGCGCACCCGCAGCCGGGTCCGGCTGCGGGTGCTCGTGCTGCTGCTCGTCCTGCTCGTGCCGGGCACGCACGCCGGGCTGCCGGTGGGCCAGACGGCCGCCGCCGTCGCCCCGGGCGACCCGGGCGAGCACGACGTCCTGGACACCGCCGCACGGCCGGCGGCCCGCGCCGTCCACCGGCCGGTCGCGCCCCCGGGACACGCGCCGGCGGCCCCTTCCGCGCCCGGCGCCGGCGCGCACCGGGCACTGCCCGCGCCCCCGTACGCGCCGAACCCCCTGCGCTCCGTGGTCCTGCGCTGCTGACCGACCCGTCTCCCCGGACCGGTCAGCCCACCCATGGGACACACGCGACGCGAGGAAGTTCCGTCATGCCCACAGACCCCTACGCGGTCCTGCGCGCCCTGCTGCGCGCGGAGGCCGCCCGCAGCACGCCGAAACCCCAGCCGAAGGAGAGCCACCCGCGGCAGCCGTCGCGGGAACGGGAGCACTGAACCGGGAGCACTGAACCGGGAGCGCTGAACCGCCGGCGGAGGCGGATCCGCCGTCTCCGCCCGGCCCCGCCGGGGAGTGCGGGAGCGCTCCCCGGCGAGGCGGCGACACGGCCGGCCGCGCGGCCGCGCGGTCACCCGTCCCGGACTCCCGTCCCCCTTTGAACCGATTCACGGCGGCTTTTCCGGCGGCGCACTCCACCGCCATGGCTGCGCCGTGAAGCTCCGGGCCGGTAGGCTTTCCGTGTGATCTTCAAGCGCATCGGAAACGGCCGGCCGTACCCCGACCACGGCCGGGAAAGCACCCGGCAGTGGGCGGACGTCGCACCGCGCCCGGTCCGCCTCGATCAGCTCGTGACGACCAAGGGCCAGCTCGACCTGGAAACCCTGCTCGCCGAGGACTCCACGTTCTACGGCGACCTGTTCGCGCACGTCGTGAAGTGGCAGGGCGACCTGTATCTGGAGGACGGCCTGCACCGGGCCGTCCGCGCCGCACTCCAGCAGCGCCAGGTCCTGCACGCCCGCGTCCTCGAGCTGGACTGACGGCCCCTCTCCGCGTCCCCCGCCCACGACGGCCCGGTCCTCCTCCGGGGCGCCGCGCTCCCCCGTGCCCGCCTCCGCTCGCCCAGGTGAGCCGGGTGTTGACCCTTTCGGGTTCTCCTGCGTGACGTCGAATGATCATCTAGTAGGAATCACCGCCGACTCGCACTACGCTGCGCCCATGAGCATGCTGACTCCCCCTGGCATGGGCGGCGAGTACCGGATCACGGGGGACAAGTACCCGCGGATGCGACGGCGCCGGCGGCGCGGCAGGCTCGCGGTCGGGCTGATCGCCTCCATCGCAGCCCTCGGCCTGGTCGGCTGGGGCACCCTGCAGCTCATCGACGTCTTCACGGGCGGCGGCAAGCGGGCCGCGGCGGCCGCTTCCAAGACGGCCTGCACCACCCGGGCGAGCGCCTCGCCCCCAGTCGCGGCGGCGCTGCCGAAACCGGCCCAGATCACGGTGAACGTCTTCAACGCCACACCCCGCAGCGGGCTGGCCAAGCAGACGGCGGACGAGCTGAGGAAACGCGGCTTCAAGATCGGCGAAGTGGGCAACGCGGCCAAGGAGTTCGACAAGAAGGTCAAGGGCACCGGCGTGCTCCTCGGCCCCGCGTCCTCCCTCAACACCTCGCTGCCCGTGCTCGCCACCCAGCTGGGCGCCGCCGAGCGCCGCACCGACGCCGCCCGCAAGGGCCGGACGATCGACCTCGTGCTCGGCACCGGCTTCAAGGCGCTTACGAAGAAGGCGGCCGCCGACCGGGCGCTGGCCGCACTGACCGCGCCCGGGCCGACGCCCGCCACCGCGAAGAAGAGCTGCTGAGCAGCCGTAGGAGAAACGGTTCGGCGGCCGGGGTCGCCGGCCGCCCGACACCCGGGGTCCGCTCCGCCGGGGCTACTCCGCCGCGCCGTACATCCGGTCGCCCGCGTCGCCCAGGCCCGGCACGATGTAGCCGTGCTCGTTGAGCCGCTCGTCGACCGAGGCCGTCACGACCGTCACCGGGGTGCCCGCCAGCTCGCGTTCCATGATCTCCACGCCCTCGGGGGCGGCGAGCAGCACCACGGCGGTCACGTCGTCGGCGCCGCGCTTGATCAGCTCCCGGATCGCCGCGACCAGGGTGCCGCCGGTGGCGAGCATCGGGTCGAGGACGTACACCTGACGCCCCGAGAGGTCCTCCGGCATGCGCGTCGCGTACGTGGAGGCCTCCAGCGTCTCCTCGTTGCGGACCATGCCCAGGAAGCCCACCTCGGCGGTCGGCAGCAGCCGCACCATGCCGTCGAGCATGCCGAGACCGGCCCGCAGGATCGGCACCACCAGCGGGCGCGGGTAGGACAGCTTGACGCCGGTGGTCGGGGAGACCGGGGTCACGATGTCGACCTGTTCGGTGCGCACGTCCCGCGTGGCCTCGTAGGCGAGCAGGGTGACCAGTTCGTCGGCGAGGCGCCGGAAGGTCGCGGAGTCGGTGCGCCGGTCGCGCAGCGTGGTGAGCTTGTGGGCGACCAGAGGGTGGTCGACGACGTGGAGACGCATGGCCCCCACAGTAGCCGTGCCCGGTGGGGGCGGCGCCCCCGAGCGGAACAGCGGCCCGACCGCCCCCTTCGTCACTCGCGCGCCGGCATCAAACCGCTCGTCGGAGGGAACGTGGGAAGGACGTAGTGGGGTGGTGTGCCGATGGCTGACCGAGAGTCTCGCGAGGACGCCTCGCGGGAGGAGACCGAAACCGAGCGCAGGCGGCGCCGGGCCCAGTTCCTGCGGGAGCTGACCGAGGCGCGCGAGTTGCGGGACCGTGTGCAGCCCCGCCGCGCCAAGACGGCGCGACTGCGCCACGCCATGCGTATGCGCACGTTCCGCTGGTGACCGCGGCGCTCTTCCCGCCCTCCTGAGGGCGGCCGAGTGCGTGTGGCGCCCGGCGGGCCGCGTACGATCCCGCTCGTGGACGATCAAAACGAGCGGACACAGGGAGCGGAAGACGTCCCCTGATCGCCTTGTATCTGCCACGATTTCGAGTGGGTGGGGCTCGGAGCGCAGCTCTCCCGCCCGCGACCTCCGCCGGGGGGACCCCCAACCGGCACGCCTATGACCAGTGGGAGAGTCACGGTGTACTTCGCCGCACTGCTCGCGCGCACCGAAGACGGGTGGGAAGCGAGCGACACAGAGCTCGACGATGTGGAAACCCTGTCGGATCTGGCCGAACTGGCCCGTGCAGCCTCCCCGGAGGACGACACGGTGCTGGTGCTCATCGAGCAGGAGGACGCCTGGTTCGGCGTCGTCCGGATCGACGGCGAGGACGACCCGCGTATCTACGTCTCGGACGCCGCCGCAGCTGCCCGCAGCTCGTACGGCGAGATCCTGCTCACGGACGAACTGCTCGGTAGGGATCCCGGCGACGACGTGGTCGTCGACCTGGACTCCCTCGACCTCGACGGTACGGAGGACGGTGAATCCGACGACGACGACACGGACGACGACGAGGACCAGGACGGCACCTCGGCCGAGGCCGTGCCGCACAGCCCTGTCGGCGACAGCGAGATCCTCGACGACCTGGGCGTCGGTGTGAAGGAGCTGCGCGCTCTGGACGCCGACGACGCGCTGTCCGCGATCGCGGAGGCCCTGGGCGCCGCGGAGGTCCTGGAGACCGTCCGCTGACCGGGACGGACCCGGAGGGCCCGGACGACCCGGAGGGCCCGCCGGGTCCGGACCCGCGTCCGGACCCGGTGCGCGACCCCTGGCGGGCCGCGATGCGGCTCGCGCTGGCCGAGGCGGAGCAGGCCGGCCGCGGCGGGGACGTCCCCGTCGGCGCCGTCCTGCTTGCCCCGGACGGCACGACCGTGCTGGCCGCCGGGCACAACGAGCGCGAGGCGACCGGTGATCCGACGGCCCACGCCGAGGTCCTCGCCCTGCGGCGGGGCGCCGCGGCACTGGGCGGCGGACCGGGAGGCGGGACCTCCGGTGTGTCCGGTGCGTCCGGCGAGCTCGGTGCGTCCGCTGCCTCGGGCGCTGCGGGTGTCTCCGGGGCCGGGCGGCGGGCGGGCGAGTGGCGGTTGTCGGGCTGCACGCTCGTGGTGACCCTGGAGCCCTGCACGATGTGCGCGGGCGCCCTGGTCCAGTCCCGCGTGGACCGGGTCGTCTACGGCGCCCGGGACGAGAAGGCCGGCGCGGCCGGCTCCCTGTGGGACGTCGTGCGCGACCGGCGGCTCAACCACCGGCCCGAGGTGATCGAGGGCGTGCTCGCCGGGGAGTGCGCGCGCCTGCTCACGGACTTCTTCCGCGCCCGCTGAGGTCCGCCGTCCACCGCCCCGGGCCCCGGCCGTCCGGGGGGAAACGGATTTCGGACCACGCACCCCCTTGCTGTAAGGTCTCCCTCGGTAGCGTGTCCGAGCGGCCGAAGGAGCTCGCCTCGAAAGCGAGTGTGGGGAAACTCACCGAGGGTTCAAATCCCTCCGCTACCGCTTGAGAAGGGCCCCGTCGACAGACGGGGCCCTTCGTGCAGTCCTGACCGATCCCGGCAAAGGGCGGGAAGGTTACACTCACCGCCGGTCAACAGGGGGCCCACGGGGCACAACAGTCACAGGGGAGGCCGCGGTGGCGGTGAATTCGAAGAAGATCGCCGTCTATGTGCTCGTGGTCTTCGTGCTCTACGTGATCATCACGGATCCGGCGAAGGCCGCCGACTACGTCCAGATAGGGTTCGAGGGCATATCGGACGCCGCCAAGGCGGTCGGTGACTTCATGTCCTGGGTCGCCGACGGCGCCAAGAACTGACGCGGCCCACACGGCCCCTTCGCACTCGCCCGGGAGAGTCCCCATGATCCGCCACCTGGTCCTCTTCAAGCTCGACGAGGGCGTCCGGCGCGACGACCCCCGCGTGGTGAAGGGCGTCGAGGCCTTCCGGGCCCTCGGCGGCCTGATCGAGGAGCTGCGCTTCTGGGAGTGCGCCTGGAACATCACCGACCGGCCCATCGCCTACGACTTCGCGATCAACTCGGCGGTCGAGGACACGGCGGCCCTCCAGCGCTATCTGGAGCACCCGGCGCACCAGGCCGGTGTCGCGCTGTGGCGGGAGTTCGCCACGTGGGTGATCGCCGACTACGAGTTCTGAGCCCCCCTCTCCCGGGAGCCCTCCAGAAGCCCTCCGCCACAACGGCGGGGGGCTTTCGCGCGTCCTCCGGCCCCACGCCCCCTCAACACGGTGTTATGGGGTGCTTGCACACAGTGCACATCTCTTGTGATGCTATGACCGCTTTTGACGGATGAGTTGACCGATGGATGACCGATGAAGAGGTGGCGTTGACCGTGTCGGCCAGTACCGCGCCGCCCCAGCAAGCCTCACCGGCCATTCCCGCCGCGACGGCCGCCCCCACGGTCCAGGCCGCGCCGGCCCCGCAGGCACCGCAGGCCACCGCCCCCACCACTCCGGCCGCCCCGGCCGCCCCGGCCGCACAGGAGGCCCAAGAGGCCCAGGACGCCGCCCCCGCTCCGCAGCGCAGTCGGGGTGCCGACACCCGGGCCCTGACCCAGGTGCTCTTCGGGCAGCTGAAGGGGCTTCAGCCGGGCACGCCGGAGCACGACCGGGTGCGCGGGGCGCTGATCGAGGCGAACCTCCCGCTGGTGCGCTACGCCGCCGCCCGCTTCCGCTCCCGCAACGAGCCGATGGAGGACGTCGTCCAGGTCGGCACCATCGGGCTCATCAACGCCATCGACCGCTTCGACCCGGACCGGGGCGTGCAGTTCCCGACGTTCGCGATGCCGACGGTCGTCGGTGAGATCAAGCGGTACTTCCGCGACAACGTCCGCACGGTCCACGTGCCGCGCCGGCTGCACGAGCTGTGGGTGCAGGTCAACGGCGCGACGGAGGACCTGACGACGGCCTTCGGACGCACTCCGACGACGGCCGAGATCGCCGAGCGGCTGCGCATCACGGAGGAGGAGGTGCTGTCCTGCATCGAGGCCGGGCGGTCGTACCACGCGACCTCCCTGGAGGCGGCGCAGGAGGGCGACGGTCTGCCGGGGCTGCTGGACCGGCTCGGCTACGAGGACCCCGCGCTGGACGGCGTGGAGCACCGGGACCTGGTCCGCCATCTCCTGGTCCAGCTCCCCGAACGCGAGCAGCGAATTCTCCTTCTGCGCTACTACAGCAATCTCACCCAGTCGCAGATCAGTGCGGAACTCGGCGTGTCCCAGATGCACGTCTCGCGCCTACTCGCGCGTAGCTTCCAGCGGTTGCGCTCCGCGAACCGTATCGAGGCATAACCGCAAGCGCGAGCGAAACGTCACCGGCGAGAGCGAATCGCTCACCAGCGCGGATCCCGGCGTCTTCCTTGTGAAAAACCGTCAGACCCCCTTTATCCAGGGCGTATTCGCATCTCACATGTCGACATGTCACTACAGCGTGTTGCCGACATGTGACATTCTCCGTGCAGCGCGTTTGCCGTGGCTCCGGCTCCGGTATTCAGGTGAAGGCTGCGTTCCTCAGACGGGAGCGTCCGCCGCGACCGTCCCGCGACCCAAAGGGGGTGGCATGTCCGCAGTCCAGGGCAGCTCGAAGGTGCTCACGCTCACGAAGAGCGAGGTTGCGCCCACGCTCGTCGACGATGTTGTGGTCCTCCAGGCTCCGCCGGCCCCCGCTCCGGCTCCTGCTCCGTCGCTTCCGACCTCGGGAGCCATCGACACCCGCACCCTGTCCCGCTCCCTTTTCCTGCGGCTCGCCGCACTGGACGAGAACAGCCCCGAACGCGCGTACGTCCGGGACACGCTGATCGAGCTCAACCTCCCGCTGGTGCGCTACGCGGCCGCCCGCTTCCGCTCCCGCAACGAGCCGATGGAGGACATCGTCCAGGTCGGCACCATCGGCCTGATCAAGGCGATCGACCGCTTCGACTGCGAACGGGGCGTGGAGTTCCCGACGTTCGCGATGCCGACGGTCGTCGGTGAGATCAAACGGTTCTTCCGGGACACCTCGTGGTCGGTGCGCGTCCCGCGCCGGCTCCAGGAGCTGCGGCTGGCGCTGACGAAGGCCAGCGACGAACTCGCCCAGAAGCTCGACCGCTCGCCGACCGTGGCGGAACTCGCCGTGGTCCTCGGCGTCTCCGAGGAGGACGTCGTCGACGGCCTCGCGGTCGGCAACGCCTACACCGCCTCCTCGCTGGACTCACCGGCCCCCGAGGACGACGGCGGCGAAGGGTCCCTGGCCGACCGCCTCGGCTACGAGGACACCGCGCTGGAGGGCGTCGAGTACCGCGAGTCGCTGAAGCCGCTGCTCGCCAAACTCCCGCCCAGAGAGCGGCAGATCATCATGCTGCGCTTCTTCGCCAACATGACCCAGTCGCAGATCGGCGAGGAGGTCGGCATCTCGCAGATGCACGTCTCCCGGCTGCTGACCCGGACGCTGGCGCAGCTGCGGGAGGGGCTCATCTCGGACTGAGGTCACGCGACAGCCGCCCGGGCCTTCCTATTTGACGGAGCGTCAGCCACCATGGCGCGATGCTTCGAGCGACCAGGGCATCCTGTGCGGCACGCGTGACACGGGCGACATGGACACATGGCCGTCGAGGCGTCGTGATCGGCGCGTCGGCGGCCGTCGTCTGTCTGGGCGGGGTCCTGGCGGCCTGCGGTGGCGGGGACGGCGGCGGATACGTGGCCACCGGGTCGGCGGGCGGACCGCCCAGGGGCGCCGCCACGGCCGTGACGCCGACGGGGCGGGTGACGCTGGTGCCGCTCGACGGCGCCGGCACGAGCGGGCCCGCCGACTCCGCCGCCGGGAACGGCGGTCGGGGCGGGGACGCGGCCGAGGCGCCCGCCGGTGGCGCTACGGGTTCCGGTGCGGGCCGCTCCGGTGTGAGCTCCGACTCCGGTCGTACGACGGCGGGTTCCCCGTCCGGGGCCGGGTCCGCGTCCTCGCCCTCGTCCTCATCCCCGAGTTCACCCGGGAGGCCGTCGGCACCAGCGCCCTCGACCTCGGCGACGGAAACGTCTGAACCCGCGCCCGGCGGTCCCGCCGTACTGACCTGGCGGGACCCGGTGCGCGAGCCGGCGGACGAGCGGTGGTGCGAGAAGGTGACCGTGGAGTTCACCAACAGCGGTCAGGCCGCCGTGCGTTCGGGCACGGTGACCCTCGGGACGCATGTCGTCGGCGCGCTCGGGATCGACTGGGCGACCGTCGAGTCCACCGTGGACCTTCCGGCGCCGATCGTGGCCGGCGCACGGAAGGAGGGGGCCTGGACGGTCTGCGTGGAGGAGTGGCGGGTTCCCCTCGGCATGCACGTGGAGACCCGGGACGTCGCCGTCCGGTGGCGGTAGCCGCACGTACTGCCGGAGCGCGCCCTTCCTACTTGAGCGCGAGCCAGGCCACCGCCGCGACGACGATCACCGCGACGACGACTGCGAGGATCACGCCGAAGCGGGGGCCGGAGGGGGCCGCCGCCTGCTGCTGCCGGCCCTGAGGGGCCTCGTCGACGAACGCGCGGAACATCTGGGTGTTGCCGGCGGGGTCGTGGTTGCCCTGCGGGCCCTGGGTGTTAGCCATGCCCCGAGACACTAGCGAATCGTCGGGCACCGCCCAAGTGGGGGCCCCGCCCCGGCCTCTCCGCCGCACCACCCCCGCATCACCGCCCCCCACCTGTGCGTTTACGTTCGCAATACGTGCCTTTGCCAACTTTTTATGCGGTAGCCCTCCGTTTTATTTGCCTGTAGCAACCAACCGCCTCTATGGTTGCCCTAAGCAACGAATACGGGAGGTGCGATGGGCGAGCAGACGCGATACGAGGAGCTGATCCGTCAGTTCAGCGCCTTCGGCGCCGTGAAACGGGAGATGGGACGGATACTGCCGGGCGACTGCCCGAGCGGGTCCGCCGCCGTGCTGACCCTGCTCGCCCGCCACGGGGACATGCGCATGAGCAGGCTCGCGGAGCTGCTCGCCGTGGACATGTCGGTGACCAGCCGTCACGTCGCGCACGTCGCCGAGCGCGGCTGGATCGAACGCTCCCCCGACCCGGCGGACAAGCGCTCGCGCATCCTGCGCCTGACGCCCGCGGGCCTGACGCAGGTGGACGAACTGTCCCTGCGGACCACGCGGATACTCGCCGAGCGCCTGAGCGACTGGAGCGACGACGAAGTGGGTCAGCTCACCCGGCTCATGGCCCGGCTGCGGGCGAGCTTCGACGACTGCCGTACCGCGTCCGTGGCACCCGGGACGACCGGGAACCGGCCCGCGGACCTTCCCGTACTCGAACAGACCACCCGTACACCCGCATAAGCACGGAAGAGAAGGAAGCCCATGGCAACGACCACACCAGCCGGTGTGCGGGCTCACGCCAAGCACGGGGGAGGCTCCCCCGACGGCGTCCAGATGACGCACCGGCAGATCATGGAGGCGCTCTCCGGGCTGCTGCTCGGCATGTTCGTGGCGATCCTGTCGTCCACGATCGTCACCAACGCGCTCCCCGAGATCATCGGCGACCTCGGCGGCGGCCAGTCCGCCTACACCTGGGTCGTCACCGCCTCGCTGCTCGCCATGACGGCGACCACGCCCCTGTGGGGCAAGCTCTCCGACCTGTACAGCAAGAAGGCACTCGTCCAGATAGCCCTCGTCGTCTACGTGCTGGGATCGGCCGCCGCGGGTCTGTCGCAGAACCCCGGCATGCTGATCGCCTGCCGTGTGGTGCAGGGCGTCGGCGTCGGCGGTCTCTCCGCCCTCGCGCAGATCGTGATGGCCGCGATGATCTCCCCGCGTGAGCGCGGGCGTTACTCCGGCTACCTCGGCGCCACCTTCGCCATCGCCACCGTCGGCGGCCCGCTGCTCGGCGGTGTCATCACCGACACCTCGTGGCTCGGCTGGCGCTGGTGCTTCTACGTCGGTGTGCCGTTCGCGGTCATCGCGCTGATCGTGCTGCAGAAGACCCTGCACCTGCCCGTCGTGAAGCGGGACGTGAAGGTCGACTGGGGCGGCGCGTTCTTCATCTCCGCCGCGGTCTCCCTGCTGCTGCTGTGGGTCACCTTCGCGGGTGACAAGTACGACTGGGTGTCGTGGCAGACGTACACGATGGTCGCCGGCGCGATCGTGCTGGGCCTGCTGTTCGTGCTCGTCGAGTCCAAGGCGCGCGAGCCGATCATCCCGCTGCGGCTGTTCCGCAACCGCACCATCACGCTGTCCTCGCTCGCCTCGCTCTTCGTGGGCGTCGCGATGTTCACCGGCACCGTGTTCTTCAGCCAGTTCTTCCAGCTGGCCCGGGACAAGTCGCCGACGATGTCGGGTGTCATGACGATCCCGATGATCGGTGGCCTGTTCATCTCCTCCACCGTCTCCGGGCAGTTCATCACCCGCACGGGCAAGTGGAAGGTCTGGCTGGTCAGCGGCGGCGTGCTGGTGACGGCGGGCCTGGGCCTGCTGGGCACCGTCCGCTACGACACGGACTACTGGAAGATGGCGATCTTCATGGCCCTGCTGGGCCTGGGCATCGGCATGATGATGCAGAACCTGGTGCTGTCCACGCAGAACCAGGTGGCCCCCGCCGACCTCGGCTCGGCCAGCTCCACCGTCACGTTCTTCCGGTCCCTCGGCGGCGCCGTCGGCGTCTCCGCGCTGGGTGCCGTCATGGCCCACCGCATCACCGACTACGCCCAGGACGGCATCGCCGGTCTCGGCCCGAAGTACGCGTCCCTGGCCTCGGGTTCCAGCTCCGACTCCATCCCGGACATGGACAAGCTGCCCGCGCCGCTGCGCACGGTCATGGAGAGCGCCTACGGCCACGGCATCGCGGACGTCTTCCTGATCGCCGCCGGTCTGGCCCTGCTCGCCTTCCTCATCACCCTGTTCATCAAGGAGGTCCCGCTGCGGACCAGCGGCGCGCTGGCCCAGGCGGCCGCCGACGCGGACGCCTCCGGCGACGCCGGCCAGGCTCCGGCGGCCGAGGCCGCGGCCACCGCCGAGACCCCGGCGCCGGTCGCGGCGAGGACCCCCGCACGGGCCGCCGCCGACGAGACCGGCACCGGTGCCGAGGACACGCGGCAGCTCACCTCCGTCGCCACGCTCACCGTCCCCCAGGCGTCCGCCGGTGACGGGGGCCTGAGCGGCAGCGCCGGCATCCCGGTCCGCGGCTTCGTCCGCGGCGCCGAGAGCGCGCCCCTCCCGCAGGCCGCCGTCACGCTGATCTCGCTCGCGGGACGGCAGCTCGGCCGGTCGGTCGCGCAGGCCGACGGCTCCTACGCGGTGGACGCGCCGGGCACCGGTTCCTACGTCCTGATCGCCTCCGCCGACGGGTTCCAGCCGCAGGCGTCCACGGTCGTGGTGAACGGCGAGCCGGTGGCGTACGACATCCTGCTCAGCGGCACCAGCGGACTGAACGGTCTGGTGCGCGCCGCGGAGTCCGGGGCGCCCGTCAAGGACGCCATGGTCATCGTGACCGACGTGCGCGGCGACCTGCTGGCCACCGGGACCACCGGAGAGCAGGGCGACTTCGCCTTCACCGAGCTGGTGCCGGGCGCCGTGACCGTCGCGGTGAACGCCGCCGGCTACCGGCCGCGCGCGCTGCCCGTCGAGGTGGGCGGCACCGGGGTCACCCGGATCGAGGTCGACCTCGACGCCGGAGCCCAGCTCCAGGGTGTCGTACGGGCGCCGCACGGCCCCCTCGCCGACGCCCGCGTGACGCTGGTGGACGCGGCGGGCAACGTGGTCGGCACGGCCACCACCGGCACGGACGGGGCGTACGCCTTCACCGACCTGGACAGCGGTGAGTACACCGTCATCGCGACGGGCTACCCGCCGGTCGCCACGGCGCTGACCGTCGAAGGCCGCGGGACCGACGGCCACGACGTGCACCTCGCCCACCCGGGCGAATAGCCCCGGCTCCGGCCCGTGGCGGCGGGCGCGGCTCCTGCGCGGAGCGCGTCCGCCGCCGCGGGCCGTGCCTTTTCACGACCGCTTCGTATTGCCTCGCAGGGAGAGAACGGGATGGGACTGACCGCGAAGATCCGCACGCGGGACGGATGGGCCGTGTCGCACGCGGTCGTCACGGTGACCGACGCGACCGGCTCGCAGGTCGTGCGCGCCGAGGCCGACGGGGACGGCGCCGTACGGGACGCGACCGCGCTCGCGCCGGGGGCGTACACCGTCATCGTCACGGCCGTCGGATACGCGCCGGCCGCCTCCAGCGCGATCGTCACCGCGAGCGGACGGGCCGAGGTCGGCACGGTGACGCTGGCCCGGCAGGGCGGCGCCGAACTACCGCCGCCGGGACCGTGGACCGTCGACCCGGCGCACTCCAGCGTGGGCGCGGTGGCCCAGCACCTGGGCATCTCCAGCGTGCACGGACGCTTCACCGACTTCACCGCGTCGATCGAGATCGCCCCCGACGACGTGACCAAGTCCCGGGTCGAGGCGGTGATCCGGGCCGCGTCCGTCGACACCGGCAACGCGACGCGCGACACCCATCTGCGGTCGGCGGACTTCCTGGACGTCGAAGCCCACCCCGAGATCACCTACCGCTCGACCGGCGTCACGGCGGCCGGCACCGACCGCTGGACGGTCCACGGCGAACTGGGCATGCGCGGGGTGGTCCGGCCGGTCGACCTGGACCTCGCCTACCTCGGCACCGGATCCGACCCGTGGGGCGGGACCCGAGCGGCGTTCCGCGCGAGCGCCGAACTGCGCCGCGAGGACTTCGCGATGAACTACAACCAGGTGCTCCAGGCGGGCATCGCGGCCATCGGTACGACGCTGCGGGTCGAGCTGGACGTCCAGGCGGTGCAGGGCGAGTTCCTGCCGCAGGCGTAGCGGCCGGGGGAGTCCGGCGGGCCCGGCCCGGGTCGTCCGGAAGCCGGCCGCCCGGCGGGACGTGCCGGACAGGACCTACAGCAGGCCCACGATGCGCGGCGGCGCGAAGAGGTGGCGGGCCCGGTGCTCCTCGGCCGCCATGACGGCGCCGGTCCGCTGCCCCGGCACCCGCTCCTGCCCGTCGTCCACGCCGGCCCGGTGGTGGGCGCAGGTCCCGCAGCCGGGCTCCCAGCCGGGCAGCGCCGGCCGGTGCTCGTCGGCCAGATGACGGGCCAGGCTGATCTGGGTGCCCACGACGCTGTCCGTGACGTCCCAGTCGACGCCGGGATCCTCCGCTGCCAGGCCGGCCATGACGGCCTGCACGTGCTTCATCGCCTCGTAGCGGCGGACGCACTCGGCGCAGTCCCACAGCCAGGCGGGCGGCAGCGGCCACTGGTCCTCGGGGTCGATGCGCTCGGCGCTCATACCCGTCAACAGTAGGGGCAGGGGAACCGGCCCGCCGGGCTCCCGGCTCATCCGCCGCCGCACTCCGCGCGGCCCCGCACACGCGTCTCAGGAGCGCGCCGGGGGCAGTCCGTCGCGGTTCGCCCGGGCCACCCGGGTCACCAGGTCGTTGCAGAGATCGCGGAGTTTGACGTTCCGGTCCATCGAGACGCGGCGCAGGCGCTCCAGGGCGAGGGTCGCGTCGATCCGCTCCTGCGCCATGAGGATGCCGATCGCCTGGTCGATGACGCTGCGCGAGAGCAGCGCGGTGCGCACGTCGGCGGCGGACTCCCGGCGGCGCTCGATCCGCAGCGCCGCGTTGATCGTGTCGGTGGCCCGGGCGGCGAACGTACGGGCCGCGTCCCGGCCCGGTCCCAGCGCTCCGGCCAGGACGCCGTAGAAGTTGGCGGCGGCGCCCGTCTCGCCCTCCACGTCGAGCGGCACCGCCAGCACGCAGCGGACCCCGGTGGCCACCGCGAACGCCGGGTAGGGCGCCCAGCGGGTCTCCTCCGTCAGGTCGGGGGAGTACTGCTCGGTCCGGGTCCCGGCCGCGTCCACGCAGGGCCCCGAACCGTTCTCGTACTGCCGCTGGTCGAGGCCGCTCGGCAGCCCGCGGCTGCCCGCCAGCGTCAGCAGCCGGTCGGCCCTGCGCACGGTGACACTGCACGCGACGGCCCCCGGCACGTCCTGCACGGCCCGGTCGGTCAGGTCGCGCAGCAGCGTGTCCAGTCCGCTGCTGCGCACCATGGCCTCGTCCAGGGTCTCGCGCGTCTCAGAACTCATGACGTACGGATGTCCCGGACCGGCGCGGACACGCCCGCCGCTCAGGGGGCGTTGTTCGTGTCGATGATGCGGCGGGCGATGTCGCGCAGTTTGACGTTCTCCCGCTGCGAGGCCCGCACCAGGCTGTCGAAGGCCTCGGCCGCGTCGATGTCGAGGCGCTCCATCAGCATGCCGGTGGCCTGGCCGATGAGGTCGCGGGTGCGCATGGCCTCGGTCAGTTGCTCGCGGGTGGTCGCCGACTCCAGGGCGAGGCTGACGTGCGCGGTGAAGAGCCGGCCGATCCGGGTGGCGGCGTCGTCGAAGACGTTCGGCTTGCGGGCGTAGGCGGTGAGCACGGTGAGGCGCCGTCGGTCGGCGCGCAGCCGCAGCGCCAGGGCGGAGCGCAGGCCGGCGTCGGCCAGGGCGGTGTCGGCGTCGTCGGCGTCCTCGGCCTCGCTGTCCTCCACCCGCAGCACGGGCGCGGTCCACAACCGGTGGTCCCCGCTCATCGGCTTGGCCTCCGCCGAGCGCACGACCTCGTCGGTCCAGGCGATGGTGCGGCGTCCGTGGGGGCGCTCGATCTCCGAGATGCCGGCGTGTTCGGCCCCGGGCAGGATGTGCACGGCCAGCCGGACCGCGGTGCGCAGGGTGCTGTCCGGGGTGGCTGTCTCGTGCAGTTGGCGGGCCGCGACCGTCAGAGCTTCGGCCAGCTCGAAGCCGACAGGAAAACGGGGCAAATCGGGAAACTCAGGCGAAACCACCACGAACCTCTTCGGCATGCACGGCCAAAACGGCCATGCGCAGGAGAGCTCCGCAGCACATTCCCGACTGCGAGCACAGGACAGACAGCACTTTAGCCGCTCGCTTCCGCAGTCCCGCGCCCTCATGGTGGAATGACCCAACAGGTCAGGAAGCGGCCTACCGGAATCCGGACGTACGTCTGCCAGGTGAGAGCCGTGACCTTGATCCCGAAACCGCTGGATCTGCCCGACCGCACCGTGCTCCGTCTGCCCGCGGAGATCGACCTCGGCAACGCCGACGCACTGTTCGCGCACGTCATCTCCGCCGCGCGGGCCCGCGCCGGGCGGCTGCGGATCCTGGTCCTGGACCTGTCCCAGAACGCGTTCATGGACTCCCAGGGCGTCCGTCTCGTCGACGACGTACGACGCCGGTTACGGCCCCGGGTGGCGGTGCGGGTGGTGGCGGCCCCCGGCAGCGTGGCCGGCCGCGTCCTCGAACTGACCGGCCTGCGCCGCGACGTCCCCGTGCACGACAACCTCGCCGAGGCACTCGGTCAGTGGGACCCGTACCGGGCGGTGCGAGCCGGTGGCCCTCCGGGTCACGGCACTAGGCTGGTCGCCATGGCACCGAACATCGCGACGAACACCTCCGTATCGCTGGACGAGTTGCTGGACTTCGTACGGCCCCGGCACCACGCCGTCCTGCTGACCCGGCGGGCCGACGGAAGCCCGCAGAGCTCTCCGCTCACCTGCGGGGTCGACGACTCGGGGCGGATCGTCGTATCGACGTACCCCGAGCGGGCCAAGACGCGCAACGCCAAGCGGGACCCCCGGGTCAGCGTCCTCGTGCTGAGCGACGACTGGAACGGACCGTGGGTCCAGATCGACGGCACCGCCGAGGTCGTCGACACCCCGGAGTCGGTGGAACCCCTCGTCGAGTACTACCGCAACATCGCCGGCGAGCACCCGGACTGGGACGAGTACCGCGCGGCCATGGCCAAGCAGGGCAAGTCGATCATCCGGATCACCCCGGAGCGGTGGGGACCGGTCGCGACCGGCGGTTTCCCGGCGCGGCTCGTGGAGGACCAGCCGTAGGAGCCCCGGCCTGCCACCCTCGGGCGGGCCACGACGCGCCCGGGCGCGTGCCTAAGCTGGGGCGATGGACACGGAGGCGGTGCGGTCGTTCGTCCGGGCGGCCGAACTCGGACAGCTGCGGCACGCGGCCGACGAGCTGGGCGTGACACAGCAGGCGGTCTCCAAGCGGATCGCCGCCCTGGAACGCGAGCTGGACGCCCGCCTGTTCACCCGCACCGCCCGAGGGGTCGAACTCACCCCGGACGGCCGGTCGTTCCTCCCGCACGCGCGGAGCATCGTCGCGGGGGTCGACCGCGCCGTCACCGCGGTCGGGCCGGGTGCGCGGGCCCTGCGGATCGACGTGCTCGGTCTGCGCAGCGCGCAGGCCGTCATGCTGCACGACTACTGGCGCGCGCATCCCGGGACCGGCCTCGACGTGGTCACCCTCAGGGTCGACGACCCCCGCGTGGTGGCCGCCGCCGTCCGGGCGGGCGACGTCGACGCCTCGTTCCGCAGCGTCACCGATCCCGCCGCGCTGCCGCCCGGCGTGCGCATGATCCACGCCTTCCACTCCCCGCTGGAACTCCTCGTCGGCCCCCGGCACCCCCTCGCCCCCGCCCGCGCGCTGACCCCGCACCAGCTGCGCGGGCTCCGCATCCGGGTGCCCGGGATCACACCGGGCAGCGAATGGGCGGACTTCTACGACCAGCTCACCACCGCGTTCGACCTCCGCGTCGACACGGCGGGCCCGAACTTCGGTGACGAGGTGCTCCTCGACGCCCTCGCGGACTCCGCCGACCTGGCCACCCTCGTCGGCGCGCGCGACCGGTACCTCTGGCCCGCCGGCCACGACCTGCGCCGCATCCCGATCGTGAACCCGGCGCTCGCCTACCCGCTCTCCCTCATGTTCCGCGGGACGAACCCGCATCCGGGGCTCCGCGCGGTCGTCGGACACCTCGCGGGCCTGCCCCCGCTGCCCGGGCCGGTCTGGCTCCCGTCCTGGGCGACGGCACCCGACCCGCTGCCCCTCAGCTCCCGGACCGCCTGACCATCGCCTCGATTCCGGCCACCAGCAGGTCCAGCGCGAAGGTGAAGTCGCGGTCCAGCATCTCCGCCACCGTGTCGCCGCCACGGGCCGCCATGATGTCCCGGGACTCCCGGACCGCGTCCGCGGTGTCCGGGGAGTCGGTCACCGCGGTCATGGCCTGCCGGTAGTAGTCGTCCGCGCTCACCCCGGCGTCCGCGACCCGGGCGAAGAAGTGGCCCTCGATCGTGCCGTAGCCGTACACGAACTGGAAGACGGCGGAGATCGCGCCCGTGACGCCGTGCGCGGGCAGGCCGGTGCGGCGGATGACCCGCTGGACGCGACGGGAGAACTCCAGCGCGTTGGGACCGATGTTGAGGTGGCGCCCGGCGAGCGGCGACAGCCAGGGGTGACGCACCAGCAGCGCGCGGTACCCGGTGGCCAGCGCCCGCACCTGTTCGCGCCAGTCCTCGGCGACGGAGTCCGGGCCGGGCAGGCGCAGCTCGCCGAAGGCGGCGTCCAGGGCGAGTTCGAGGAGGTCGTCCTTGGTGTCGACGTACCAGTAGACGGACATCGCCGTGACGTTCAGCTCGGCGGCGAGCCGGCGCATGGAGAACCTGTCCAGGCCCTCCGCGTCCAGCAGCCGGACCGTGGCGTCCGTGATCCGGTCCCGGTCCAGGCCCGACGGCTGCCCGCCGCTCCGCCCGCCCCGGCGGGCCCTGCCCTCCAGCCAGACACTGGTCCGCGCCGCCCGCTGGGCTGCCTTCGCCATGGCGCACCTTCCTCGACACTCCGACGCCGGCCGGCGCGGGCGGCTGCCCGGCGTCCCGGCACACGGCCGGTCACGACAGGCCCCGGCCGCCCACCGGTCGGGCGACCACCACCTCGGAGTCTGCCCGCTCAGCCCCGTGCGGCAACGCCGCGGTCCCCGGCCCGCCGGGCGGGGACGCGGAGAAGGGCGGTGGCGACGGGAAGGAGGGGTGGGGACGCGGAGAAGGGCGGTGGCGCGAGGCCACCGCCCTTCCCGTCGTCCGACCGTCAGCCGCTCGCCCGCTGGGTGAGGTCGTAGAAGGTGGCCGTGCCGACCGTGACCTTCTTGAAGGTGCTCTCGACCCAGGAGGTGATCTGCGAGGACGTGCCGCTGCTGCTGCCGCCCATGCCGCCGCCCGAGCCGCTGGAGATGTAGTAGTGGATCTTCTTGTCCGCCACGTACTTCTTGAACTGCGCCAGCGTCGGCGACGGGTCGGTGCCGTTGAAGCCGCCGATCGCCATCACCGGCTCACCGGTGGACAGCTGGTAACTCGCCGCGTTCTGGGCGCCGATGGCGGCGGCGGCCCAGGTGTAGTCGCCGGCGTCGGTCGTCAGCAGCTTCCTGGCCGCGGAGCTGACGGTGGCGCCGTTGAGCAGGCCGCCGGCACCCCCGCCCCCGCCCATGCCGCCGCCGTCCCCGGTCTGGCCGCCGGGCATCCCGCCCTGCTGGTTTTGGCCCTGGCCCTGGGTGGTGCCGTTGCCGTTCTGCTGGTTCTGGCCGGGCATGCCCCCGCCGGGGAAACCGTTGCCCTGCCGGCCCTGGCCCTGGCCCTGGGTGGTGCCGTTGCCCTGCCGGCCCTGGCCGGGCATGCCCCCGCCGAAGCCACCGCCGCCGGGGCCGCCGCCCCGGCCGCCCATCATGCTCGCGCCGGCCGGGCCGGCCGTCACGATGGAACCGGTGTGCGCGGAGTTCACCGTGCTCAGCGTGTACGCCGTCGGACCGGCCAGCGCCGCCACGATGCTCAAGCCCACCGCCGCGACGGCCAGTTGACGGCTCACCCTGGCGGCGAAGACCAGGCCGAGGGCGCCGGCCAGGCCGCCGGTCAGCACCAGCCACTTCAGCCAGGGCAGGTAGTCCGGGGTGCGGTTGAGCAGGACGTATCCCCAGGCGGAGGCCGCCACGACCGAGGCCGCGAGGGTGATCGACGCCCGGATCTCGCCGCGCTTCTCCCACAGGAGCGCCGCGCCCATACCGACCACGGCGGCGATGTAGGGGGCGAGGGCCACCGTGTAGTACTGGTGGAAGATGCCGGCCATGTAGCTGAAGACGACCGCGGTCATCAGCAGCGAGCCGCCCCAGACGAGGAACGAACCGCGGGTCACCGACGTCCGCTTGAGCCGGCGGGTCGCCACCAGGCCCGCGACGAGCAGGATCAGCGCGGCGGGCAGCAGCCACGAGATCTGGCTGCCGATCTCGGAGTTGAACATCCGGTTCCAGCCGGTCTCGCCCCACTGCCCGGTGCCGCCGCCCCCGCCACCGCCGCCGACGCTGCCGGTCTCGTCGCCGCTGAGGCGGCCGAGGCCGTTGTAGCCGAAGGTCAGCTCCAGGAAGGAGTTGTTCTGCGAGCCGCCGATGTACGGGCGGGAGGAGGCGGGCCACAGCTCGACGATCGCGACCCACCAGCCGCCGGAGACCACGATCGCCAGCGTCGCCAGGGCCAGCTGCCCGAGCCGCTTCCGCAGTCTCACCGGCGCGCAGACGCCGTAGACCAGGGCCAGCGACGGCAGGATCAGGAACGCCTGGAGCGTCTTGGCGAGGAACGCGAAGCCGATCGCGGCTCCGGCCCACACCAGCCATTTCGTACGGCCGTCCTCCAGCGCCCGGACCACCAGGTAGCAGGCGACCGACATCAGCAGCGCCAGCATCGCGTCCGGGTTGTTGAACCGGAACATCAGCGCCGCGACGGGGGTGAGCGCGAGCACGGCACCCGCGATCAGACCGGCCCCGGGGCTGAAGCGGCGGCGCACGGAGGCGTACACCACGGCGACCGTGCCGACACCCATCAGCACCTCGGGCACGAGGATCGCCCACGAGCTGAGTCCGAAGACCCTGACCGCCAGCTCCATCGGCCACAGCGAGGCCGGGGGCTTGTCGACGGTGATGGCGTTGGCCGAGTCCAGCGAGCCGAAGAAGAAGGCCTTCCAGCTCTGGCTGCCCGCCTGGACGGCCGCGGAGTAGAAGGAGTTGGCCCAGCCGGAGGCGCTCAGGTCGTACAGGTAGAGCACCGCGGTGGCCAGCAGCAGACCGAGGAACGCGGGGCGCACCCAGCGGGGGTCCTCGGGCCTGCCCCGCCACGCTCTGCGGACGAGGGGCTGCTTTGGTTCACCGGAGTCCGGGGCGGGCGGCAGGGCCGGCGCCGGCGGGGCCGACGGTTCCCGGACGGCCGTACCGCCGTCCGTTACCGCCGTGTCGCCTGTCGGCGGCCCCCACGCGGAGGGACCGGGTCCCCCCTGCTGGCTCGTCCGGTCGTAGTGGGTGGTCATCGGGATTCCCTCGGATCGGTGTCGGCGGGGCGCACCGGCTGAAGCCGCATGGTGGCGTCCCTCCAGGTGCGGTCCGCGGCTTCACCGGCGCGGACCGTGGCGGTGTCGTACGGCCCCCGCGGGCCCGTGGGGCGGCTCGCGGAGTACGGGTGTGCCTTCGGGTGCCTCGGCAGCGGGCGGTACGGCGGGTCCGGCGTCGTCGGGTCGGCGGGCGCGGCCGGGTGGTGGGAGGCCACCACCGTCGACGCGTCGCGGTCGGGGAACACCCACGCCCTGAACAGCAGGAAGCGCAGCACCGTCGCGGCGAGGTTGGCGGCGATCAGGACCGCCAGCTCGGTGGAGTGCGCGGGATCACTGGAGGCCGCGTTGAGCGCGGCGAGCGAACCGCTGGTGAGGGCGAGACCGATGCCGAAGACGACCAGGCCCTGCGCCTGGTGCCGGACGGCGCCGCCGCCACCGCGCACCCCGAAGGTCAGCCGGCGGTTGGCGGCCGTGTTGGCGACCGCCGAGACCAGCAGGGCGAGCGCGTTGGCGAGCTGCGAGCCGCCGAACTGCCGGAAGACGCCGTAGAGCAGCAGGTAGAAGAGGGTGGAGAGGCCGCCGACCACGCAGAACCCGACGAGCTGGCGGGCCAGCCCCTTCGGCACGTCCTCGATCTCGCGGTCGCGGGGGTCGTCGCCGAACGGGCGGGTGAGCCGGTCCAGCGGCAGCGAACCGGTGGCCAGGGCCCTGCCCACGCGCAGCACCCCCTTGAGGTCGTCGGTCGCCGTCCGCACGATGTGCACGGTCGAGTCCGGGTCGTCGACCCAGTCGACGGGCACCTCGTGGATGCGCAGCCCGGCGCGCTCGGCGAGCACCAGCATCTCCGTGTCGAAGAACCAGCCGGTGTCCTCCACCAGCGGCAGCAGCGCCTGCGCCACGTCACGGCGGATCGCCTTGAAGCCGCACTGCGCGTCGGAGAAGCGGGCCTGGAGCGAGCCGCGCAGGATCAGGTTGTAGGAGCGGCTGATGAACTCACGCTTCGCACCGCGTACGACGCGGGAGGAGCGGGCCAGCCGGGAGCCGATCGCCAGGTCGGAGTGGCCCGAGATGAGCGGCGCGACCAGCGGCAGCAGCGCGTTGAGGTCGGTGGAGAGGTCCACGTCCATGTACGCGAGGATCGGGGCGTCCGAGGCGGACCAGACCGTCCGCAGCGCCCGGCCGCGGCCCTTCTGCTCCAGCCGGAAGGCCCTGACCTCCGGGATGTCCGCCGCCAGCCGTGCCGACACCCGCGGGGTGGTGTCGGTCGACGCGTTGTCCGCGATCGTGATGCGGAACGCGTACGGGAACGTGCGCTTGAGATGCTCGTGCAGTCTCAGCACACACGGCTGGAGGTCCTTCTCCTCGTTGTAGACGGGGATCACTACGTCCAGGACAGGCGTACCGGCGTCTGTGGCCGGGAGGTGCTCCCGCGCCGGCAGCGTGCCGGGAGAAGAGTCGGTTCGCATACCGACGACTCTCGTCAGGCCCGCTGTTGTACCCATATGGCGGCGCTGTGCTGTGCCTGTGAGTGCGACTGCCAGTTGGTCTCCGGCGCCGGACGGGGCGACTGCGGGGCCGACGCGGGCAGGTGCACGGTGAACACGGTGCGCCCGGGGACGCTGTCGACGGTCACCGCGCCCTGGTGCGCGGACGCGACGGCCTGCACGATCGCCAGCCCCAGACCGGTGGAGCCGGTGGCGCGGGAGCGCGCGGAGTCGCCGCGCGCGAAGCGTTCGAAGACGCGCGGGAGCAGGTCGGGCGGGATGCCCTGGCCGTCGTCCTCGACGTCCACGCACAGCCACGGCCCGCGCCGCTGCACGCGGGCGGTGACGGTCGTACCGGGGGGCGTGTGCGTTCTCGCGTTCGCCAGCAGGTTGACGAACACCTGTTGCAGGCGGGCGGCGTCCGCCGAGACCAGCGCGGGTTCGTCGGGCAGGTCGAGACGCCAGTTGTGGTCCCGGCCGGCGGCGCGCGCGTCGCTGATGGTGTCCACGACGAGCGGTACGAGGTCGGTCTGCTCGAACTGCAGGGGCCGTCCGGCGTCCAGGCGGGCCAGCAGCAGCAGGTCCTCCACCAGAAACGTCATCCGGCCCGCCTCGGACTCGATCCGTCCCAGGGCGTGCCGGGTGTCCGGGCCGACCTGTTCTCTGCCGCGCCGGGTGAGTTCGGCGTACCCGCGGATGGAGGCCAGCGGCGTCCGCAGTTCGTGGCTGGCGTCCGCGACGAACTGCCGTACCCGCATCTCGCTCTGCTGGCGGGCGTGCAGCGCGCCGTGGACGTGGTCGAGCATGCGGTTGAGCGCGGCGCCGACCTGGCCGACCTCGGTGTGCGGGTCGGTCTCGGACTCGGGGACGCGTTCGCTGAGGTGAACCTCGCCCGTGTGCAGGGGCAGTTCGGAGACGCGGGTGGCGGTGGAGGCGACCCTGCGCAGCGGGCGGGTGGCCACGCCGACCAGGACGTAACCGGCGATGCCCGCGGCGACCAGGCCTGCCGCGGTGACGCTGAGCTCGACCAGGATCAGGGTGTCGATGTTGCCGTCCACGTCCGCGGTCGGCAGGGCCACGTAGTAGGCGTCGGTGTGGTCCCGGCTCTCCTGGTACCGGACGCGGTAGTCCCCGAGGCCGGGGAGTTCCACGGTGTGCGCCCCGCCGTCCTTGGAGACGGAGGCGAGGGCGGTCTTCTGTGCGGCGGTCAGGCTGCCGGCGCTCATCTCGTTGTCGTAGCGGTTGCGCTGCTTGGCGTAGCCCGAATCGGTGATGGAGCCGGTCTTCACGTTCACGTAGGCGGCGACCGTCTTGGGCTGCGTCGGCCCCCCGGTGAGGACTCTCGCGACCTTCTCGGCCGGCGTGGTGGCGGTGTCCAGGGGGACCGTGCCCGTCCGGGCGTCCCCGGGCAGCTGCCCCTTGCCGTTGCCCGGCTCACCCATGGGCCCACCGGTCGCCCGCAGGGCGGTGTCCTTCACCTTGCCGTCCAGCTGCTGGTACAGGTGGTCCCGCAGCGCGAGCGTGGTCACCGTGCCGATCACCGCGCAGACCACGGCGATCAGCACCACCGAGGCGACGACGAGCCGGGTCCGCAGGGTGCGCGGCTTGCCTGCTCGCCTCTGCGGTCGCGGCCGTCGTCGCCCGCTCATGCGACGGCGGGCTTGATCAGGTAGCCGGCGCCCCGGCGGGTGTGGATCATCGGCTCGCGCCCGGCGTCGATCTTGCGGCGCAGGTAGGAGATGTACAGCTCGACCACGTTGGCCTGGCCGCCGAAGTCGTAGGACCACACCCGGTCGAGGATCTGGGCCTTGCTGAGCACCCGGCGCGGGTTGCGCATGAGGAAGCGCAGCAGCTCGAACTCGGTCGCGGTGAGGTGGATGTTGTCGCCGCTGCGGGACACCTCGTGGCTGTCCTCGTCGAGCGTGAGGTCACCGACGACGAGCACGGAGTCGGAGCGCCGGTCGGCCGCGCCGGAGCGGCGGATGAGCCCGCGCAGCCGGGCGACGACCTCCTCCAGGCTGAACGGCTTGGTGACGTAGTCGTCGCCACCGGCGGTCAGGCCCGCGATGCGGTCCTCGACGGCGTCCTTCGCGGTGAGGAAGAGGACGGGCACGTCGGGCAGCTCGCGGCGCAGCCGGCCCAGGACGGTGAGCCCGTCCATGTCGGGCAGCATCATGTCCAGGACGACGGCGTCGGGCCGGAAGTCGCGCGCGGTCTGGAGCGCGCCCGTCCCGTCACCCGCGCTCCGGATCTGCCATCCCTCATAGCGCAGGGCCATGGACAGCAGCTCGGTGATCGACAGCTCGTCGTCCACCACAAGCACGCGGACGGGGCTCCCGTCCGGCCTCAGCAGTTCGGTGCGCCCCTGGGGCGAGGTCGTGGTCATGGTGGACACCATGTCGGGGTCCTCTGAGAACACGCTTTCACTAATCTGTGATTTTCCTGAGAAACGCACAGGCGGCTCTCAGGGAACACCTGGGGGATTCCTTGCCTCCGCCCCCTCGCCGCCCGCCCCTCACGCGCCGGGCGGCCGGCCCGTCCGGCCGTCAGGCCGCTCCGCTCAGAACAGCCCGTCCTGTACGACGGCAAGCGCTTCCCCGAACTCCTTCACCGGGACGGTGAGTTCGTCGTGCTCCACGGGGAGCAGGTCCCAGCCGGCCATGAGCCGGGTGTCGAGGACGATCGCCCTGTCCCCGCTCACGAGGTGCAGGTCCGGGCCCGCGGCTGCCACCAGGCGACCGCCGACCGCGCCGCCCGGGACTAGTTCGGTCACACTGCCGGCCGCCGCGGGTGCGGTCGCCAGGCCGAACACCCCGACGTGGTCGACGGGTTGGCAGGGCAGGCGTCGCAGCGACTCGGGCCAGCCGGTCAGCGCCACGGCCCGCGCGTGCAACTCCGTGACTTCAGCGGCCCGTTCGGACTCGGTGGGCGGCAACCGCGAACGCACCGCGCGCTTGACGGCGTACGGGATGCGGTCCGGCACGCGGAGCGCGGCGCGCAGCAGTTCCTCGGTGCGGCGCGCGGCCATCAGCGGTCCGGCGCCCAGCCGGCTGAAGCAGACCGCACCCTGCTCCAGCAGCCGCGCCGGCCCCCGTTCGACCGCGGTGATCCCCACCTTGGTCAGGCCGGGGCCGAACCAGGCGAGATACACGTGGTACGGCCGGGGGTCGTCGGCGAGGGTGTCCGCGGCCACCGAGTGCGCCCGGTCCAGCCGCGCGCACTCCTCGCACCGGGCCCCGGTACCGCGCGCCGGCACCACCGCCCGCACCGGACAGGCGTACCCCCGCGCCCCCCTGCAGGACCGCACGCCCCCCTCCGCGACCCCGAAGGCCACCCGCTTGCCCCAGGTCAGCGCGCTGCGCCGCCCGCCGTCCCAGGTCAGCACGGGACCCTCCGCCGCCCACCGCAGCCCCGCGCATCTCCATGCCTGTGCCATCCCCCCGAGGGTAGGCGCCGGCACTGACACCGGCGGCCCACCGGGGCCCTCACCGGTGCCGGTGCCTCGGCCGCGATCCGCCCGCCTTCGCGCCGCCGGCCGCCAGGCGCCGACTACTCCCCCGCCGAGATCGCCGTGCTCACCGACTGGTTCACCCGCACGACCGGCCTGGCGCACGCGTACATCGAGGAGCTCCGGGGGCAGGACACCGAACGCCCCGGCCGTGACGTCGCGCTGGTGCGGGGCCCGTTGGTAGAGCTGGCCCCACCCCCGGTCCGGTAGGAGGCTCCATCGCCCCGGCGGCCGAACGACGGGATCGTTGAGGGCAGTTGATCCAGCACGGTCGCGCGGTCGGCGCGGTCGGAGGTCTCGGGGGCGCGAGCTCCCGCCCGGAGGGAAACGCCATGAAGACGACGGTCACCGGCTCGGACACGGCACGCCGGACGCCGTCCGCGCCCGGCCCTCTCGCCTCCTTCGTGCGGTTCGTGGGGTGCGGTGGCGGGGTGGGCGTCCTCTCCAGCGCCGCCGTCCCCCTGCTGGCCGACCGGCTGACCTGGGCCCTGGCGAACGCCGTCGTCACGGTCGCGTCCACCCTCCTGTGCACGGAGCTGCACGCACTCGTCACCTTCGGCACCGGACGGCGCGCGGGCCTGCGCCGCCACCTCCAGTCCGCCGGTTCCGCGACGGCCGCCTACCTCGCGACCTGCGCGGCGATGTTCCTGCTGCACGCGCTGCGGCCGTCCCCCGGCCTGGCCTGGGAACAGACCGTCTACCTCGGCGCGGCCGGCCTGGCCGGCATCGGCCGCTTCCTGCTCCTGCGCCTGTACGTCTTCTCCACCCGGCCCGCCGCCACCGCCGGTGGCACCGGTCGCGACCACGCCACCGGTGGCATCAATCGTGACCACGCCACCTGGAAGCCGACCGGCCGGCCCGCCCTGACCGGCGCCACCTGCTAGAAGCCGTCCGCCGGCGCTACTCGTCGTCCGGGTGCGGGGCCGGCGCACCCCGGCCGACGGTCATGGCCCAGCGGACGGTGGGCGGCGCCACGACGGACACCCTCCCACTGCGGTCCACTCCGGTCACGTCGAACTGGTCGAAGACGCTGCTGACTTCACCGGCGACGCAGTCCAGAGCGAAGGAGATGCCGATGAAGGAGCGGACCTTCATCCGCCCCGTGCCGAGGCAGCGGACGTCAAAGGTGACTGCGTCCCCCTTCTTGCCCCTGCGGAAAGAGAAGTTCGCGTTGCCGTTCGTCGGGTCCTGGCGACCGGCGAGCGTCTCGTCCGCGTCGATTGCGGGCGCCTCACGCAGGGTGGGCGCGGGAGTGGAGGAACCGGAGGCGGCGGGTGCGGCCGAGTGGGTCGCGGCGGTTGTGGAAGCGGTGCTGCCGGCGGCACCGCTGGCCGCGCTCGCGGCGGGGGACGAGGTCGAGGTGCAGCCGACGGCCGCGGGAAGGAGCAGCGCGGCGCAGACGACACCGAGGCCGGCCGGGGCCCTGCGGAACATGTGGATCTCCTCGGTCGGGCGGGGGTCCTGGCAGGGCGTCGGAGGCACCGCCGGTGACCGGCGAAAGCGTCCCCGCGAACCGGGAAGGATCACGATCATCGTGCGTTTCCTTCCCAACAGGCAACCCACACACCCCATTCACCGCTCTCACAGGGTGCTCACAGGGCCGGTTCCCGAGGCGCGTGGGGTGCGCCGGCAGAGGTGGCCGGCCGTGAGCTGTCCAGTCCGATGCCTTCGACCGAGGCACTCGCAGACGAGGAACCCATGACCAGTCAGTTACGCCGCAGCCGCCTGAAGCACTCGACGCTCGCCACCGGAGCCGTGCTCGCCGTCGTCGTCACCGCCGCCGGGGCCGCCCCCGGGGCGGGCGCCACCCCGGCGGGCACCGCCGGGAAACCGAAGCTCGCACTGGTCGCCGCGTCGAAGGCCGTGACCCTCGAACGGTGGCAGGGGGAGGCCGGGGTCTTTCTGGACCTGGGCACGTACGTCACCGTCGACAAGGCGCCGCTCGAGATCAAGGTGACCCGGAAGTCGTACAAGGACCCTGTCGTCGCCCGGCAGATCCTGCGCGCCGGCAACCGCACGACGACCAGGACCCTGCCCGCGGGCCTGGTGAAGGACTTCTCCGGCCTGCCCGGCTTCCTCCAGGTGTCGGTCAGGAACGCGGCCGGCGTGGAGGTGTCGAAGACGAAGGGGACGTTCTGCCCGGACAACGCCTCCGGGCGCCTGCGGCCGGACGCCCCGGCGACCTCGCACTATCCGGAGAGCTGCTCCACCAACCCGTTCACGCTGGGCTCGGTGTGGGGTGTCGAGAAGGGCTGGGCGGCCAACTCCAGCACCGTCGACTACGACAAGCCCGTCGACCTGCCGGTGGGTGAGTACACGGCCACGATCTCGGTGGCGAAGAAGTACCGCGACCTGTTCGACATCCCCGACGACCGGCCGACCGTCAAGGTGACGGTCCGCGAATCCTCCGACGGGGGCGGCGGCGAGGGCGTGGCGGCTCCGCGGTCCTCCGGCCACGCGGCGCAGCACGGCGGCGGACACGCCGGCGCGCACCCGGCCGGCGCGGCCCACGCCTACGGCCCCCGCGGCGCCGACGCGCCCACCCCGCCCGCGCTCTCCCACGCCCTGGAGGGCCTCGGCACGGCCCACCACCTCGGTGACGGCCTCGGCCACACCGACGGTTCGCGGATCGCGCCCGCGCTCCGGGCCAACGCCCACCGGCCCGCCGGCCGGGCGGGCGTCCCGGCGAACGCGCCCAAGCCGGACCTGCGCGCCCTGCCGGCCTGGGACATCGCCGTGACCGACGGCGAGGACGGCGACGCGCCGGGCAAGGACTACCTCGCCTTCAGCGCGAACGTCTGGAACGCGGGCCCCGCACCCCTGGTCGTGGACGGCTTCCGCAGCCCGGGCAAGGACCTGATGGACGCGTACCAGTACTTCTACGACGCGCACGGCAAGCAGGTCGGGTACACCCCCACCGGCACCATGGAGTGGGACCCGCGCGTCGGCCACGAGCACTGGCACTTCACGGACTTCGCGAGCTACCGGCTGCTGAGCGCCGACAAGACCGAGGAGGTGCGCAGCGGCAAGGAGGCGTTCTGCCTGGCCAACACCGACGCCATCGACTACACGGTGAAGAACGCCAACTGGCACCCGTACAACACGGATCTGTCGACCGCCTGCGGCGAACAGAACTCGATCTCCGTCCGGGAGGTCCTCGACGTCGGCTCCGGTGACACGTACACCCAGTACCGTCCCGGCCAGTCCTTCGACATCACCGACCTGCCCAACGGCACCTACTACATCCAGGTGATCGCCAACCCGGCCAAGCGCCTGAAGGAGACCACCCTCAAGAACAACGTCGCCCTGCGCAAGGTCGTCCTGTCGGGCACCCCGGGCGCCCGCAAGGTGACGGTCCCGCCGTACGACCTGGTCAACGCCCCGTGACGTAGCACCACCCGAACCGGAGGCCCCGCGGATCACTCCACGGGGCCTCCGGCCTGCGGTGCACGTGACCGCCGGGCGCGGTGATCGTGATCAGCCGTCGTCAGCCGGCCCCTCGTGACGACGGAAGTCGGCCCATGCCTGCCGCTGGATCTGCTCGGTGTCCGCGAGGAGTTCGTCCAGCGGCTGCGCCGCACCCGGGGGGCGGGCGAGCGAGCGGACGAGCGTGTCGTACAGGTGGGCGCAGGCCCCTGCCTCGGTGCTGAAACGCCGGACGACGCTGTCCTGGGAGCGCTGGCGCACCCCCACGGTCCAGGCGTCGGCCTCACGGCGCAGAAAGTACTGGGCGTCCGGCCCGGCCGACACCTCGTGGACGCCGGGGATGTCGTAGAACGCGTCCGGGACGTCCGCCTCGCGGAGTCTCTCCACGAGTTCCGCGCTGTCCATGGGGTCCGTCCCGTCGCCCGCCTCGGAGGTGACCCGGACCGGGCGGGTCCGGGGCCACCTCAAGGTTAGTTCCGTCAGGTCACGTTCAGTTCCTGGAGTTTCTGCGAGCCGACGAGCGTGGGGATCGGCGAGTCCGTCACGTACTGGAGGCCGAGACCGGGCTGCCCGAACCACGGCCTGATCGGCCCGGCGTGGACGGTGAAGGGCTCGAGGACCCGGTAGAGGTGGTAGCTCAGCGGGTAGGCCGCGACGTAGGTGTCGAGATTGCTCGGCGGGATCGCGCGCTTGGCGTAGGGCGTGCCCGCGGGGGCGAGGAAGTTGCCGAAGCCGCTGCCGAAGAGGTCGACCAACTGCCCCTTGCGGAGCGTCTGGGAGTGCTCGACCGGCTTGCCGTTCTTCAGCACGAACCCGTTGTTGTCGGGGTACCACCAGCCCGACTTCCCCGTCTTGGGGTCCGTCTGCCAGTAACACCCGAGGAACCAGTAGGCGGATGTACCGCCCGCACGGTGATAGCCCTTCAGCATCGCGCCGAGGGCTCCCGTGTGCGGGAGGGGCTGAGGTCCCAGCCGCCAGTCGTCGAGGAAGTAGGGGTCGAGTTCCTTCGCCGGCGCGGAGTTGTTCCCGCGGCTGCGGTGCTCGGTCGGGCAGTGGGCTCCGTGCCCCGTACGGGGGTGGTCCGCGTAGGCCGCGGTCGGTGAGATGCCGATCAGCAGGAGGAGCGACGCGATGGCGCTCCCCACGAAGGCGCGCAGTACGCGCATCCGGTGTCCCTTCTCTTCCGACGCCTGCCCGGCGCCGCCCGGGGGCGGTCAGCCGGTCACCGTGACCGACCGGCTGCCTCATCGTGTGACAGGCATACGTTCACCCACGGCATATGCGCGGAGGGGCAGGCATCGCGGTCGGTCACCCGGACAGCTGAGCAGGCAACCCGGTCGGCCGAGCACAACGCGCGTCGCGACGGCACGACCGGGTAGGGGCGGCGGTTCCCCGCGTCCGTCCAGAGCCGTTTCAGGTTCCGGTCCGGGACCGCCCGGAGCCGGTCCACGCATCGGCTCCCGGGACTAACCGACGAGGGTCTCCTTCGGACGGACCACGCAGAACTCGTTCCCCTCCGGATCGACCAGCACCGTCCACGATTCGTCGCCGATCTGCCCAACGTCCGCTCTGCGAGCGCCGAGCGCGAGGATGCGCTCGATCTCGGCCTCGCGGTCCTCCGCCGCTGACGTCAGATCGAGGTGCAGGCGGTTCTTGACGACCTTGCGGTCCGTCACCGGCATGAAGCAGATCCCCATCGGTGCGGTCTCGTCCGGCCCGATCACCACTTCCCGTTCCCGCTCGGACAGGATCCGCCAACCCAGCACCTCGGCCCAGAACCGGGCCAGGGCAGGCAGATCATGGGCGTCGATGACGATGTGATGCAGGGTGACAGGCATAGCGGACAGTGTGCCGTCCGGTCTCCTGGAAGAACGGCGACGGTTGCCGTCACTCACTGCCGGCAAAGCAAAAACCAGAGGCCCTGTGGATCTCTCCACAGGGCCTCTGGTCTGCTGTGCACTCGGCAGGATTCGAACCTGCAACCTTCTGATCCGTAGTCAGATGCTCTATCCGTTAAGCTACGAGTGCTTGTTCTGTTTTTGTCGCCGTTTCCGGCCCTTCCGGCCCGCTCGCGGCGACAGGAAGAACATTACATGACTGCCGCCGCCATGTGAAATCCGTTAGCCATACCCGTTGTGAGCTGCGGAAACGGCTGTCCGGGCACCCCGGGAACGACGAAGCCCCGGTCCACGGGACCGGGGCTTCGGTGATCTTGCGCGGAGGCGGAGGGATTTGAACCCTCGATGGGCTTTAAGACCCAAACCGCATTAGCAGTGCGGCGCCATAGACCGGACTAGGCGACGCCTCCCGCACAGCCGCTCGCGCGAGCGCGATCGGTGCGTGCAGATGATGACACAGTCGAGCGGGGTGTCACCAATCGCCTCCTACGGTACTAGGCACTCGGCCCGCAGGGCAAAGCCGTTGTCGGGGGTGGCGGGGCGTCGGCGGGGAGACGCGCAACGTCGGGGTGTGCGTGGCGTTAGTCAGGCATGTCCCAGGTCAGTCGCGCCCCCAGCCCTTCCGGTCCTTCTCCGTCCGCTCCTTCTCCGTCCGCTCCTTCTCCGTCCGGTCCTTCTTCTTCCGCTTCCCTGCCCGCCACTCCTCCCCCTTCCTGCGGTCCGCCTCCCGCCCGCCGGCCGTCCCGCTTCCTGCCCCGGCCGGCCCGGCTGCTCGTGGTGGCCGCCGCGTTCCTCGTCGCCTCCGGCTCGCTGTCCGCGGTGCCCGCCGCCGCCGGACCCGTCGTCCCCCCGCCGCTCTCCGACGACACCGGCGGCGATCACCTCACCCTCACCGTGCGGCACGCGGGCGGGGGCGCCGACGGGACGTACGAGCTGGACTGTCATCCGGGCGGGGGCAGTCATCCCGACGCCGGCGGCGCGTGCGCCGCGCTGGACCGGAACACGCGGTGGGGAAGGGACACCTTCGCACCGGTGCCGGACGGCGCGGTCTGCACCCAGATCTACGGCGGGCCGGCCACCGCACACGTCACCGGGACCTGGGCCGGACGCCCCGTCGACGCCACGTACGACCGCGCCGACGGCTGCCGGATCGCCCGGTGGAACGCGCTCGTCCCGTTCCTGCCCGACCTCGGGCGGTGACGGCCACCCACCGGGGCGCGCGGACGGTGGTCGCGCGGGGCGCGTGGACGATGCTCGCGCGCCCCGGCCTGGTGTGCGGGATGCACAGGCGGCGCGAGGCGGGAGTCCCGGCCTCGCGCGGGCGCGCGCAAGTGCGCGCAGGTCGGAGTGGAGGCCGGAGCGCGAGCGGGCGTGGAAGCGGAGGACACGGTCACACGTTCTACGTCACTTCCTCGTGCGACCTCCCTCTCATCTCGCGCCGCGAGCGCGAGCACTGCGCTTAGACTCCCTCGCGTGACACGTCGCGGACCGGTTGGCAAGATGGCCTCCGCGGTCGGCAAGGTGCGGTAACAGGGAGGAAGCGTCTCGTGAGCAGCAGGCCATCCCGAGGCGCTGCTCGCCTCGCAGCCATACTCGACGCGCTTCCCGATGCCCTGGTGCTGGTCAACGCCAACGGGACCGTCGTCAACGCGAACACGATCGCGCTGGAGGCCTTCGAGGCCCCCGGGACCGCGCTCGTCGGCCGGGGACTGCTGGACCTGCTGCCGCAGTTCGACTCCAAGCTCATCCCCGGGTCCATGCGGCGGCCCGACCACATGGACCCCCGCGGCCGCACCAAGCCGACCCGGATGATCGCCCGCCGGACCGACGGCAGCGAGTTCCCGGTCGAGGTCACCAGCGCCAACCTGGAGAACGGCCAGCAGGCCTACGACAGCCAGGGCTACACCTCCGACGAGCTGCTGATGCTCGTCGTCCGCGACCTGTCCGGGACCGTCGACACCGAGGCCGAGCTGGCGCGTTCGCAGCGGCAGACCGAGATGATCCTGCGGGCCGCGTCCGAGGGCGTCGTGGGCACCGACACCGACGGGCGGATCGTGCTCGTCAACCCCGCCGCCGCGCAGATCCTCGGCTACCGGGCCAGCGACCTCGGCGGACGCGAGCTGCACACCCTCGTGCTGCACTCGCGCGCCGACGGTTCGCCCTTCCCGTACGACGAGTCGCCGCTCGCCGACACCCTGCGCTCGGGGCGCAAGCACCGGGTGCGCGGGCAGGTGCTGTTCTCCAAGAGCGGCGACAAGGTGTCCGTCGACCTGACGACCGCGCCCGTCCGCGACGGGGACCAGCTCGTCGGCGCCGTGATGACCTTCACCGACCGGCGGCCCTACGACTCGCTCGCCGAGGAGAAGACGGCCGAGGACCGGCGCCACCAGGAGGAGCTGGAGCGGCTCGAGGAGGACCACGCCTCCGAACTCACCGCGCTGCGCCAGAAGCACGTCGGCGAACTGGAGGAGCTGCGCGAGCAGCACGAGGAGGAGCTCGCCGCGGGCGAGGAGCGGTACGCGGCGCTCGGTGAGCGCGAGAAGGACCGCTACGAGGCCCTGGCCGCCCGGCACGACCAGCTGCTGACCCTGCTGGCGGGCTCACTGCGCGGGCCGCTGGACGAACTGCGCCGCGAACTGGCGGCGCTGGCCGCCGACGACGCCGGGCAGTTGTGGCCCGAGGCCAACCAGGTGCTGCACCACCTGTCGGCGGGCTACTCCCGGATCACCACGCTCATCGACAACGTCCTCGGCTACCAGCGCCTCGACGTCGGGACCGACGGCATCAGCCGTACGAAGGTGATGCTCGACTCGGTCGTCGCGGCCGGTGTCGACGGGGCCGTGGAGCTCATCGGGCCGGGACGCGTGCAGTTCGCCGTGCACGCCCCGCCCATCGAGGCGGAGGTGGACCAGCGGCTGCTGGCCACGGCGCTCGCGCACCTCGTCGCCGACGTCGCCGGCGTCGACGCGACCGGCAACGCGCCGGTGTCGGCGGGCGGTTACATGGACAACACCGTCGTGGTGGCGGCGGCGCAGCGCGGCGAGGTCGTACGCATCGAGGTGCGCGGCCCGTACGCCGGCGGCGACCCGGTGCACGAGCCGATCGTGCGCGGGATCGTGCGCGCCCACGGCGGTGTGCTGCAGACGCACGAGGTGCCGGGCATGAGCGGCAGCGCCTACGTGCTGGAGGTGCCGATCGGCGGTGGAGCGGGGGCCGTCGCCGCCCAGCTCCCGGTTCCGGGGCAGCTCCAGATCGAGAACCAGGCTCCCGCGCTCGGGTCCGGCGCGCAGGACGCGGTGACCGGCCAGGGTGCCCAGGCCGACCCGGCCGCGGTGCCCGAGCAGGCCCCGGCCGCCGGCGGGCGGCGGCGGGCCCGTCGGTCCTCGGTGGACGCGTTCCTGGACAGCGAGGCGCCGGAGGACGACGGTGGCGCCGATCCGGAGGCCGGCGTGCCGACCGGGCGGCGCCGTCGGCGGGTCGCCGGCGGTCAGGAGATCGTGCCGGTTCCCGCGCAGGCGTCCGCCGAGTCCGGGGACGGTCCGGGCGGTACCGGCCGGCGTCGCGGGCGGCCCGCGGAGGACGCCGCCGCGGCTGCGGCCGAGGGTGCGGCCGGCGGAGTGAGCGAGGGGGCCGTCGTCATGGCGGGCGAACACGCCTCGGGCACCGCGGCCGCGGGGACGGGACTCGGCGGGACGGTACCGCCGCAGGGCGTCCCCGCACCCGGCGGACGGCGTGCCCGGCACGACGGCGGCGAACAGCAGGCCCTGCCACCGGCTTTGCCCGCCGCCGGACCTGATCGGTCCGGCCCGGCCGGGGAGGACGGACACCCCACCGGGCGCCGCCGCCGTGCGCTGGCGGCCGCCTCGGAGCGGGCCGCCGCGCAGGAGGCCGGTCCCCGTACGGTGTTCGCCCTGCCGCCCGCCGACGCGGACCGTCCGTCCGAGGGCGCGGGCGGACAGCCTCCGGCCCAGGTGGCCGGTCCGGCTGTGGCTCAGGCCCAGGTACCGGCGCAGGGGTCCCCGGCGGGACTCGCGCAGGTGTCCGGGCAGCCGGCGCAGCGGGGTCCGGGCGCTCCCGGTGACGCCGGCCGCCACGACGCCGTGTCGCACGACCAGTCCGAGGACCACACCCCGCCGCAACCGCACCCCACGACCTCGCCGACCGGACGCCGCCGCCGGGCAGGCGCCCAGCCGGCGGAATCCGGCGCGGCACCGGCCGGGGTGGCAGGAGCACCGGCGGCAGGGGCGGTTCAGCAGCCGGGTGCGGCTCAACCCGGCTTCGCCCAGCCGGGCTCGGCCCAGCCGGGGACCCCCTCGGCCGCCCAGAACGCACCACAGGCGGTACAGGCCGCGCAGGCGGCTCCCGGACAGCCGGTCCCCGGCCAGGGCGTTCCGGGCGGGCCCGTCCCCGGCCGGCCGATCCCAGGTCAGACAGCTCCCGGTCAGGCGGTCCCCGGCCGGCCGGCCCAGGCGCAGTCCGGCCTCTCTCCGGCCCAGCAGGGGCTCGCCCCGGCTCAGCTCGGGCAGGTCCCCGGGCAGCCCCACCCGATGGCCGTACAGCCGGGGCAGGTACCGGGCATGCCCGTGCAGCACGCGCCCGGCCGGCCCGGCGTGCCCGCGCAGACGCCCCCCGCCCAGGGCATGCCGCAGGGCGCCCCCGCTCAGCCCGCCGCCGGCCTGCCCCTCCCCGCCGAAGCGGCCCCCGGCCGACCGGCCCCCGGGCCCCAGCCGCAGCCCTGGCCCGCCGACGGGACCCCGGGCGCCGGCACCCCCGTACCGGCGAACGGCGCCGCCGCACACCCGCAACCGCACGCCGGTCAGAATCCGCAGGCCCCTCAGGCCCCCGGCGCCGCCCTTCCGCCCGAGAGCGTGCCCGCGGCGCGGCCGCCCCGCGCGGCGCAGCCCCTGCCCGCCGAAGCCGCGGCGGCAGCGGCGGTCGCCGCCTCCGTGCCGGTCGATCCGAACTCGACGCAGGGCCGGGCGATCAGCGTGCGGACGCTGGGGCAGGGCGTGCCGTTCACCCGGCAGGCGGCCCAGGTGCAGCAGCCGCAGGTGTCGGCCACGCCCGCCCCGCACACGAACGGCGGCTCGGGCCGTCGCCGCAAACTGGGCACGCGGCCCGATCCGGCCGCCGCCCACCCGGAGCACGCGGCCCGTTCGCACGCGCCGGGCGAGCAGGTCCCGGCCCAGCCGCAGCCGTCGATGGCCGGCCAGTCCCGGCTGGCGCAGGCGACGGAGGGCACCGGACGGTCGTACGCGATAGGAGCGCCGGACGAGAACGCCGCCGAAGGTCCCGAGCCGCTGGACGGTCCCGGTGGGGCCGTCGAGGTCGCGGACCCGCCGCGGCAGCAGCCGATGGACGACGAGCTGCCCCCGGAGCCGCTGGACAACCCGCGCCGGCTGCTGGTGTGGCCGGTGCCGGACGTCACCACGCAGCAGGCGCTCAGCGACCGCGGCTACCGGCCCGTCATCGTGCACTCGCGCGAGGAGGTCGACGCCCAGATCGCGGCCTTCCCCGCGGCGCTGTTCGTCGACCCGCTGACCGGACCGATCACCCGGACCGCGCTGCAGTCGCTGCGGCAGGCGGCGGTGGCGGCCGAGGTGCCGGTGCTGGTGACGGCCGGGCTCGGGCAGGCGACGCGCGAGGCGGCGTACGGCGCCGATCCCGCCGTCCTGCTGAAGGCGCTCGCACCCCGCGACACCGAGCAGCACCCGCCGCGGGTACTGCTGATCGAGGAGCACGCGGAGATCGCGCTGGCCCTGACCGCGACGCTGGAGCGGCGCGGTATGCAGGTGGCGCGGGCGGCGAGCGACGCCGACGCGGTGACCCTGGCGGGGCAGCTGCGGCCGAACCTGGTCGTCATGGACCTGCTCCAGGTGCAGGTGCGCCAGCCCGGGATCATCGACTGGCTGCGGGCGAACGGGCAGCTCAACCGCACCCCGCTGGTCGTCTACACGGCCGCCGTCGACCAGGCCGACCTGCCGCGGCTGGCCTCCGGCGAGACGGTGCTGTTCCTCGCGGAGCGCTCCAACAGCAGCGAGGTGCAGGGCCGGATCGTCGACCTGCTGGCCCGGATCGGCACCAACTAGGAACCGTCCCGCCCCGGCTCACCGTGCGGACGGTGAGCCGGGCTACGGCCTGGCGACCAGCCTGCGGGCCGCCTCCTTGACCGAGGCGCGCAGCCGCTTGCCGTCGGGGTCCTCGCCGCCGACCAGGACGCGCTTCATCTGCGGGACCACGATCGACCAGTTGGCGAGGGCCACCAACAGGAACAGCAGGTCGCGGGCGGGGATCACGTCGCTGATCACACCCCGGGCCTGGCCTTCCTCGACGGCGGCGACCTTGCGGGCGTAGTGGTCCTGGCGCTCGGCCTCGTCGGGCAGCTCGGCGGTGCCGTACTCGATGCCCTCCCAGAACAGCAGGCGCAGCAGTTCGGGATGATCGGCGTGGTAGTCCATCAGCCGGTCGATCCAGCCCTCGATGTCGTCGACGTCGACGGGGATCGCGACGGCGAGGTCGACCATGCACCGGCCGAGGACCTGTGTGAAGAGTTCCGCCTTGTTGCCGAAGTAGGCGTAGATCAGCTGCTTGTTGGCTCTGGCCTCGGCGGCGATGCGGTCGATGCGGGCGCCCGCGATGCCGTACCGGGCGAACTCGGCGACCGCCGCCTCGAAGATCCGCGCCTTGGTGGCCTCGGGGTCTCTCACTGCCATGGGGCCAGGGTAGCGCGAGGTAACCAACCGTTTGGTTGACAGGGAATGGGGTGCGGGTCCAGGGTGTTGTCCAAGAGTTCCAACCAACTGGTTGGTTGTCAGTCGTACCACCGCACACCCCGTCGACGCCGAAGGAGCCCGGCCGCCATGCCGTCAGTCGCCAGCCAGGGACGGACCACCGCCCGGGAGACGGTCACCGCCCCACCCGCCTCCGCCCTTCTCCTCCCCCTCATCGCCCTCTGCACCGCCGTGACGGCCGCCAACATCTACCTCGCGGCCCCGCTGCTCCCCCTCATCGCCCACGACTTCGGCTCCGCCCCCTCGGCCGTGGCCTGGATCGCCTCGGTGGCCCAGTTCGGCTACGCGGCCGGTCTGCTCCTGTTCGCCCCGCTCGGCGACCTCGTGAACCGGCGCCGCCTTGTCGCCGTCCTGTCCCTGGTCACCGCCGTCGCGCTGGTCGCGGGTTCGGCCGCCGCCGGGACGACCGCGCTCGCGGCCGCCGTCCTGGTCGCCTCCGCGGCGACCGTCGTCCCCCAGCTGCTCGTCCCGCTGGTCGCCCAGCGCGCCCCCGCCGACCGCCGGGCCCGCCATGTCGCGGCCGTCATCGCCGGCCTGTTCACCGGCGTCGTGGCCGCCCGGGTCCTCGGCGGCCTGGCCGGACAGGCCTTCGGCTGGCGCGCGGTGTTCGTCGGCGCGGCCGTGCTGACGACCGTGCTGGGCCTGGCCACGGCATACGTCCTGCCCGCCCGGCGCCCCGACCGTACCGGCTCCCTGCTCTCCGGACTCGCGGCCCTGCCCGCCGTCGTCCGCCACTCGCCCGACCTGTGGCGCGCGTGCGTACGGCAGGCCGGGATGTACGGCGCCTGGAGCGCGCTGTGGACCTCGCTCGCGCTGCTGCTCACGGGGGAGTCGTACGGCCTGTCCACCGCGACCGCCGGACTGTTCGGCCTCTTCGGGCTGGCGGCCGCCGTGGTCGCGCCGCTCGCGGGCGGGTTCGTCGACCGGTTCGGCGCCGCCCGGGTCGTACGGTCCGCGTATCTCGTCGCGGCCGTCTCCGTGCCGCTGTTCTGGCTGGGCGGGCACGTGATGGGGGCGCTGTTCGTGGCGGCGATCCTGATCCACGCGGCCCTGGTCGCCTCCCACGTCGCCAACCAGACACTGGCCCTGACCACCACCTCGACCCCGGCCACCGCCAACACCGCCTACGTGGTCGCCGGCTTCGCGGGCGGCGCGACGGCCTCGGCCCTCGCGGCGCTCGCCTTCACCCACTGGGGCTGGGGCGGAGTGTGCGCGGTGGCCGCCGCGGGGCTCGTCCTGGGGTGGGGGGCGACGGCCGTACGGCGGTGACGGTGACTCCGTGACTCCGTGACGCGCGAACGCCGGGCAGGGCGCCGTGGGTTCGGTGCCCTGCCCGGCGTAGGTGTCCGTGGAGGCCGTGATCTGACGGAAGGCCCTGGTGCGCGGCCCTCCGGTCAGAGCCGGGTGACGTCCAGCTCTCCCTGAGCGTACTGCCTGCGGAGCACCTTCTTGTCGAACTTGCCCACGCTCGTCTTCGGGACGGTCTCGATGATCGTCCAGCGCTCCGGGAGCTGCCACCTGGCGATGTGGCCCTCGTCGGCGAGGAAGGCGCGCAGGGACTCGAAGTCGGCCGTGGCGCCCTCCCGGAGGACGACTGTGGCCAGCGGGCGCTCGCCCCACTTCTCGTCGGGGACGGCGACGACGGCGGCCTCGGCGACGTCCGGGTGGGACATCAGGGCGTTCTCCAGGTCGACCGACGAGATCCACTCGCCGCCGGACTTGATGACGTCCTTGGCCCGGTCGGTGAGGGTGAGGAAGCCGTCGGCGCTGATGGTGCCCACGTCACCGGTCTTCAGCCAGCCGTCCTCGCTGAACTTGTCGGCCGGGCGCAGGGGTTCGGCGTCGGGGCCGTTGTAGTAGGCGCCGGCGATCCAGTTGCCGCGCACCTCCAGCTCACCGGCCGACTCGCCGTCCCAGGGGAGGCGTTCGCCGCCGGGGCCGGTGAGGCGGGCCTCGACGCCCGCCGGGAAGCGGCCCTGGGTGAGGCGGTAGGCGAACTCCTCCTCGGTGCCGACCGCGTGGGCCGGCGGGCGGGCGACCGTGCCGAGCGGGGAGGTCTCCGTCATGCCCCAGGCGTGGCAGACCCGCATGCCCAGCGCGTCGAACGCCTCCATGAGGGAGGGCGGGCAGGCGGAGCCGCCGATGGTGACCTGGGTGAGGGAGGAGACGTTCCGGGGGCGCGCGGTGAGCTCGGCGAGCAGGCCCTGCCAGATGGTGGGGACGGCGGCCGCGTGCGTCGGCCGCTCGCCCTCGATCATCTCGGCGAGCGGCGCGGGCTGCAGGAACCGGTCCGGCATCAGCATGTTCACGCCGGTCATGAAGGTGGCGTGCGGCAGGCCCCAGGCGTTGACGTGGAACTGGGGGACCACGACGAGCGAGGTGTCCTGGTCGGTGAGGCCCATGGACTGGGTCATGTTGACCTGCATGGAGTGCAGGTAGATCGAGCGGTGGCTGTAGACCACGCCCTTGGGGTCGCCCGTGGTGCCGGAGGTGTAGCACATGGCGGCGGCCCGGCGTTCGTCGAGCTCCGGCCAGTCGTAGGTGTCCGGCTTGCCGGCGAGGAGGTCCTCGTACTCGTGCACGCGGGGGTGCGAGCCTTCGAGGGGGGCGCGGTCGCCGGGGCCGTACACGACGAGGTGCTCGACCGTCGGCAGCTTGGGCAGGAGCGGCGCGAGCAGGGGGATCAGCGAACCGTTGACGATGATCACCCGGTCGGCGGCGTGGTTGACGATCCACGCGAGCTGCTCGGCCGGCAGCCGCAGGTTGAGGGTGTGCAGGACCGAGCCCATCGACGGGATCGCGAAGTACGCCTCGACGTGCTCGGCGTTGTTCCAGGCCAGGGTCGCGACCCGCTCGTCCTCGGCGACGGAGAGGTCCTCGCGCAGGGCGTGTGCCAGCCGGGCCGCCCGCGCGCCGATCTCGGCGAAGGAACGCCGGTGCGGCTCGCCCTCACCGGTCCAGGTGGTCACCTGCGAGGTCCCGTGGACCGTGGACCCGTGGGTCAGGATCCTCGAGATCAGCAGCGGTACGTCCTGCATCGTGCTCAGCACGGCGTCCTCCCGGGGGCGACATTGCCTACGCGGTAGTAAGGGTTGCGCTGATTCTGCTCACATACCGCGTGGTATGTCACTAGGCCCGGGTGATCGATCACGTCACGTTGCGTTCATCACGGGGAGCGGCTATCCCCGCGGGGCGTTCGGCCGCCGCTCACGGTCCGGCCGTCACTCACGGTCCGGCCGTCACTCACGGATCGGCCGTCACTCGCGGATCGGCCGCACCAACGGGTCGACCGTCATCGGCGGGTCGACTGTCGTCGGCGGATCGGTCCCCACCGGCGGGGTGACCGTCGTCGGCGGACCGGCCGTCAGTGCCGGATCAGGCCGAGCTCGGTGTCCTCGCGGAGTTTCCCGAGCGCCCGCGACACCGCCGACTTCACCGTGCCCACGGAGACGCCGAGCACCTCGGCCGTCTGGACCTCGCTCAGATCCTCGTAGTAGCGCAGGACGACCATCGCCCGCTGCCGGTCGGGAAGCTTCATGATCGCCCGCCACATCGCGTCCCGCAGCGCCTGCTGTTCCGCCGGGTCGTCCCCGGCCGGCATCGGCTCCGGTTCGGGCAGCTCGTCGCACGCGAACTCGTCGACCCTGCGCTTGCGCCACTGCGAGGTACGGGTGTTGAGCAGCGCCCGGCGCACGTAGCCGTCCAGGGCGCGGCGGTCCTCGATGCGCTCCCAGGCGACGTACGTCTTGGTGAGCGCGGTCTGCAACAGGTCCTCGGCGTCGCTCGGGTTCGCGGTGAGCGACCGGGCGGTACGCAGCAACACGGGCCGGCGGGCCCTCACGTAGGAGGAGAACGTGGGGTACGCCGGGTGCGGACGGGTCTGCGTCGCCCGCGTCGCGACGTTCGAAGCGCTGGTGCAGACGGGTGTGGTCATGACTCCAAGTTATGAGCGGGGGGCCGTGCGGCGGATCGGCCGCAGGTGCCGAAGACGCGTCCGCCTCAGGTTGTAGGGGTGGGGTCCGCTCCACCTCCTGAAGGTGGACGAGCGGGCGACACGTACTGCGGGTTCACCCGTGGGGGTCACCCTCGAAGGAGCGCGCCCCGTCCTGGAGTCACCCTCGAAGGAGCCCGCCCCGTCCGGGAGTCACCCTCGAACAACTCGCCTCGTCATCCCGCCGCCGTCAGCACCAGCCCCGAAGTCGGCACCCCGGTGCCGGCCGTCACCAGGACCCGAGCGGCGTCCGCCACCTGGTTCACCGCCGTGCCCCGGATCTGCCGTACGGCTTCGGCGATGCCGTTCATGCCGTGCAGGTACGCCTCCCCGAGCTGCCCCCCGTGCGTGTTCAGGGGCAGCTGCCGTCCGGCCACGAAGTCCGCCGCCTCCCCCGGGGCGCAGAAGCCGAACTCCTCCAGCTGCATGAGCACGAACGGGGTGAAGTGGTCGTAGAGGATGCCCACGTCGATGTCGGCCGGGCCGAGCCCGGAGGTGCGCCACAGCTGGCGGGCGACGACACCCATCTCGGGCAGGCCGGTGAGGTCGTCGCGGTAGAAGCTGGTCATCTGCTCCTGTCCGCGTCCGGCGCCCTGCGCGGCGGCCGCGACGACGGCGGGCGGTCGCGGCAGGTCGCGGGCCCGCTCCAGTGACGTGACCACGAGGGCCTGGCTGCCGTCCGTCTCCTGGCAGCAGTCCAGCAGGCGCAGCGGCTCGACGATCCACCGGGAGGCCGCGTGGTCGGCGAGGGTGATGGGCCGGCCGTGGAAGTACGCGGCCGGGTTGGTCGCCGCGTACCCGCGGTCCACGACGGCCACGTGCCCGAACGCCTCCGGGGTCAGTCCGTGGGCGTGCAGATAGCGCTGGGCGGCCATCGCCACCCAGGAGGCCGGTGTGAGCAGCCCGAAGGGCAGGGACCAGCCGAGCGCCGCGCCCTCGGCGGACGGTTCGCGGTGCTGCACCCCGGAGCCGAACCGGCGGCCCGACCGCTCGTTGAAGGCGCGGTAGCAGACCACCACCTCGGCCACGCCGGTGGCGACGGCGAGTGCCGCCTGCTGGACGGTCGCGCAGGCCGCCCCGCCGCCGTAGTGCACGCGGGAGAAGAAGGACAGCTCGCCCATCCCGCACGCCTGGGCCACGGTGATCTCCGGGCTGGTGTCCATGGTGAAGGTGACCAGCCCGTCGACGTCCGCCGGCGTCAGCCCCGCGTCGTCCAGCGCGGTCCGCACCGCCTCCGCCGCCAGCCGCAGCTCGCTGCGCCCCGAGTCCTTGGAGAACTCGGTGGCCCCGACACCGACGACGGCGGCGCGCCCGCCGAGGCTGTCCCTGCCGCGCACGCTCACCGGCCGTCCCCCGCCGGGAGGGTGACCGTCACGGTGCCCGTCACATGGGTGCCGACGCCGTTCGCGCCGACGACCCGTACCGTCGCCGTGCGGCCGTCGGTCTCCTCGACCGTCCCCCGCAACACCATGGTGTCTCCCGGGTAGTTGGGGGCGCCCAGCCTGATGGCCACCCGGCGCAGGGTGGCGCCCGGTCCCAGGTGGTCGGTGACGTAGCGGCCGACGAGTCCGTTCGTCGTGAGGATGTTCATGAAGACGTCCGGGGAGCCCTTGCGCCGGGCGGCCTCCGCGTCGTGGTGGACGTCCTGATAGTCGCGCGAGGCGAGGGCGCCGGCGACGATCAGCGTGCGGGTGACCGGGATCTCCAGCGGCGGAAGCCGCTCGCCGGGCCTCACGCCAGGTCCTCGCGGGCGCGGAAGACGGGGAGCGTCAACTCCTCGTCGTACGCCTGGAATTCGAGCCGCACCGGCAGGCCGATCCGCACTTTGTCGTACGGCACTCCGATCACGTTGCTGATCATCCGCACCCCTTCCGGCAGTTCGATCAGTCCGACCGCGTACGGCCCCGCCGCGCCGGATTCCCGGTCGGCGGCCGGGGCGAAGGCGGGAAAGGGCGGGTGGTGCATGACGACGTACGAGTAGACGGTCCCCTCGCCGCCCGCCTCGACGGTGTCCCAGTCCGGGCAGCCGCAGGCGTTGCAGCCGGGCAACCAGGGGTGGCGCGGGGTGGCGCAGCCGGTGCAGCGCTGGACGAGCAGCCGGTGGTGCCGCACGCCCTCCCAGAAGCCGGCGTTGTCCCGGTTGACCACGGGACGCGGGCGGCGGGCCGTCGCCCTGCGACTCCGGTCGGCCGGGGCGTACTTGAGGATGCGGAAGCGGTGGGTGCCCGCCAGGTCGGGGCCGACGCGGACGTCCGTGCGGGTGGTGACGAAGTACCCGGTGCCCAGCTTGGTCGCCTTCCGCTCCGACACCGACTCGATCACCGTGTCGAAGGTGACCTCGTCCCCGGGCCGCAGCGGGCGCGTGTACTCCTGTTCGCTGTCGGTGGCGACGACCGAGGTGCAGCCGGCCGCGTCGAGCAGACCGAGCAGGGCGTCGTAGGGCCCCGACCGGTCCGCGTGCCCGGAGAGGCCGGCCATGGTCCACACCTGGAGCATGGTGGGCGGGGCGACGGCGTCCGGGCCGGTGTAGGCCGGATCCGTGTCACCCATCGCCTCGCACCAGTGCCGGATCATCGGCAGGTTGACGGGGTCCCGGCCCCGCCCGGCGACGGCGGCCGGCTGCCCCTCGAACACCTTCAGCCGCGCCAAAAGGGCGTCACGATCGTCGCGCTCCACGGGCCAGCCCTCCGGATGCCGGTACGCCACAAGGTTTCTGACTGTCCGTCAGATCAGGTGGAGTGTCAATACGGCCTGGCGGTGGGCGTGGCCGCGCGGGATGAGGGGGCCGCCCGAAACGCCGGTGCGGCGGCACCGAAGTACCGCCGCACGACGCGTCACACCCCCTGGAACGCCTCCTGGAGCACCCCGGGGAGCGGCCCCTTCGCGGAATGCCCCCTCGCCGACAAACCCCGTTCCGTTGAACCCCGTTCCGCCACCAGAGCCACAGGTCGCGGCAGGACGGCCTCACCCGCGGAGCCCCGACCCGGGCCCCGCCAGGGGCAGCGTCACGGCGGATGTCCGGCCCATTCGATCGCGTCAGCGCGTCGAGCCGATACACCCTTCCCTTTTTCGAACACGCGTACGAACATAGAGGTATGGCCACCACCGACCGGCAGGCCACGACGCTGGCCCTCGCCCACGCCCTGTCCGCCGCCGAACGCGGCCTGGCCGTCATCCCCCTGTCCCGGACGAAACTCCCGGCCCTGCGCTCCCCGCACCGCGACACCCCGGACCCCGCCCCCTGCCACGGCGAGTGCGGCCGCATGGGGCACGGGGTCTACGACGCCTCCACCGACCCCGCACGCATCCGCTCACTGTTCGCCGCGGCGCCCTGGGCGACCGGCTACGGCATCGCCTGCGGCCTGCCCCCGTACCACCTGATCGGCGTGGACCTGGACACCAAGTCGGGCACGGACTCCTCCGCCGCCCTGCGTGAACTCGCCCTGCGCCACCTGTTCACGATCCCCGCGACGGTGATCGTCCTGACCCCCAGCGGCGGCCGCCACCTCTGGCTGAGCGGCCCGCCGGACACCGCCGTCCCCAACTCGGCCGGCCGGCTGGCCCCCGGCATCGACATCCGGGGCGCCGGCGGCTACCTGGTCGGCCCCGGCTCCCGCACCGACCACGGCAGCTACACGACCGCCCCCGGCAGCGCCCACCTGGCCCCCGCGCCCTGCCCGCCGGCCCTGCTACGGCTGCTGCTGCCCCCGCCCCGCACCCACCACGCGGGCGCGATGGCCCCCGGCGGACACGGCCAGGGGCTCGTCCAGTTCGTCCTCGCCGCCCACGAGGGCCAGCGCAACACCCGCCTGTTCTGGGCGGCTTGCCGTGCCTACGAGAACGGCATCGGCCCCGACCTGGTCGAACCCCTCGTCGACGCGGCCCGGGGCACCGGCCTCACCGAACGCGAGGCCCGCGCGACGATCGCCTCGGCGGCACGGATGACCGGGCGCAGGCCGTGACGCCCGGGGGACCGTTATGGAGCGACGCCCCAGAGCGCGGACCATGTCCCTGACCGGCGTCGTCCTCTCCTCCGGCCGCCCGGTCGAACTCCGCGAACTGCGCCTCTCCTCGACCTACGGCGGCCTCCCGGACGGCTATCCCTGCCGGCCCGTCAACGACCTGCGCGTCACGGACCTCCTGGCGACCGCCCGACGCGCGTTCCCGCTGTCCCCGGTCCACCTCGTCCCGCCCGCCCGCGAACGCCCGGACCAGTACGCGGGCGCCCTCGGCCCGGTCGAACTGCTGCCGCCCGTGGCCTGCGTGGGCGCGTTCCGCTCCGCACCGGTGGACCCGGCCCACGACCCCGACCTGTACCGCTCGTCCCTCACCGTCGTCTGGTTCCAGCCCACGCCCCACGTCCCCACGGCCTGCGACGCCGACGTGGCCCTGCGAGGGATCCCCTGGGAGGAACTGGCCGAGGACTACGCGCTGTAGCACGCACGGGGTCCGCGGGCGGCGGTCCGGCCGCCGTCCAGCCGCGGTCCGGCCGCGGTTCGGCCGCGGTCCGCTCAGGGAGCCGGACGCGGGGCGTCACCGGGCCCACCTGGTCCATCCGGCCCGTCCGACCTCCCCGGCTTGCGAGGCCTGCCTGGCCTCTCGGGCCGGCGGGGTCTGTCGGGCCTGCCTGCTTGCGTCACACCCCTGCGACCTGCGGCGACGGTTCGGGGCGACGGCTCCGGGCGACGGCGTTTCGACCGTCCTCCGATCCGGTCCGAGGTCTAGGCTCGCCCCGTGGGTCAGCCCGAGCAGCGCGCCGAGGGCGCAGGACCGTTCACCACCCGCCTCACCTGGCACGTCCCCGGTGGCGGCACCGCTGTGTGGGAGTCCCGGCTGGCGCGGCGCCGCGGTGTCCTCGCCGTCCGGGCCCCCGGCGGAGCGGCCGGCCGGCGCACCCGTGCGGACGACCTCTCCCTCACCCGGCTGCGCAGACTCAACGCCATCGCCGCGCTCGCCTTCGTCCTCGGCGGGGCCCTCTTCGCCGTCGGCGCGTCCGTCGCCCAGTTCGCCTCCGGCGACGCCACCGTGTGCGCCTCGATCTACTTCGCGGGCGGCCTGTTCTTCAACACCGGCGGGTACGTCTCGCTGCTTCAGGTGATCAACGCACCGCGCCACGTTCCCGGAGGCGAGGGGCGGCTGGTCACCCCGCACTGGCGGTGGTGGAGCTATGAGCCGACGCGGGTGGACTGGCTGAGCACCTTCGTCCTCTTCGCGGGCACGCTCGTCTTCGCCGTCAACCTGCTGGACTCCTTCCTGCACGGCCTGACCGCCCAGCAGGTCAACCGGCTCGTCTGGGCGCCCGACGTGATCGGCTGCGTCCTCTTCCTGATCTCCGGCCACCTCGCCTTCGTGGAGATCTGCCACGGAAAGCACTGGCCCTGCGTCCACCCGCGCGACCTCGGCTGGTGGATCGTCGCCGTCAACCAGTTCGGCTCGTTTCTGTTCATGGTCTCGGCGCTGGCCGCCTACACCCGCCCGACCGACGGCAGCCTGATCAACTCCGGAATCGCCAACTGGGGCACCCTGACCGGCGCCCTGTGCTTCTCCGTCGCCGGTCTCCTGCAACTCGGCGAACACCCGTGATCCCGCTGCGGGACGCGCGTCCGAAGCCTGTGCCGTGCCGTGCGGCCAGTCCGAAAAGCGGGCCCCGGATCGTCCCGGCGGGACGAGGTCATGCGGAAGGGGTGCCGCTCCGGAGAGTGGCACCCCTTCTGACCTGCAACCTTCTGACCTGCCGCGGTGGGTGTGGGATTTGAACCCACGGTCACATCGCTGCGACGACGGTTTTCAAGACCGTTCCCTTAGGCCGCTCGGGCAACCCACCTCTCGCCCCGCCCACCAGGGGCGGAGCGGGTACAGCGTACCGGCCGTGGGCGGGTCGCGGGGAGCGTGGGCCGCGGGAGGGGCGCCTCCGCCTCCGGTGCGGAGGCGGAGGGTGGTGTCAGCTGTCGCCCTGGCGGGAGCTGAGGGTGAGGTCGACCGTGTGGGTCTTGCCGTCGCGTTCGTAGGTGATCGTGACCTTGTCGCCGGGCTGGTGGGTCCAGATCTCGCCGATCAGGGTGGGGCCGGAGTCGATGACGTGGTCGTCGAGCTTGGTGATGACGTCGCCGGGCTTGAGGCCGGCCTTGGCCGCGGGGCCGCCCGACTCGACGGCCGAGGAGCCGCCGGCGCCCTGCTCGGTGATCTTCGCGCCGTTCGTCGACTCGTCGAGGGAGACCGAGGCGCCGATCTTCGCGTAGACCGGCTTGCCCGTCTTGATCAGCTGCTGGGCGACGTAGCTGGCCTGGTTGATCGGGATGGCGAAGCCGAGGCCGATCGAGCCGGACTGGCTGGTGCCGCCGAGGCCGCCGCTGCCGGTGGACTGGATCGCGGAGTTGATGCCGATGACGTTGCCCTGCGCGTCCAGCAGCGGGCCGCCGGAGTTGCCCGGGTTGATCGAGGCGTCGGTCTGCAGGGCGCTCATGTAGGAGGCGTTGCTGCCGCTGCCGTCGCTGGAGGCGACCGGGCGGTCCTTGGCGCTGATGATGCCGGTCGTGACGGTGTTGGACAGGCCGAAGGGGGCGCCGATCGCGATGGTCGAGTCGCCTACGGCCACCTTGTCGGAGTTGCCCAGGGTGAGGGGCTTCAGGTCGGAGGGGGCGTTCTTGAGCTTGATGACGGCGACGTCGTAGCCCTGGGCGTGGCCGACGACCTCGGCGTCGTACTTCTTGCCGTCGGGGAAGGTGGCGGAGAGCTTGCCGCCGTCGACCGCGTCCGCCACCACGTGGTTGTTGGTGACGATGTGGCCCTCGGTGTCGAAGACGAACCCGGTGCCGGTGCCGCCCTCGCCGCTGTTGCTCTCGGCGGTGATGGTCACGGTGCTCGGCAGGGCCTTGGCGGCCACACCCGCGACGGTGCCCGGGTCGCGCTTCACGGAACCGCCGCTGTTCGAGGCGGAGACCGTGGTGGAGGAGGTGTTGTCGTTGTTCTTGGCCAGGGTGTAACCGAGACCGCCGCCGAGGCCTCCGGCGACCAGCGCGGCCACCAGGACGGCGGCGGCGAGCCCGCCGCGCCCACGGCGGGGCTTCGGCTGCTGCTGCTGGTAGGAGGAGCCCCAACCGGAACCGGAGCCGCCGCCGTCGGCGTACGAGGGCGTGGCGGGCGGCGGGGGCGGCCAGCTGCCCTCCGGGCCGGGGCCGCCGTGCGGTGCGGGGCCCTGGGAGCCCGCCGAGGCGTAGGCGGGAGCCTGGCCGGCGTGCACCAGCTCCGGCTGCGGTGCGGTGGGCGCGCCCGGCGGCACCGGGGGCAGCGGCGCCGTCGGCGCTCCGCTGCCGTGCGCGGCGGCCTGCGGGGAGGCTGCGGGGGAGTCCACCGGCACGGGAGGTGCGGACGGGGCCGGGGGTACCGCAGTGCCCTCGTTCTCGGTGTTCACAGCTTTTCTCCTAGATCCACGGCTGTTGTTCCGGTTCGCACTGGGCCACGCCCGTTCACGCTCGTCGACGGTCCGGTGCGATGCAGCTGTGCATGTGCTTTTGTATGCCGCCAGCTTTTCCCACAGGACGTCAGGGCACCATAAGCGGATACTGTGCGTCCGAGGCCATCCTTTATATAGGACCTGTAGGACTAAAAAGCCGCAATCCGTGGCGTTCATGCGGCCCTCGTGTGCCACACGTACCCCGGCACGGTGGCACCATGACGCGGTGACCCACGCACGACCGCACCGAACCCAAGTCGTCGCTCACCGCGGAGCCTCCGAGGAAGCGCCCGAACACACGCTGGCGGCGTACCGGAAGGCCATCGAGGACGGCGCCGACGCCCTCGAGTGCGATGTCCGCCTGACCGCGGACGGACACCTCGTGTGCGTCCACGACCGGCGGGTGAACCGCACGTCGAACGGCCGGGGCGCGGTGTCGGCCCTGGAGCTCGCCGATCTCGCCACCCTCGACTTCGGCTCGTGGAAGACCCGGGAGTCCTGGCGCGGCCGCGACGAGGAACCCGACTGGGAGCACCGCCCGGAGGACGCGGAGGACACCTCCGTCCTCACCCTGGAGCGGCTGCTGGAGCTGGTCGCGGACGCGGGGCGCCCGGTGGAGCTGGCGATCGAGACCAAGCACCCGACGCGCTGGGCGGGGCAGGTCGAGGAGCGGCTGCTGACGCTGCTGAAGCGGTTCGCGCTGGACGCCCCGGCGCCGGACGCCTCCAGGATCCGGGTGATGAGCTTCTCGGCGCGTTCGCTGCACCGCGTGCGGGCGGCCTCGCCGACCCTGCCGACGGTCTATCTGATGCAGTTCGTCTCGCCCCGGCTGCGCGACGGGCGGCTGCCCGCGGGTGTCCGGATCGCGGGCCCCTCGATGCGGATCGTGCGCAACCACCCGGCGTACATCGAGCGTCTGAAGCGGGCCGGCCACCAGGTGCACGTGTGGACCGTGAACGAGCCCGCGGACGTGGAGCTGTGCGTCGGCCTGGGCGTCGACGCCCTCATCACCAACCGGCCGCGCGCCGTGCTGCGTCAACTCGGTCGCTGACTGGTAAAGACCTGTGACGGAGCCTTGACCCGGCCCGTCCGGTGCAGCATCCTCCGATCTCGGCCACACCGTCGAATTCCAGCCATGCGCTCACAGGGAGTGCTCCGGCGCGTTCGGTCCGTGTTCGAGGGTGCCGAATGCGTCGCCGGGGGTCGATTGGCCGGTTTCCGGCACAGGTCGATGGGGCATCCACACCGTGGCGTGGGGCAAAGGAGGTCTCGGGGGTGGCGTTGGTGGTGGCACAGGAGGTGCCCACGTCGTCGAGCATGGCCGTTCCCCATGGCCCTGCGGGCGTGGGCAAGGCGCGACACCGTATGCGCGATCAGCTGCGCAGGGGCGGCGTGTCGGAGACGGTCATCGACGACGCCGTACTCATCCTTTCCGAGCTCCTGAGCAACGCGTGCAAGCACGGGCGGCCCCTGGGTGACGCCATGGCCGGCGACGGCGACGTGCGCGCGGCGTGGCGGGTGGAGAACGGCGGCAGGCTCACGGTCGAGGTGACGGACGGCGGTGGGCCCACGCGCCCGGCTCCGTCCACGCCCTCGGTGACCGCGCGCGGCGGCCGGGGGCTGAACATCATCACCGCGCTGGCCAACGACTGGGGTGTCCGGGACGACACCCGCGGCGAGGTCACCGTGTGGGTGATCGTCCACGAGGACGTTCATGATCAGCAGGCAGTGCACCGGCGTGACGACTTCGCTACGCGCGTCACCGCCCCCGCCGTGACACGGCCCGGCCGGGACTTCGCGGACGCCTTCGACGACCTCGACTGAGGCCGGCCGGGTCCGACCGCGTTCCGCCGAGGCCGGCCGAGGTCGACCGGGGCGGGACGGCCCGGCCAGGACCGGGCGGAGCGCTTTCGCACCGGGCGTCGCCGTGGAGGAAGACGTCGGCGTCGCGTCGGCGTTGTCCACAGGGTCCCGTCCGTGACGGCGCGAACGGCTAGGCTCCCGCCCGTACGAGACGAGCCGTAACCGGGAGACACCCACGATGGCCAAGAAGCGACCCCAGACGAAGGCCAAGCGGCCGCAGCCCAGCGACGCGGCCCGCGCCGTCGGCGCCGGTGGAGAGGTTCCGGTCGTCGGCGCGCGCGAGCCCTGCCCCTGCGGCAGCGGCCGCCGCTACAAGGCGTGTCACGGCCGGGCCGCCGCCCAGGCCGCGACCGAGCTGGTGCACCGCCCGTTCGACGGGCTGCCGGGCGAGTGCGACTGGGTGGCCCTGCGCGAGCTGGTCCCGGCCGCCACGGTCGCGCTGCCGCTGAAGGGCGGTCTGCCGGAGGGCGTGCCGTCGGTCACCCTCGCCACGGTCCTGCCCATGGCCTGGCCGGCCCTGCGCCGCGACGACGGCTCGGTGCTGCTCGGCCTGCAGAACGACACCGCGTCCGGCGACATCAGCCGCGACCTCGCGGACACCCTGCGGCGCGCGCTCACCGCGGAGCCGGGCACGCCGGTCCAGGGCCGCCGCGCCCCGGCCGACGGCCCGCGTCTGCAGGACCTGCTCGACCCCGAAGGCGCCTTCGAGCCAGTTGTGCACCCGGGCTTCGAGTTCTGGGTCCCGGACCCGGAGAACTCCACGCCTGAGGTGGCCGCCTCCCTGGAGCGGGCCAACGCCGCGGCCATCCCGACCGCGAAGCTGACCGGGGTGGACGCCGCCTACTGGTGCGAGACCCCGGACAAGAACCACTTGCGCTGGGTCATGCCGTACCCGGAGGAGCAGCTTCTGGACGCTCTCGCGCGGCTGCACGCGGCGGGCCGCTCGTCCCTCGGCGAGGGCACCCGGCTGGTGGGTTCCTTCCGTGCTCACGGACTGACCGTGCCGGTCTGGGACCTGCCGAGCTCGGTGACGGCGGAGGACGTCGAGAAGCCGGCCGCCGAGTTCGCCGAGCGTCTCGCCGGCGCTCTGGCCTCGGACGCGCCGCTGACCGCGGACGAGCGCCGGGCGCGCGGCGGCCTGACCAACCGGCAGGTCACCCTCAGCTGACCCACAGGTGTCGCGTCCCGTGCGGCTGAACGGTCGGTCAGCCGCACGGGGAGGCGGGGCGCCGGTGAGCCGCTGCGGCAACTCCCGTAGAAGTCAAGCCAGTCGGTGTCCGAATAGCCGAGGAATCCCTCGGTTCGAATTTGCGAACAGCCGATCTCTTGTTACCGTTCGAGTAGCCCGGTTGCTGGTGCATCCCCCGTCGCCAGCAACCGGGTCTTTTCATGCGCCTCTTCCCTGTACGGAATGACGGCGCGTGTCAACTTCCTTCAGGCGCACCGGAGTTGCTGCCCGAGCGCAGCAGCAGGGGTCCCGCTCCGGCCCGTGCGGCGAACTCCGTGACCGCCGCGTACCCGTCGGGGCTCCCCCGCAGTCGCTCCCGGGGCGTCTCGCAGGTTCCCGGCTCGTCCTCGGCGCCCACCGCGCAACGCATCTGCACGGTGCGGCCGGCCGGACCCATCAGGCTCAGCACGGAGTCGAGGGTGCCGCCGGTCGCGTTGCGGTAGTAGGTGCGCGCCCAGGTGTCCCCGCCCTGCGTCAGGACGCAGGTCTGTGCCTCGATCCCTTCGGGGGAGGCCAGTTCGGGTCCGCAGCGGGCCGCGGTGGCCAGGCCCACGCCGAGCAGCAGGGGGGAGTGGGCGGGGGCGACGCCGGGCGCCTTGTCGTCGGCGCGCAGCGGGGCCGGAGAGGGCGGGGCGGGCAGCGCGGTGCGTACGGACCGTACGGCCGAGCGACCCTCCCGGCCCACCGGTCCCGCGGACGCCACGGCCAGCGGCAGCGCGACCGCGCACGCCACGACGCCCGCGAGGGCGAGCAGACGGAGGTTCATGGTGGGGAACATAACGACCGGGGACGGTCAGGGCGTTCCGCGCACGCCCGACACCCCTACAACTCGGGCGCGCTCACACCCGTACGAGTGAGGGCCTCGACGACCGCGTCCACCACGGCCTCCACGTCGGGCACCCAGGGGGCGGCCGAGCCGGGCAGCGGGGCGCGCTCCCAGGTGATCGGGCCCTGGCCGGACTCGGAGGGCGGCAGCGCGAGGTAGCCGCCCTCGCCGTGGAAGCGCAGGGAGCCCGGCACGAAGTCCTGGGCGTAGAGCAGTTCGCCCAGCTGTTCCATCGAGTACGGCTTCACCAGCAGCGCCCAGCGGGTGGGCGCGGCGACGACCGGGCCGAGGCGCATGCCCCTGAGGTCGAGCGCGGCGAGGGCCCGGGCGGCCGCGGCGGCGGGCAGGCTGACCGCGCAGGGCGCTCCCCCGCCCTCGGCGGCACCCGGCCGGGAGGTCGCTCCGGTGGCCATGACGATCGGCGCGGTGGGCCGGTTGGTCCACCACCAGCGCACCATGCGTTCGTCGGTGGTGGCCGCTAGGAGGCCGGGGTCGAAGGGGTGGGCGCCGGGCACCGTGCAGTCCGGGTCGGGGCAGGCGCAGCCGACCCTTCCCCGCGGATCCGCCGCCACGCCGGGAAGTACGGGCCACTGCCATTGCGTCGCGAAGGTCAGGGCCGCGCCGATCAACTCAGGCCGCCCGTCGCTGCGCTGGGACAGGAGCCTGCGTCGCCTTCCGAGGATCTCGCGCATGAGCGCTCGTTCCTTTCCGTTGCACGCCGGCAACACTGTGGTCCATCACACCATGTGTCGATCACTTCACTGTGCGTACCTGTTGGCGCATCACACCCCGGTCCGAGACAAGGGGGTCCCTATGGGCCGAACGTCTGGCTGTGTCCGCTTCCATACTGCGTCCATCAAAAGCATGGACGTGGCGCGGGGGTGGCGAAGTCTGGCGTTTTGCTGTCGCGCGTATTTCTCTTCGCCTCCGACGCGGGAGGATGGGGCACGGTCGTCGGTGGCTAAGACGCCCGGGTCCGTCGCCAGGTTCCGGGCGACTGTCAACCACCCCTGGCCTTCTCCGAGTACGTACCCATCACGACCGCTGTGACGCTCCGTCGAGCAAGCCCAGTCGACCGCAATAGGCCGTAACCCGAGTCAGTTTTAAGCCAACTTTGCCATTCTGCACGAAGTGCCCTGGTTGCCCACGGACACCAGGAATCCCGGCAGGACAATGCTGGACATCCCCTCACGAGTGCGTGTACATGTGGAGACACCGCTAGCGGCGCAGAATGACATGGGGGTTTGCGATGCTTTTGAGCAAAACGCACCGGTCGGAAAGCCGGACGCCATGAACGCCCCTCACCCTCCGAAAGTGGCTGGAATCGATTCAACGGTTCCCGCACCAGCACACACTGTCGCGCCCGCGCCCGCCTCCCCGGGCACCGCCGCGGTGCCACCGCCGCACGCCCCGGGCGCCCTGCTGCAGGACCGTCTCGCGGCCTGGGTCTCGGACCTCACGACACTCCACGAACTCACCGAACGCCTGGTCCGCACCGACACACTCGCCGACGCCCTGCAGGAACTGCTGCGCGCCGGGGCCGCCCTGGTGGGGGCCCGGCGGGGCCTGGTGGTGCTGGAGCCGGGCGACGGACTGGGCCCCGACACCACCATCGGCCTGGGTCTCGCCCGCTCCGACCTCGGGCACATCGAGACGGTGCCGCGCAGCTCGCTGTCGTACGGCCGGATCCTCGACGGGCTGCCCGGCGCGGACCGCGAGATCGCCGAGCCCGACCTGTTCGCCGGGGACGCCCTCGACCCCCGGCACCGTGAGGTCGCCGCCCGCCTCGGCTACGCGGCCAGTTACGCGCTCCCGCTGTCCGCCGAGGCCGCCGGCCGGCTCGGCGCCGCCGTGTGGCTGTACGACGAGCCCGCCGAACCGGGCGAGCGCCAGCGCCATCTCGTCGGCCTCTACGCCCGTTACGCCACCGAGCACCTGGCCCGGCTCGTGGAGGTGGAGCGCACCCGCGCGTCCATGGCGACGATGTCCGAGGAGCTGCTGCCCTCGCGGCTGCCCCGGGTGGCCGGTGTCCGGCTCGCCGCCCGGCACCGCACCGGGCCGCGGGGCGGCGGCGACTGGTACGACGCGCTGCCGCTGCCCGACGCGGCGCTGGGTCTGGCGGTGGGCTCGGTGACCGGCTCGGGGCCGAGCGCGGTGGCCGCGATGGGCCGGCTGCGGGCGAGTCTGCGGGCGTACGCCGTGATGGAGGGCGAGGACCCGGTCGCCGTGCTGTCGGACCTGGAGCTGCTGCTGCGGCTCACCGAGCCCGCCCGGTCCGCGACCGCCCTGTTCGCCTACTGCGAACCGGCCCTGCGCAAGATCACGCTGGCCGGTGCCGGGCACAGTCCGCCGCTGCTGATCGGCGAGCGGCGCACGGAGTTCGTGGAGACGTCCGTGTCCGCGCCGCTGGGCATGCTCGCCTGCTGGGAGGCACCGAGCGTGGAGATCCAGGCGGAGCCGGGGGAGACGGTCCTGCTCTACACCGACGGGCTGCTGCACCGCACCGGCGACTCCACCGACCGCGCCTTCGCCCGGCTGCACGCGGCGGCGGCCGGCGTTCCGAGGGCCCTGCGGCAGGACCCGGCCGCGGTCGCCGACCACGTCCTGCGGACGGTGCTGCCGGACGGGCTGGACGCGGCGGACTCCGCGGAGGACGTGGTCCTGCTGGCGGCGCACTTCGAGTGAGCGGCGCAGGAGCGCGGCGCCGGCCCCGCACGACCACCGCGTCGGCGCCGGGAGAGCACCGGCGAGCCGACGGTGAGCACCGGTGAGCCATCGGTAACAGGTCCTGACCCCCTGGGCCCCCTTCCGTACGACCGTACGATGGAGGGGGTCCAGTGCCGTATCGAGGAGGATGACCGTGGCAGAACAGCTCCCGGCAGTATCTGATGACGCTGCTACCGCAGCCGGTCAGGAGACTGCCGAGGAAGAGCCCGTCAAGCAGCGCAAGAACGGCCTGTACCCGGGCGTGTCCGACGAGCTGGCGGAGAGCATGAAGTCCGGCTGGGCGGACACCGAGCTGCGCGACCTGCGGCCGCTCCCCCAGGCCGCCGAGTGCGCCGCCCGCCGTGCCGCGCTCTCCGCGCGCTTCCCGGGCGAGCGTCTGGTGATCCCCGCGGGCAACCTGAAGACCCGCTCGAACGACACCGAGTACGCCTTCCGCGCGTCCGTCGAGTACGCCTACCTCACCGGCAACCAGACCGAGGACGGCGTCCTCGTCCTGGAGCCCACGGCCGACGGCCACCGGGCCACGATCTACCTGCTGCCGCGCTCCGACCGCGAGAACGGCGAGTTCTGGCTGTCCGGCCAGGGCGAGCTGTGGGTCGGCCGCCGGCACTCCCTCGGCGAGGCGGAACAGCTGTACGGCATCCCCGCCTCCGACGTGCGCGAGCTGGCCGACGCCCTGCGCGAGGCCACCGGCCCGGTCCGCGTGGTGCGCGGTCACGACGCCGGCATCGAGGCCGCGCTGACCGACAAGGTCACCGCCGAGCGGGACGAGGAACTGCGCGTCTTCCTGTCCGAGGCCCGTCTGGTCAAGGACGCGTTCGAGATCGGCGAGCTCCAGAAGGCCGTCGACTCGACGGTCCGCGGCTTCGAGGACGTGGTCCGCATCCTCGACCGGGCGCAGGCCACCAGCGAGCGCTACATCGAGGGCACGTTCTTCCTGCGCGCCCGGGTGGAGGGCAACGACGTCGGCTACGGCACCATCGCCGCCTCCGGCCCGCACGCCTGCACCCTGCACTGGGTCCGCAACGACGGGCCGGTGCGCGCGGGCGACCTGCTGCTGCTGGACGCGGGGGTGGAGACGCACACGTACTACACCGCCGACGTCACGCGCACGCTGCCGGTCGACGGCCGCTTCAGCGAGATCCAGAAGAAGATCTACGACGCCGTGTACGACGCCCAGGAAGCCGGCATCGCGGCCGTGCGGCCCGGCGCCAAGTACCGCGACTTCCACGACGCGGCGCAGCGCGTGCTGGCCGAGCGGCTCGTCGAGTGGGGCCTGGTCGAGGGCCCGGTCGAGCGGGTGCTGGAACTGGGTCTGCAGCGCCGCTGGACGCTGCACGGCACCGGCCACATGCTCGGCATGGACGTCCACGACTGCGCCGCCGCGCGCGTGGAGTCGTACGTCGACGGCACGCTGGAGCCCGGCATGGTGCTCACCGTGGAGCCCGGCCTGTACTTCCAGGCCGACGACCTGACCGTGCCCGAGGAGTACCGCGGCATCGGGGTGCGGATCGAGGACGACATCCTGGTGACGGACGACGGCAACCGGAACCTGTCCGACGGCCTGCCCCGCCGGTCGGCCGAGGTCGAGTCCTGGATGGCCTCGCTGACGGGCTGAGACGAAAACCGCATGAGCGGGTACGGGTGGCCGGGTACTTCGACAGTGCCCGGCCACCGGTGCGGCCGCCGGAGGGCGCGGGGGTGGCGCGCCGGCGGGCGGGGCGGCGGTCCTCCGGTCGCGGGTGGACGGTGGGGTGTCCGCGGGTACCCGGAGTCCGGTCCCGCCGGTGTGGCGGGGCCGTGGTCGGTTGCAACTCCGCGTCCCCGAGGGGGAGCGGTACTCACGTGGGGGGTTCGTGGACGACTTCTGGTCGGGTGTCGGTGTCGATCTGCATCTGGAACCGGACGCGGCGGACGGACGCCGGGCCGGGCTCGAACGGGCGCTGCGCGAGGCCGTGCGGGACGGCCGGCTGACGCCGGGGGCCCGGTTGCCGGCGACCCGGCGGCTGGCGACCGAGCTGGGCGTCTCGCGCGGGACCGCGAAGGCGGCCTACGACCAGTTGGTCGCCGAGGGATACCTCACGGCGCGGCAGGGCTCGGGCACCCAGGTCGCCGCCCTGCCGTCCTCGGACGAGCGGCTGCCGGGAGCGGCGGCCCGCGCCCGGGTGCCCCGGCTCGACCTGCGGCCCGGCAGTCCCGACGTCGGGACGTTCCCGGCCGCCGCCTGGCTGCGGGCGCTGCGCCGCGCGATCGCGACGGCGCCCTCGCTGGCGTACGACTACGGGGACCCGCGCGGCCGGCTCGAACTGCGCACCGCGCTGTCGGGGTACCTGGGGCGGGCGCGCGGAGTGGTCGCGCCGCCGGAACGGATCGTGATCACCTCCGGATACGTGCAGGGTCTGTCGCTGCTCACGCGCGTCCTGGGCGGGGCCGGGATCGCCATGGAGGACCCGGGCCTGCCCTTCCACCGGGAGGTGGTGCGCCAGGGCGGCGGGCGCGTGCTGCCGGTGCGGGTCGACGAACTGGGCGCCGTGCCCGAGGGGTTGGACGGGGCGGCGGCGGTGGTCCTCACGCCCGCCCACCAGTACCCGACGGGCGTGACCCTGCACCCCGAGCGACGGCGGGCGCTCACCGACTGGGCCCGCGCGCGGGACGGACTGATCGTCGAGGACGACTACGACGGGGAGTTCCGCTACGACCGGCAGCCCGTCGGCGCCCTCCAGGGAATGGCGCCGGGGCAGGTCGCCTACCTCGGCACCGCCTCCAAGACCCTGGGACCCGCGCTGCGGCTCGGCTGGATGGTGCTGCCCCCGCACCTGGTCGACCCGGTCGCCGACGCCAAGCTGCACAGCGACCACCACACCGAGACCATCGGGCAGTTGGCGCTCGCCGAACTGATCGACAGCCATGCCTACGACCGTCACGTGCGCGCGTGCCGGCTGCGCTACCGGCGCCGCCGGGACCAGTTGCTGCACCGGCTGGGCCCGCGCCGGCCCGTGCGCGGGATCGCGGCCGGGCTGCACGCCCTGGTGGAGGTCGCCGACGAGGCGGCGGTGCTGGCGCGGGCCGAGGAGGAGGGCCTCGCCGTCGGGCAGCTGGGCGACCACTGGCACGCACCGGGCGGCGCGAACCGGCCGCAGGGACTCGTCGTGGGGTACGGGACACCTCGGGAGCGGATGTTCCCGGAGGCGCTGGACGTGCTGGTCAAGGTGCTGGAGAGCGACTGAGTCGACGCGGCCGGGCACCCGGATTGGACCACTGAATGGGCTCTGTATTGGGCCTACTGGGAGACCCACTCCGCTCCTAGGCTCGGTGCCATGACGAACCCGCTCGTCCCGCCTCCGGGCCCCCGACGCGTCCTGGCGCTGGCCCAGTTGACCAACTCCGTCGGCGACGGCGCCTACTACGTGACCTCCGCGCTCTACTTCACCCACGTCGTGGGCCTCGCCCCCGCGCGCGTGGGCCTCGGGCTGACCCTCGCGTGGGCGGTCGGTTCCCTGGTGGGCGTGCCGCTGGGACGGCTCGCGGACCGGCGCGGGGCGCGCGGCACGGCGGTGCTGCTGGCCCTGGCCACCGGACTGGCGGTGGCGTCCTTCCTGGTCGTGCGGAGCTTCCTGCCCTTCGTGGCGGCGGCCTGCGCCTACGCGTCCGCCCAGTCGGGACTGGCCGCGGCCCGGCAGGCGCTGCTCGCCGGGCTGGTGTCCGCCGGGGAACGCACCGGGCTGCTGGCCCACCTCCAGGCGACGTTCAACGCCGGTCTGGCGCTGGGCGCCGGGGTGGGCGGTCTCGCCCTGCACACCGGGACACGGGCGGCCTACCTCGGGGTGTTCGCACTGGACGCGGTGAGTTTCCTGGTCTGCGCGGGGGTGCTGCTGCGGCTGCCGCCGGCGGGGGCGGCGGTGCGGGGCAGTGCGGCGGGTGGGCCGGCGGGCGCGGGTACGGCCGGGGCGGATGTCGGGGTGGCGGGCGCGGGTATGTCCGAGGCGGGTGTCGGGGCGGCGGGCGCGGGTACGTCCGGGGCGGATGTCGGGTCGGCGGGCGTGCCCGGCGGACCAGCGGGCGTGGGCGCGTCCGGGGCGGCCGTCGGGGCGGTGGGCGCGGGCGGGGCCGGGGCGGCCGTCGGGGCAGCGCGCGTGGGCGGGTCCGGCGCGGTGCGGGACCCGCGCCGTTCCGGTGTCCTGCGGGATCGGCCGTACGTCGCGTTGACCCTGCTCAACACGGTGTTGCTGCTGCGGATGCCGTTGCTGAGTCTCGGGCTGCCGCTGTGGATCGCCGAGCGGACCGCCGCGCCGACCTGGCTGGTCTCCGCGCTGTTCGTGCTCAACACCGGTGCGGTGATGGCCTTCCAGGTGCGGACCGCGCGCGGGGTGACCGGGCTCGCGTCGGCCACGCGCGCGGTGCGGCGGTCGGGCTGGGTGATGCTCGGCGCGTGCGCGGTGTTCGCGCTGTCGGCCGGGGTCTCCCCCTGGACGGCCGTGGGCGTCCTGGTGGTGGGGGCGGTGCTTCAGGTGGCCGCCGAGATGGGGCAGTCGGCGGGGTCCTGGCAACTGTCGTTCGACCTGGCCCCGGCCGGCCGCGTCGGCGAGTACCAGGGCTTCTTCGGGACGGGCGTCACGGTGGCCCGCACCCTCGGCCCGCTCGTGCTGACCTCGCTGCTGGTGGAGTGGGGAACACCGGGCTGGCTGCTGCTGGGCGCGGTCACGCTCGCGGCCTCGTACGCGATGGGGCCGGCGGCGCGGAGGGCCGCCGCCGGCCGGGCGTGCGAGGAGATCAGGCGGCCCGTGCCCGCGAACTGACCGGCGCGGACAGCGAGTCGAGGAACAGGGCGCCGGCCAGCAGGCCCGCGCTGCCCCGCGGACTCCACGCGCGCACGTGCAGGTCGGCGTCGAACGCGGACAGCGCCTGCCGGCCCGCCTCCGTCGCCGTGCCGCCCGCTTCCAGGACCCCGCGGGCCCCCGCCTGGACGAGCCGCAGCCCCAACGGGCCGATGGTGTGCAGGAGTTCGGTGTCCTGGAGGGTGGACATCACGGTGAGCAGGGCGTCCAGCCGGGCCTGCGGTTCGGTCGCCCCGGCCGAGCGGGTCGCGGCGAGCGCGCCCAACGCCCGCCGTACGTGCGGGAATCCGGCCCGCGCCTCGCCGCGGGCTCCGGCGGCGCCGTACTTCGCCGACACCGAGGACCCCCGTGAGGGCCGCCGCGGGGCCCGTCTGTCGGGGTGCGCGGCGATGCGCTTGGCGGCCGCGGCGACGTCCGCCGGTGCCGCGCCGGGCTCGAGGGCGGTCGCCGCGACCAGCAGGCCGAGCGCCCACAGGGCACCCCGGTGGCCGCCGCCCGCGAGGGCAACCGAGTGCTCGGTGCACCGCCCGATCGCGCCGAGCTCCTCCCGGAGCCGGGGGGTGGCCTCCCCCGTACGGCGGGCGGCGGCCGCCATCGCCACCAGACCCGGGGTGAGCGCCTTGGCCGACCAGCGCAGCGCACAGTGGTCCGCCCCGCTCGCGCGGGCCCTGAGGTCGCGCGGGTCCGGCAGGCCGGGCTTGGGCAGCAGGGCCAGCTGCCCGGTCAGCGCGTCCACGGCGGCCCGCGCGAGCGTCCCGTCCTCGGGACTGCTCATGGCCCGTGCCTCACGAGGACGCCGAGGCCGACGGGGAGGCGCTGCCGCTCGGGGCGCCACCGGGCGGGGTCCCGGTCGGGGCGTCACCGGGGGAACCGCTCGGCGGGGTGCCGCCGCCGCTGCCCGCGCCGGTGTTCTCGGCGTCGGGGTCGACGGCGAGGGTCAGGGAGCCCTTGTAGCCCTTGGAGGGGTCCTTCTTGTGGACGGCCTTGAGGGTCAGGAGGCCACTGGCGGCGCCGCCGCCGTCGTACACCATGTCGTCGTCGAGGGTGGTGTAGCTCCCGGAGTGCTTCGCGTACGGCTGCAGGGTGAAGATCTCCTCGGCGATGTCGTCGGCGAAGAACAGCTGGCCGGTGTAGTTGACCTTGCCGCCCTCGTAGGTGCCGTCCGCCTTCTCGCCGCCGGTGTGCACCTTGACGTGGATGTGGCAGGTGCGCGGGGTGTACCAGCCCGGGAAGATCGTCTCGAACTTGACGACCCCGCCCGCGCCGGCGATCTGGTAGCCGCGCAGATAGGTCTGGTCGTCGGCGGTCGAGCCGTCCTCGCTCTCGGCCGGGGCCGAGCCGCCGGGGTTGGCCGTGGTGTAGCCGGAGTAGTAGCCCCAGGCGTCGCAGTGCCAGATCTCCACGGCCGCGCCGGGCACCGGGGTGCAGCCGTCGGTGGCGTCGACGACGGTGAGGCGCAGCGTCAGCGGGACTCCGCTCTTGCCCTCGGTGATGTCCTTCCGCACGAGGGCGCCGTCGAGGTGGTAGGGCCCTTCGGTGACGCTCGACATCAGGGTCATGCAGGTGCCGGCGGTGGAGGTGGGGGAGGCGTCTGCGGCGGTCGCGTCGTCCGCGAAGGCCGACTGGTAGCCGGCGACGGCCAGGCCGCCGGCCGCGACCGTGCCCCCGGTGACCGCGAGCGCGCGGCGCCGGGTGATGGTGGTGTTGCTGTGCTTTCCCGTCATGGACATGAAGGTAGGAAGGGAGCCAGTCAGACGCGTGAGCGTGTGCTGTGCGCGGGCTGAGAATGCCGGAAAGTCCGGAACCCGTCGCTCCCCCTGGGGGTGCGGTGTGCGGCGCACGGGACCGCGGTGCCGCCCAGAGCCCTTCGTACGGGTCAGGCCGTCAGCAGTGACGGATCCGTCTTCCACTTGAGGATCTTGTCGAAGCGCACCACGGCGCCGCCCCGGCCCGGCTCGTTGCCGATGTGGACGTGGTCGGCGAGCTCCTGGATGAGACAGAGACCGCGCCCGTGCTCGGCGCCGACGGGGGCGGGCGCGGGCCGCACGACGGCCTGGGCGCGGGCGAACCCGGGACCCGAGTCGGCCACTTCGATCCGGCACTTCTCGCCGTCGAGGTAGGCGGTGACGCGGTAGGCCTCCGAGGAGTCTCCGCGCTGCCCGGTGCGCCCGCCGTGCTCGACGGCGTTCGCGCACGCCTCGCTCAGGGCGACGGACAGGTCGTAGGAGATGTCGGGATCGACCCCCGCCGACTCCATCGTGCCGAGCAGCAGGCGCCGGGCGAGCGGAACGCTCGCAGCCTCGCGCCGCAAATGGAGTGACCACCAGATGCTCATGCTCCAGCCTCCCGGCCGCGGCTCGACATACCGTTACGTATTGCCGCCCGTGCCCGTGTGTAAGCACAGAGTTGACGTGACGCCGCCCATACGGGCGATGCGCCACGCGCAACCGGCGGTGTATGTGGGGCGGCCGGTACCAGAGGGTGACCTTCCGGTCGTACCTCATCTTGCGGACCTGCCGTACGGCGGCCGAGGGGCCGGTGCGATGATGAGCCCGCCATGACTGCCCCCCACCCACGCACGGCACGCTCCGGACCGGTTCTCCGGCTCCTGCGGGCCGCGGTGTTCGCCGCGGTCTGTGTCGTGCTGGCCGCGGCCGGGCACACCCTCGCCTCCTGCGCCGCGGTTCCGCTGTGGACGCTGGGCGCGGCCTTCCTGGGGGTCCTCCTGGTGGCGGTGCCGCTCGCCGGACGCACGCGGTCGCTGCCGGGGATCGTCACGCTGCTCGCGCTCGGCCAGGCCGTGCTGCACACCCTGTTCGGACTGGGCTCGCACGCGACGGCGGCCACCGCGGCCACCGCGACGATGCCGATGGGCTCCGGCTCGCCCGCGTCCGGTGCCGTGCTGTCCGACGCCTCGCTCGTCCAGCAGGCGGCCCGGATCGCCTGCGGGACCACGGCGGCCGCGATCAGCCCCGCCCACGCCTACCGGATGCTGGTCGACGCCCGGATCTATCCGGCCACCGGCATGAGCGCCATGAACCACCCGGCGGACGCCGTGCCCGCCCCCGCGGGCTCCATGTCGCTGCTGCCGTCCCTGCCGATGCTGCTCGCGCACCTGCTCGCGGCACTCGCCACCGGATGGCTGCTGCGCCGCGGCGATCTGGCCCTGCTGCGGCTGGCCGAACTCTCGGCGCACTCCGCCCACGCGGTCACCGAGGGGGCGCTCATGCGGTCCCTGCGCGGGGCGCTCGCGCTGGTGCGCGCCCTGCGTGCCGGGCTCCCGGGCGCCCCCGAACTCGGCCCGCGCCGCCCCCGCACCACCCTGCTCGCGCCGCCCGGCCCGCGCACCACCGCACTCCAGCACACGGTGATCAGGCGCGGCCCGCCCGCCGCCGCCACGCTCCTGCTCGCCGCCTGACGCGACGCGACCACCTCTCTACTCCCGGCGGACCCACCTCCCGTGGACCCGCTCCGGTGCACCCACCTGCCGTGGACCCACTTCCCGTGGATCCACGCCCGGTGGCCGAGGGGCCGCCGCCGTGCGGCGCGCACACCCGCGCACCCGCGTGCCGTTCGCACTCCCGTGACCGGTCACGCCCCCGCGCGCGTACCCCTCGTCATCACCGGAATCCGCCGAACCGACCGAACCCGCCGCACACCCCGGCACCCGCCGGGATCCCGCGGGTTCCCACTCGAAGTGGAGTGCTCTGCATGAAGGCCTCTCGTGTCGCCGCCACCGGCGCCGTCGCCGCCACCGCCGTCGCCGTCCTGTCCACGCCCGCCTTCGCGCACGTCTCCGTGCAGCCCGAGGGAGCCGCCGCCAAGGGCGGTTACGCGGTCGTCGACTTCAAGGTCCCCAACGAGCGCGACAACGCCTCCACCACCAAGCTCGAGGTCAGCTTCCCGACCGACCACCCGCTGGCCTCGGCGATGCCGGAACCGATCGACGGCTGGACCATCAAGGTCACCAAGGCCAAGCTCGCCGAACCGCTGGAGATGCACGGCGAGAAGATCACCGAGGCCGTCTCGAAGATCACCTGGACCGCCGATGGCAAGGGCATCCAGCCCGGCTTCTTCCAGAAGTTCCCGGTCTCCGTCGGCGCCCTGCCCGAGGACGCCGACGAACTGGTCTTCAAGGCCCTCCAGACGTACTCCGACAAGGAGGTCGTGCGCTGGATCGAGGCGCAGGAGGACGGCAAGGAGGAGCCCGAGAACCCGGCCCCGGTCCTGACCCTGTCCGCCGCCGGCGACGAGCACGCCCACGGCGCCACCGCGGAGAACGCCGCGGAGAAGACCTCCGACGACGCGAAGGCGACCGCCGCGGACACCACCTCGTCCGCCGACGGCAGCGACACCACCGCCCGGGTGCTGGGCGCGGTGGGCATCGTCGTCGGCCTGCTGGGCGTGGCGTACGGCGTGCTCGCCGGCCGCCGCCGCACCGACGCCTGAGACCCGACCCGCACCACAGGAACCATCACAGGGACGCCCCCGTGTCCCGGCTCACGGTCTTCCGGCCGGGGTCCGGGGGCCTCCTCCCAGGAGAATGCAGTATGCGCAAGAAGACGTTCGCCGTGGCCGCGGTCCTCGCCGCCGCCACACTGACCCTCTCCGCCTGCGGCAGCGGTGACGACGGCACGTCACCCGTCGCCGTGGTCTCCGAGGACGCCGGCGCGGACGGGGCCGCCACCGTCCTCGACCAGCCGTTCGAGAAGCCGGACCTCGTCCTCACCGACACCCACGGCAAGAAGTACGACCTCCGCGCGGAGACCGCGGGCAGGCCGACCCTCGTCTACTTCGGCTACACGCACTGCCCCGACATCTGCCCGCTGACGATGAACAACCTCGCCGTCGCCAAGAAGCAGCTGCCGAAGGCCCAGCAGGACCGGCTGCGCATCGTGTTCGTCACCACCGACCCGGGCCGGGACACCCCCGCCGAACTCGGCAAGTGGCTGAAGGGCATCGACAGCCAGATCATCGGCCTGACCGGCGACTTCGCCACCATCCAGGCCGGCGCGCGCACCCTCGGCATCACCATCGAGCCGACGCACAAGGACAAGAACGGCAAGCTCGTCTCCGTCCACGGCACCCAGGTCATCGCCTTCTCGCCGAAGACCGACGCCGGCTACCTCCTCTACGGCGAGGACGCCACCGTCCAGGACTACACCAAGGACCTGCCCAAGATCATCAAGGGGGCCAGGCCGTGAGACGGCTCGCCCTTGCGGCGGTGGCCGTGGCCGGCACCCTGGCCCTCGCGGGCTGCGGATCGGACGGCTCCTCCGCCGCGCTCTCCGTCGTCTCCGCCTACATGCCGCAGCCCGTCTCGGACTCCATGGCCGCCGGCTTCCTGACGATCGTCAACGACGGCGGTACGAAGGACGAGCTGACCTCGGTCACCAGCGCGGAGGCCGGCGCGGTCACCGTGCACCGGACCGTCGGCGGCGCGATGGAGCAGGTCGACCGCCTCACCGTGCCCGCCCACGGTCAACTCGTGTTCAAAAGCGGCGGCAACCATCTGATGTTCGAGAAGCTGAAGCGCCAACCGAAACAGGGCCAGACGGTGTCGGTCGAGCTGCACTTCGCCACGTCCGACCCGGTCCGCGTGACGATGCCGGTCGAACCGGCGACGTACACCCCGAAGACCGGGCACTGAGGGAGGGACCACCTTGACCCAGACCATCGCCCCCCGCGTGCGGATGCTGGTGCTGCTGCTCCTGGCCGCCACCGGCATGCTCCTCGCCGGCGCCGGGCCGGCCTCCGCGCACGCCGCACTCACCGGCAGCGACCCCCAGCAGGGGGTGGTGGTCGACAAGGCACCCACCCAGGTCACGCTGACCTTCTCCGAGAAGGTCGCCACGTCCGACGACTCACTGCGCGTGCTCGACCCCAAGGGCAAGCGCGTCGACACCGGCAAACCGTCCGACGTGAGCGGCACGTCGTACGCCGTACGCCTGCACAGCGGCCTGTCCGACGGCACGTACACCGTCACCTACCAGGTGGTGTCCGCGGACAGCCATCCGGTCGCGGGCGCCTACACCTTCTCCATCGGCGCCCCCTCGACCACCTCCGTGTCGGTGTCCTCGCAGGCCGCGGGCGGCGGGGTCGTCGGCTGGCTGTACGGCTTCGGCCGGTACATGTCGTACGCCGGCTTCATCGTCCTGGTCGGCGGCGCCGCCTTCGTGCTGGCCTGCTGGCAGCGCGGCTCCGGCGTACGGGCCATGCAACGGCTCGTCGTCTCCGGCTGGGTCGCGCTCACCGCGGCCACCCTGTGGCTGCTGCTGCTGCGCGGCTCCTACACCGGCAGCGGGTCGTTCGGCGACATCTTCGACCTGAGCCTGCTCAGCCAGGTCCTGCAGACCAAGACCGGCGCGGCCCTGGTGTCCCGGCTGCTGCTGCTCGCCGCCGGCGCCCTGTTCATCGCCGTGCTCTTCGGCGCCTACGACAAACGTGAGGACGAGGAGAAGCGCGACCTGACCTTCGGGCTGGCCGTCGGCGGAACCGTGGTGGCCGCCGGGCTCGCCGCGAGCTGGGCCATGGCCGAGCACGCCTCGACCGGCCTCCAGCCCGGCATCGCGATGCCCGTCGACATCGTCCACCTGCTGGCCGTCGCCACCTGGCTCGGCGGACTGACCGCACTGCTGGTCGCGCTCTACCGGGCCCCCGAGGAGACCCCGGTCGACGGCGCCGCCGTACGGCGCTTCTCGCGCCTCGCCTTCGGCAGCGTCGTCGCCCTCGTCGCGACCGGGATCTACCAGTCGTGGCGCCAGCTCGGCTCCTGGTCGGCGTTCACCGACACGCGGTACGGACAGCTGCTGCTCGTCAAGATCGGACTCGTGACGCTGCTGGTCGGCATCGCGTGGATCTCGCGGCGCTGGACGGCCCGGCTGACGCAGCCGGCACCGGCCGCCGAGGCGGCCCGCCGGCCCGCGAAGGACCGGGCGGAGACGGACTCCGGGACACGAGCGGCGGAGCCGGCCGGGAAGCGGTCGCGGAAGTCGGCCGAGCCGGACGAGGAGGCGCGGGCAGAGGACGGGGCCCGGAAGCAGACGTCGGCCGTCGAACGGGAGCTGGTCGAGGGGCGGGTGAAGGAGCACGCCGGAGCACGCTCCGCCGGCCGTGGGAAGGGGCGGCCCGGCGCGGACGCCACCACCGGTGACCCCCGGCGCGCCGCCCAGCTCGCCCGGCAGCGGGCCGCCGTCGACGCCACCCGCACCAAGCGGCTGCGGGACGCGGACCCCACCCGGTTCGGGCTGCGCCGCTCGGTGCTCGCCGAGGCGGGCGTCGCCGTCGTGCTGCTCGCCGTCACCACCGTGCTCACCCAGACCGAGCCCGGCCGCACCGAGCAGGACGCCAAGGCGGCCACCGCCGCCTCGTCCGCCTCTTCCTCCTCCTCTTCGGGCTCGACGGGCTCGTCGGACTCCTCGGCCGGGGCACTGACCCTCGACATGTCCTTCGACACGGGCGGCGAGGACGGCAAGGGCGTCGTCAGGGTCGACTTCGACCCCGCACGGGTGGGCGGCAACGAGATGCACGTCTACGTGCAGCGGCCCAACGGCCGCGCCTTCGACGTCCCCGAGGTCAAGGTCGCCTTCACCCTCGCCGCCAAGGACATCGGACCGCTGCCCGTCGTCCCCGACCACATCACCACCGGACACTGGTCGGCGAGCGGGGTGCAGATCCCGCTGGCCGGCGACTGGAAGATCGCCGTGACCGTGCGCACCTCCGACATCGACCAGGCGACCGTCTCCAAGAACGCGCAGATCGGCTGAACTGAACCATGCCTGACCAGCCCCTTCCCGAGGCCGGGACCAGCACCCGCACCGGCCGGTCCGGCCGAACCGGCCGCAAGGACGGCCCCGGCCGGAAGAACGCCACCGACGGCCGGACCGACCAGGCCGAGCGGACCGACCCGGCCTCGCCGACCGCCCCGCGTGATGCGTCCGCCGTCAAGGAAGGCGTCTCGCGCCGGCGGCTGCTGGGAACCGCCGGGGCCACCGGGCTGGCGCTCGGTGCGGCGGGCGCCGCCGCCGGATACGCGGCCCGGCCCGCCGAGGCCGCACCCCTTGCCTCCCTGGGCACCGGCGAGGTGATGTTTCACGGGAAACATCAGCCCGGCATCACCGACCCCCTGCAGGCACGCGGCCACCTCCTCGCCTTCGACCTGGCGGCGGGCGCGGGCCGCAAGGAGGCGGCCGCGCTGCTGCGCCGCTGGTCGCAGACGGCCCGGCGACTGATGGCGGGCGAGGCGGCGGCCCAGGACGACACGGATGTCGCCCGGGACGCCGGCCCCTCCTCGCTGACGCTCACCTTCGGCTTCGGGCACGGTTTCTTCGCCCGCACCGGCCTGGACAAGCAGCGCCCGGCCGCGCTCGACCCGCTGCCCGGCTTCTCCTCCGACCACCTCGACAAGGCCCGCAGCGACGGTGACCTGTGGGTGCAGATCGGCGCCGACGACGCGCTCGTCGCCTTCCACGCCCTGCGCGCGATCCAGAAGGACGCGGGCGGCGCGGCCCGCGTCCGCTGGCAGATGAACGGCTTCAACCGCACCCCCGGCGCCACGGCCCACCGCATGACCGCCCGCAACCTCATGGGCCAGCTGGACGGCACCCGCAACCCGAAGCCGGCCGAGCCCGACTTCGACACGCGGATCTTCGTTCCGGCCTCCGGTGCGGCCGACCCCGCGTGGATGGCCGACGGCTCCTACGCGGTCGTACGCCGTATCCGCATGCTCCTCGACGACTGGGAGAAGCTCTCGACCGGCGCCCAGGAGAACGTCATCGGCCGCCGCAAGGCCGACGGGGCGCCGCTGTCCGGGGGCACCGAGACGACCCCGATGGACCTGGAGAAGACGGACGCGCGGGGAAACCTGGTCGTCCCCGTCAACGCGCACGCCCGGATCACCCGGCCCGACCAGAACGGCGGGGCCGCGATGCTGCGGCGCCCGTTCTCCTACCACGACGGCATCGACGCGGACGGCACGCCCGACGCCGGTCTCCTCTTCGTCTGCTGGCAGGCCGACCCAGTGCGCGGCTTCGTGCCCATCCAGCGCAAGCTCGACCGGGGCGACGCGCTCTCGCAGTACGTACGGCACGAGGCGAGCGGTCTGTTCGCGGTGCCGGGCGGGGCCGCGCCGGGGGAGTACGTGGGACAGCGGCTGCTGGAGAGCTGAGGGAGCCGCGCGGCGCCGCGCCGGGGTCCCGCGCGGGTACCGCCCCGGGTCCCGGTTCACCCGGGGGAGGGTCTGTCGTGAGATGCGGGAGCCGGGCTTCCACAGGCCCATTAGGGTGAGTCCATGCCAGCGAGCTATGCGTATCTCGGTCCCGAAGGCACCTTCACCGAAGTCGCCCTGCGCACACTTCCGGAGACGGCCACCCGGGAACTGATCCCGTACGTGTCCGTGCAGTCCGCACTCGACGCGGTGCGGGCCGGTGAGGCCGAGGCCGCGTTCGTGCCGATCGAGAACTCCGTCGAGGGCGGCATCACCACCACCCTGGACGAGCTGGTGGCGGGCGCGCCGCTGATGATCTACCGCGAGGTGCTGCTGTCGATCACCTTCGCGTTGCTGGTCAGGCCCGGCACCAAGCTGTCGGAGATCAAGACGGTCACCGCACATCCGGCGGCCCAGCCACAGGTCCGCAACTGGCTCCGGGCCAACCTCCCGGACGTGCTCTGGGAGTCGGCCGCCTCGAACGCGGACGGCGCCCGCCTGGTCCAGGAAGGCCGCTACGACGCCGCCTTCGCCGGCGAGTTCGCGGCCGCCCGGTACGGTCTGGTGCCCCTGGAGACCGACATCCACGACGCGGAGAACGCGCAGACGCGGTTCGTGCTGGTCGGCCGGCCCGCCCGGCCCGCGGCGCCCACCGGTGCGGACAAGACCTCCGTCGTGCTGTGGCAGCGCGACGACCACCCCGGTGGACTGCGCGACCTGCTCGGCGAGTTCGCCGCCCGGGGCATCAACCTGATGCTGCTGCAGTCCCGGCCGACCGGCGCGGGCATCGGCAACTACTGCTTCTGCGTCGACGCCGAGGGGCACATCTCCGACCGCCGGGTCGCCGAGGCGCTGATGGGCCTCAAGCGGATCTGCCACCAGGTGCGCTTCCTCGGCTCGTATCCGCGCGCCGACGTGGGGGCCGAGGGCATGCGGGCACTCGTGCCGGGGACCTCGGACGAGGAGTTCGTGGCGGCGTCGGACTGGGTGGCGCGCTGCCAGGACGGGCGGTTCTGAGCGGATCGCCGGTGCCAGTGGCGCCGTCCGTGTTTCCATCAGGTTTCGGCCAGTCCTACCTGCAGATTTTCGCTATCCACAGGAGTTATCCACAGGCAAGCTTCTCGACCTGGGGACAAGTCGACAACGAACGGCGATCTGGTCGACAAATCGCCCTGCAGCCACTCATCACGTTCACGGCGGAGCACATCACTCTTCGTCCACCTGTTTCCTTCGGTCAATCCTTTGGGGCGACGCATTTCCACTCGAAAGTGGACGTCGGGACGATTTCGGGCGGCAATTGATCATGTACCGCACCCGCTCGGAATGATCAATTCCGAAGTCCACAGATCTTTCGCACAGCCTGTGGATAACTCTTCGGAGGGGTGGATTCCTGTGGACAACCGACTCGCCAATTCCCGCCCCGCCCAAGGAAATCGAGTCAACCGGGCGCCCGGCCGCTGCCCCGTCCCAGGGAGTGAGACGCTCATTATTGACGCGTGCGAACACTCCCGGCAACTCCCCCATAACCCAACGTAAGCCGCAGTTCGGAATAGTGAGTCGTGAGGGCTCACCCCGCACCGGTAGCCTTGAGCGCGTGATTGACCTTCGCCTGCTCCGTGAGGACCCCGACCGTGTGCGTGCGTCGCAGCGCGCCCGTGGAGAGGACGTCGCGCTCGTCGACGCTCTCCTGTCCGCCGACGAGCGGCGCAGGTCGTCCGGCGTCCGCTTCGACGAACTCCGTTCCGAGCAGAAGGCGCTCGGAAAGCTGATCCCCAAGGCCTCCGGGGACGAGAAGGCCGAGTTGCTGAGGCGCACGGGCGAGCTCTCCGCCGCCGTCAAGGCCGCCGACGCCGAACAGCACGAGGCGGACGAGGAGACCAAGCGTCTCCTGCTCCAGCTCGGCAACCTCGTGCACCCCGACGTCCCGGTCGGCGGCGAGGAGGACTTCGTCGTCCTGGAGACGCACGGCACCATCCGCGACTTCGGCGCCGAGGGCTTCGAGCCCAAGGACCACCTCGAGCTCGGCGAGGCGCTGGGCGCCATCGACGTCGAGCGTGGCGCCAAGGTGTCCGGCTCGCGCTTCTACTACCTCACCGGCGTGGGCGCGCTCCTGGAACTCGCCCTCGTCAACGCAGCGATCGCGCAGGCCACCGAGGCCGGCTTCGTCCCGATGCTGACCCCCGCGCTGGTCCGCCCGCGCGCCATGGAGGGCACCGGCTTCCTCGGCCAGGCCGCGGAGAACGTGTACCACCTGGAGAAGGACGACTACTACCTGGTCGGCACCTCCGAGGTCCCCCTCGCCGCCTACCACATGGACGAGATCCTCGACGCCGACAAGCTGCCGCTGCGCTACGCCGGCTTCTCGCCCTGCTTCCGCCGCGAGGCAGGGACGTACGGCAAGGACACCCGCGGCATCTTCCGCGTGCACCAGTTCGACAAGGTCGAGATGTTCTCCTACGTCGACCCGGCGGACGCGGAGAACGAGCACCTGCGGCTCCTGGAGTGGGAGAAGCAGTGGCTGACCGGCCTCGAACTCCCCTTCCAGGTGATCGACGTGGCCTCGGGCGACCTCGGCGCGTCGGCCTCCCGCAAGTTCGACTGCGAGGCGTGGATCCCGACCCAGGGCAAGTACCGCGAGCTGACCTCGGCCTCCAACTGCGACAGCTTCCAGGCCCGCCGCCTTTCGGTGCGTCTGCGCGACGGCAAGAAGGTGCAGCCCCTGGCCACGCTCAACGGCACGCTGTGCGCCGTACCGCGCACGATCGTGGCGATCCTGGAGAACCACCAGCAGGCCGACGGTTCGGTCCGGGTGCCCGAGGTGCTGCGCCCCTACCTGGGCGGCCGAGAGGTCCTGGAGCCGATCGCCAAGTGAGCACGGTCTTCCCCTACCGACTCGTCGCCACCGACCTCGACGGAACGCTGCTGCGCTCCGACGGGTCGGTCTCCCTCCGCACCCGTGAGGCGCTCGCCGCGGCCACCGCGGCGGGCGCGGCCCACATCGTGGTGACGGGGCGCGGCGTGCCCTGGACCCGGCACATCCTCGACGACCTCGGCTACCGGGGCCTCGCGGTCTGCGGTCAGGGGGCGCAGGTGTACGACGCCGGGGAGCACCGCCTGCTGACGTCGGTGACCCTGGACCGTCAGCTGGCGGGGGTGGCGCTGGCCAAGATCGAGGCGGAGGTCGGTCCGCTGTTCCTCGCGGCGAGCCGTGACGGGCTGGACGGCGACGTGCTGGTGGGTCCCGGCTACGCGCTCACCGGCGCCCTGCCGGCAACGCCGTTCACCGACGTGTCGGACCTGTGGAGCGCCCCGCTCAACAAGATCTACATCCAGCATCCGACGCTGACGGACGACCAGCTCGCCGAGGCGGCCCGGCGTGCCGCGGGCGGTTTCGTCACCGTCGCGATGGCCGGCGAGGGCATCGTCGAGCTGCTCCCCCTCGGCCTGTCGAAGGCGACGGGGCTGTCCATAGCGGCCCGTCGGCTCGGGCTGAGGGCGGCCGACACCCTCGCGTTCGGCGACATGCCCAACGACATCCCGATGTTCGCCTGGTCGGCCCGGGGCGTGGCCATGGCGAACGCCCACGAGGACCTCAAGGCGGTCGCGGACGAGGTGACGTCCTCGCACGAGGAGGACGGGATCGCGACGGTCCTGGAACGCCTGCTGGCGTAGACGGCCGTGCGACTCGGACCGCCGGGCGGGGACCGACTCCGCGTAGGGCGAGCGCGGGTTACTTCGCGTAGGGCGAGCGTGGGGATGGCTGCGCCGGGCTGGCCGCTCTGCCGCACCGGCCGGCTTCGCGGCCGTGACACCGGGTCGCTGGGGCGGGGCGGGTGGCGCGGTGGGTCGCGTGGTGCCGCGCCGCGTGATCCACCCGCCCGCCCCGGCGCGGGAGAAGCGGCCCACGCGAAACGTGTCGCGTGCTCGAAGCGGCCGCCCCCCTGCAGCCCCTGCGCGCTCGACGGAGGTGTGCGCTCCGGAGCCCGACGGGGGCCGCGCCGAGTGGAGTTCGGCGTGGCGTCCCGCTCGGACGTCACCCCGCTCCTGCCCCGGCACCCGCCGCCGGTGCGATCCGGCGTCGGGGTCCCCACCACTGTGCCGTGGTGGCGGGAAGGGGCGCCACCCATTTCGGGGCGGATGGCGTCCGCCCTGGGAGCTGTCCGCCCTGGAGCTGTCCGCCCTGGAGCCGTCCGCCCTGGAGCCGTCCGCCCTGGGAGCCGTCCGCCCTGGGAGCCGTCCGGCCGATCAGGGCGCGGACGCGGGGTGTGGCACGCGCGTCCGCGGCGTCGTCGTCGGTCTCCGCCGGTCCGCCTTGCGGCCGCACGCACCCCGCCCCGCTCACCGGCGCCCCACAGGCTCCGGCGCCTTCCTCCACCACGACCGGCCGGACGGCTCCTAGCCGCGGCGCCACCTGCGGCGACGTGCCTTGCTGAAGAACCAGCCCGCGGGTGGCTCCTCGGAGCGCCAGGGCTGCGGCTCGGGCGCCTCTGCGCGCCAGCGCGCGGCGAGCATCCGGGCCCGCGCGGAGGGTTCCGACTGCTCTGCGGAGCGTATGAACGTCTCGTCCAGGACCAGTTCGTCCCAGACGGTGTCGCCGGACCGGCCGCGGCCGTCCTCCTGTGGCGTCTCGCCTGCCATCCCCGTCCTCCCCGCTGCGCGTTGTCCGGTTCAGTGTCCCCGTACGGACGTGAAGCCCCCGTCAAGGGCGGCGGCTACTCCTCGCCCGCCAGCTTCAGCGACCGCAGCTTCTGGCCCGCGTACCAGGTGGCGAGCACGGTGACCGCGACCAGCAGCACCGTAGCCGTGGTGAGGCCTACGTCCGAGGTGACCAGGTCTCCGCCGGCGACCTTGTGAGCGACGGCCAGCGACCACTGCTGGACGCTCAGCGTGCGCGCGCCCGGCACCAGGGAGCCGAACAGGGCCTCCCAGACGAGGGCGTAGACGAGCCCGAAGACCACCGCGTGCCGCGACACCGTGCCCAGCAGCAGGAACAGCGCCGCGTACGCGATGGAGGCGACCAGCGCGGCGACCGTGTAGGCGACGGCGATCTGCTGCCCGTTGCCGTTGAGGATGAGGCCCGCGATGAACGTCGGCACCGCCGAGAACACCATCGTCACGGCGACGGCGACGATCAGCTTGGTGAAGATGATCGTCGGCCGTTTCAACGGCTTGGACAGCAGGTACACCACGGAACCGTCGTCGATCTCCGGTCCGATCGCGCCGGTGCCCGCGATGACGCCGATGATCGGCACCATCGTGGCGAGCGCGAGGCCGCCCAGCAGGTCCGACGCCGTCTGGTCGTCGGCGCCGGCGAGGCCGCGCACCACGATGGAGATGGCGATCAGCAGCAGGGGCAGCGCGCTGAGGATGAGGGCCCGGCGGCGGCCGAGCAGGGCCCGGTAGGTGAGCCGGGCGACTGTGGGGTCGTACATTGTTCGGCCTCCTACGCCGCGACGAGATACGAGAAGACGGACTCGAGGGACTCGTCGGACGGCGAGACCGTGAGCAGCCGGATGCCGTTGTCCCGGGCGACCCGGGGCAGCAGCGCCGTGAAGCGGCCGAAGTCGACGGCCTGGACGCGCAGCGCGCCCTCCGCCAGGTCGACCTCGATACCGGACGTGGACGGGTCGGCGATCAGCGCGGCCGCGAGCGCGCGGTCGTCGCTGGAGCGCACCAGGTAGCGGTGCGGTCGGTCGGTCATCAGGCGGCGGATCTTGCGGAAGTCGCCGCTGGCCGCGTGCCGTCCGGCGACGACGACCTCGATGTGCCGGGCGAGCTGCTCGACCTCCTCGAGGATGTGGGACGAGAACAGCACGGTGCGGCCCTCGTCGCCCATGCGCCGGAGCAGGTTCATGAGCTGCATGCGCTGGCGCGGGTCCATGCCGTTGAACGGCTCGTCGAGCAGGAACAGCGACGGGTCGTGGACCAGCGCGGACGCCATTTTCACGCGCTGGCGCATGCCCTTGGAGTAGGTGTCGATCTTGCGGTCCTGCGCGTACTCCATCTCGACCGTGGCGAGGGCCTTCTGCGCCGCCCTGTCGCCGAGGCCGTGCAGCTCGGCGTTGGCGACGACGAACTCGCGGCCGGTGAGGAAGTCGTACATCGCCTCGCGCTCGGGGACGATGCCGATGTGCTTGTAGATCTGCTCGTTGCGCCAGGTCGGCTGTCCGTCGAGCGTGACGGTGCCGGTGGAGGGCGCCAGGAAGCCGCCCATCATGTTGATCAGCGTGGACTTTCCGGCACCGTTGGGGCCGAGGAGGCCGGTGACGCCGGGACCGATGGTCATGGTGATGTCGTTGACGGCGACCACGTTGCCGAACCAGCGGGAGACGTGGTCGATGGAGAGCGTGGTCACAGTCCGACCTTTCGGTAGCGGCGCGTCAGGAGGCCGTAGGCGGCGGCGATCAGGCCGAGGGTGACCAGGACGTACACCGCTCCCTCGCCGTGGGAGGGGGCGATTGCGCCGGGGGCCGCCGAGGCGGCGCCGAGGAACGCGGACTGCACGCCGTCGATGAGCGTGACGGGCGAGAAGAGGCCGATCCAGGGGATGGCCGAGGTGCTGCCCTGGGAGTCGGCGATGGCCTGCAGCGTGGAGACCGCGCCGTAGGAGATGGTCAGGACGGCGATCACGGCCGCGATGCCGAAGCCGCGGCGGGGCGTGAGCGCCGCGATGACCAGCCCCAGGCCGGCGAAGAGCAGCGAGAGCAGTGCCACGGAGACCAGCCCCTGTGCGAATCCCTTGGTCTGGTCGGTGAAGTCGAGTTTCGCCAGCAGCGCGCCCGCGTAGAGCACGAGGAGCGGGGCCGCGGTGAGGACGAACAGGGCGGAGGCCAGCGCCGCGTACTTCGCGCGCACGTAGTCGGCGGTCTCGATGGGGCGGGAGAAGTACAGCGGTACGGTCTTGAAACGCAGGTCGCGCGAGACGGACTGGGGCGCCTGCGAGGCGACGTACAGGCTGATGACGGCCTGCATGATGATCGCGTAGCGCGTGTAGTCGACGGGCAGGTCCTTCGCCTTGGTGGCGACGGCGACGGCGACCATGATGGCCGCGGGCACGCACATCACCACGAACAGCAGCATCGGCAGCACCTTGGACTTCACCGAGCGGCCGAGGCCGTAGGCGCCGCGCAGGGACTGCGAGTACAGCGAGCGGCGGGCGTAGGCACGGCCCAGGCGCGGGCCGTCGTAGGTGCGGTAGCCGATGTTGTGGATCCGGGTCTGTTCACCCGGCGTCGTGGCCGGGCTCCGCAGGGGCTGCTCAACCGCCATGGCCGACCGCCTCCTTCCGCTGCTCGTCGCTGTCGGTGAAGACCTCCGCGATGTGGTGCCGGCGCTGCTCCATGCGCACCAGGCCGAGTCCGAGGTCGGCGACCAGGTCGCGCACGAGGTCGTACGTCTCCTCGCCGTCGGCCGTCAGCAGCAGGACGTGGCCGGCGCCCGGCAGTCCGGTGCCGTCGTGGACCTCCACCCCGCGCGCGTGCAGCGCGTCGCGCACCGCGCGGGTGCCGTCCGGGTGCTCGTCGGTGTCGGTGACCTCGATCGCGAGGGTCGTGGTGATCTGGGTGAAGTCGGTGGTGGAGCTGGAGCGCAGGAGCTTGCCGCCGTCGACCACGACGACGTGGTCGCAGGTGCGTTCCAGTTCGCCCAGCAGGTGCGAGGTGACCAGGACCGAGATGCCGAAGTCGGTGTGGATACGGCGGATCAGGCCGAGCATCTCGTCGCGGCCGACCGGGTCGAGGCCGTTGGTCGGCTCGTCCAGGAAGACCAGCTGGGGGTCGTGCACGAGGGCCTGCGCCAGCTTCACGCGCTGCTTCATGCCGGTCGAGTAGCCGCCGATGGGGCGGTAGCGCTCCTCGTAGAGACCGACGTGGCGCAGGGTGTCCGCGGTGCGTTCGCGGGCGGCGGTGGGCGGCAGGCCGGACATGCGCGCCATGTGGACGACGAACTCGGTGGCCGAGACGTCGGGCGGCAGGCAGTCGTGCTCCGGCATGTAGCCGACCCGCTCGCGGATGTCGGCGCCCTTGGTGGCGACATCGAGTCCGAGCACTTCGGCGCGGCCCTCGGTGGCGGGGGACAGACCCAGCAGGATCTTGATCAGTGTGGACTTGCCGGCTCCGTTGGCTCCGACGAGTCCGGTCACACCGGGCCCGACGTCCACGGAGAGCCGGTCAAGCGCGGTCACCCGGGGGAACCGCTTGCTCAGGCTTTCGGTCACGATCACAGTCACGTCGTCGACAGTAGTGACGCGGACCACTCCGGTCGTCAGACCGCAGGGTCGTCTTGGGGTCAGCCTCGAGTCGTACGGGACCCTAGGGGTCCCCCTGAAGTCGAACAACGCACCCCTGGTTGTCCACATCCGCGAGGTTGTCCACAGGCCGCGACCGCTCTATTGACGCAGCCTCTAACAACTGTCACATTCACCGGTGTCACGTTACGGACACGTACCGCGGTCGGCGGGCACGAGGGTGGGGCGAGGACATGACGACGGCAGTGCCGGGTGAACTCTCCGCGGAGCTGCGGGGGTTCGGGAAGGTGCAGCGCCTGGCGTACGCGTGCGCCGAGGCGGTCGCGGCGCGGCTGGCGCCCGGCGTGACCGAGCGGGAGGCGGCCCGCATGCAGCGCGTCTGGCTGCGCGAGCGGGGCGTGCGGGACTGGTTCCATCTGCCCTTCGCCTGGTTCGGGGACCGCACGGCGTTCGTGAACTTCCGCCTGCCCCTGCAGTTCTTCCCCACCGACCGCAGGCTGGAGCCCGGGATGCCCTTCATCCTGGACATGGCGCCCGTGCTCGACGGATACACGGCCGACATCGGGTACTCGGGTTCCCTCGGGCCCAATGTGGTGCAGGACAGACTGATGGACGACCTGGCGGCGCACCGCGAGCTGATCCTGCGCGAGGTGCGCGAGCGCCGGCCGCTGCGCGAGATCTACGAGGACGTGGACCGCCTCATGGTCCGCCAGGGCTACGCCAACCGGCACCGCGCGTATCCCTTCGGGGTGATCGCGCACAAGGTGGACCGGGTGGCGCGGCGCCGCTGGTCACCGACGGTGTTCGGGTTCGGCACCCAGGCGCTGCGCGGCCTGGCCGCCGACGCGCTGCGCGGTCACCGCGAGGGCTGGTCGCCGCTCTGGTCGCCGTACCGGTTCTCCGACCACCCACCGCGGCCGGGCCTGTGGGCGGTCGAACCGCACCTCGGTTTCCGGGGCACCGGCGCCAAGTTCGAGGAGATCCTCGTCGTCACCGACTCCCGGGACCCCGAGCAGAGCGCCTTCTGGCTGGACGACGATCTGCCGCACGTGCGGCGCTGGGCGGAGGAGAAGTGACAGAGGTGAGTCTCCGGGGCGCGCGGGAGCGCCGGGTGCGGACCGGCGGGGTCGAGCTGTGCGTGGCCGAGCTGGGAGACACCTCGCGGCCGACGGTCGTCCTCGTGCACGGCTACCCGGACAGCAAGGAAGTGTGGTCCGAGGTAGCCGCGCGACTGGCGGACCGCTTCCACGTCGTCGTCTACGACGTCCGCGGACACGGCCGGTCCACGGCGCCTCGGCCACTGCGCGGCGGGTTCACGCTGGAGAAGCTGACGGACGACTTCCTGGCGGTGGCGGACGCGGTCAGCCCGGGCCGGCCGGTGCACCTGGTGGGCCACGACTGGGGTTCGGTGCAGGCCTGGGAGTTCGTCACGGTCAAGCGCACCGAGGGGCGCATCGCCTCCTTCACCTCGATGTCCGGTCCCTCCCTCGACCACTTCGGGCACTGGATCAACAGCCGGCTGCGGCGGCCCACCCCGCGCCGGGTCGGCCAGCTCCTCGGCCAGGGCGCGAAGTCCTGGTACGTCTATCTGCTGCACACTCCGGCACTGCCCGAACTGGCCTGGCGCGGACCGCTGGGCCGGCACTGGCCGAAGATCCTCCAGCGGGTCGAGAAGGTCCCCGCCGGCGACTACCCCACCTCGTCGCTGCCCTCGGACGCGGCGCACGGCGCCTGGCTGTACCGGGACAACGTCCGCGCGCGGCTGCGCAGGCCCCGCGCGGACGCGTACGCCCACGTGCCGGTGCAGCTCGTCACCCCGCTCGAGGACGCGTTCCTGTCGGAGCGGCTCTACGACGAACTGGAGACGTGGGCGCCCCGGTTGGTGCGCCGCACCCTGCCCGCCAAGCACTGGATCCCCCGCACCCGCCCCGACCAGGTGTCGGGCTGGATCGCGGAGTTCGTCACCTCGGTGGAGAGCGGCCGGCCGAAGCCGGCGACGGCCACCGGGAAGTACGCCGAGCGCTTCGGTGGGCAGCTCGTCCTGGTCACCGGCGCGGGCAGCGGTATCGGGCGGGCCACGGCGTTCGCGTTCGCCGAGGCGGGTGCCCGCGTGGTGGCCGTCGACCGGGACGCCGAGTCCGCGGCCCGCACGGCCGAGCTGTCCCGCCTGGTGGGCGCCCCCGAGGCATGGGCGGAGACGGTCGACGTCTCCGACGAGCAGGCCATGGAGAAGCTCGCCGCCAAGGTCGCCGCCGAGTACGGCGTGGTGGACGTCCTGGTCAACAACGCCGGGATCGGTCTGTCGGGCTCCTTCCTCGACACCACCGCCGAGGACTGGAGGAAGGTCCTCGACGTCAACCTGTGGGGGGTCATCCACGGTTGCCGCCTCTTCGGCCGGCAGATGGCGGAGCGCGGGCAGGGCGGTCACATCGTCAACACCGCGTCGGCGGCGGCCTTCCAGCCGTCGAGGGCGCTGCCCGCGTACAGCACGTCCAAGGCGGCCGTGCTGATGCTGAGCGAGTGCCTGCGCGCCGAACTGGCCGGCCGGGGGATCGGCGTGACCGCGATATGCCCCGGCATCGTCAACACGGGCATCACCTCGACCGCGCGCTTCGCGGGCGTGGACGCCGAGGAGGAGAAGCGGCGCCAGAAGCGGAGCGCGCGGCTTTACGGGCTGCGGAACTATCCGCCGGAGAAGGTCGCCGACGCGATCCTGCGCGCCGTCGTGCGCGACGACGCCGTGGTCGCGGTCACCCCAGAGGCCCGTGGCGCCCGTCTCCTGTCGCGGCTCATGCCGGGCGCGCTGCGGGCGCTGGCGAGGCTGGACCCACCGCTGTGAGCCGGTGAACCGCGGCCCGTCCCCGCCCGCCGGTTTCGGCCGGCCCCGCCCTCCGGTTTCGCCCGTCCCCGCGGCCGGTTTTCGCCCGCCCCCGGGCTGTCCGCCGGCCGCCGGTTTCGCCCGCCGCCGGCCCACCGCCCGCCCCCGGGCGGTGGGCCGGCCGGACCCCGCACCAACCCGCCTCCGACGCCGTGCACCACCAGGACCGCGCAGATGACCGACTCCCCGGACCCGCCCGCCTACCGGATAGAGGACCTGGCCCACCGCAGCGGCGCCACGGTCCGCACGATCCGCGCCTACCAGGACCGCGGCCTGCTCCCCCGCCCGGAGCGCCGCGGCCGGGCCAACGTGTACACCGACGCGCACCTCGAAAGGCTGCACCGGATCGCCGGCCTCCTCGACCGCGGCTACACCCTGGCCTCCATCAAGGAACTCCTGGAGGCGTGGGACTCGGGGCGCGGCCTCGGCGGAGTGCTCGGACTGGTCGCCGAGGTGGACGGGCCGTGGACCGACGAGGAGGCGGTACGCGTCTCGCGCTCCGAACTCGCGGCCCGGTTCGGCGGCATCTCCGACGACGCGGCAGTGACCGAGGCCATGGAGCTCGGCGTGCTGAAGCCCGTTCCGGGTGACGACGACCATTTCCTCGTCCCCAGCCCGCAAGAGCTCGCTGTCGCGGTCGAGTTGCACTCCGCCGGGGTTCCGCTGTCCGCGATCGCGGGCCATCTACGGGAGTTGCGAGTCCAGGTCGAGCACATCGCCTCCAGGTTCCTGGAGTTCACCACCGAGCATGTCTTCGCCCGCTACCTGGACGGCTCGCACCGCCCGACGGACGCGGAAGCGGCCGAAGCGGCCTCGCTCGTACGCCGGCTGCGGCCTCTCGCCCAGCAGACGGTGGACGCCGAACTGGCCCGCGCGATGCGCCTGTTCGCGGTCCGCCGACTGCGCCGGCACCTGGGCGCGGACGAACCGGTGACTTTGGCGGACCGGACCCGTCTCGTGGCGCTGCCCGAGAAGGCGATGAAGGCCGTGCATCACCTTGTTGGTCCGCAGCGGGCTGCCGAGTTCGTGACGCTGGCCGTCGAACGAGAGGTGCGGGCCAGGGCCTTGGACCATCTCGCCGCAAGCCACGTGCCGTCAGATGATGTTGACGAATCACCGTGAATCCGAGGGTGGTTGTCCACAGGATCGCCAATTGGTCTGTGGATAACCGCACTTGGCTGTGGATCAAACATCGGGGTCAAAATCGTTCGCGTGATTCACGTCTCTCCCGGCACGCTGTGGAGATGGATGAAAGACGCACCGTGAAGGTGTCGAAGTACCTCTCGAAGCATCTGCGCCACCAGCCGGAACGGATCGGGCTGACGCTGGACGAGGCCGGCTGGGTCGAGATCGACGCGCTGATCGCCGCGGCCGGCGCGCACGGATTCACGTTCACCCGCGACGAGCTGGACCACGTGGTCGCCGCCAACGACAAACAACGCTTCGCCGTCGAGGGCGCCCGGATCCGCGCCAGCCAGGGCCACAGCGTCGAGGTCGACCTCGGGCTGCCCACGGCTGTCCCGCCGTCGTACCTCTACCACGGGACGGTGGGGCGCTTCCTTGACGCGATCCGCGCCGAGGGCCTGCGTCCCATGAACCGGCACGACGTGCACCTCTCGCACGACCGGGAGACGGCCACCCGGGTGGGCGCGCGCCGCGGGCGCCCCGTCGTGCTGTCCGTGGACACGGCGGCCATGCACCGCGACGGCCACATCTTCCACCGGAGCACCAACGGGGTGTGGCTGACCAAGGCCGTACCGCCGCGCTACCTGCGGTTCCCCGAGTCGCACTGAGCCCGCTTACGCCATGATCGGCGGTATGGAGCACCTTCCCACCACTGAGGCCGCCGTCAACGCCCTGCGCGCGATCGCCGCGGACCACTCCCGCGAGATCGAGGTCACCCACGACATCGGCGCCGACCGGACGTCCCGGCGCAGCGCGGCGGGTGTCGGTGTCACCACCGACCCGGACGGCTCCCTGCCGCACGAGGCATTCGCCGAGTTCGGCGGCCTGCCCCGGGTCAGCGTGCGGCTCTACCCCGAGGACGACGCGCTGATCACCGTGGAGGGCGTCGAGTGCCCCGACATACCGCGCGACGACGTACCGGCCTTCCTCCGCTCCGTCTTCGACGGCCTCGCCTACGTCAAGGCCCGCCGTTTCCCGCCGGCCCGCACCCTGGTCGTGCCGCTGCCCGGCGACCGGACGTACAAGGAGTACGTGCCGCTGACCTCTCTCACCCCGTGGCTGAGCGGGCGCGTGCGATGACCGGCGGTGACTGTTTCACGTGAAACGCGCTCGCCGCATACGCTCGAATCATGAGCCTGCGCCTGAGCACCGTGATCCTCCCCCACCTCCGCTGGCACGAAGGGGGCCGTTCGTCGTGGCAGCGCGCGGAGCAGCTCGGCTTCCACACCGCGTTCACCTACGACCACCTGTCCTGGCGCACCTTCCGGGACGGCCCCTGGTTCGGCGCCGTGCCGACGCTGACCGCTGCCGCCGGCGTCACCGACCAACTGCGCCTGGGCACCCTGGTGACCTCGCCGAACTTCCGGCACCCGGTGACCCTCGCCAAGGAACTGATCTCCCTCGACGACATCTCCGGCGGCCGGGTGACGCTCGGCATCGGCGCGGGCGGTACTGGTTTCGACGCGACCGCGCTCGGACAGGACCCGTGGACCCCCCGCGAGCGTGCCGCCCGTTTCGGTGAGTTCGTGCCGCTGCTGGACCGGCTGCTGACCGAGGACTCGGTCTCCTACGAGGGCGACTACTACTCGGCTCACGAGGCGCGCAACATCCCGGGCTGTGTGCAGCGGCCCCGGCTGCCCTTCGCGGTGGCCGCGACCGGCCCGCGCGGGTTGCGGCTCGCCGCCCGGCACGGACAGGCGTGGGTGACCACCGGTGACCCCAAGCTGTTCGAGGACGGCACCCCCGAACAGTCGGTGCATGCCCTGCGCGGCCAGATCGGGAAGCTCTCCGACGCCTGCGCCGAGATCGGGCGTGACGTGGCCGGCCTGGACAAGATCCTGCTGACGGGGTTCACCCCGGACCGCGGCCGCCCGCTGGAGTCGCTCAACGCCTTCGTGGACTTCGCGGGCCGCCACCGGGAGCTGGGCTTCACCGACATCGTGATCCACTGGCCCATCCCCGGCTCCGACTTCGCCGCGGACGAGAAGGTGTTCGAGCAGATCGCCATGGAGGCGCCCTCCCAGCTGGGCTGATCCCCCAGGGCCGCGACGGTGCTGGTGGGGGCGGTATCCACTCACGTGTGCGGACTGCCGCACGGGCGTGGGCGCATATACGGGAGAATGGCCCGGTGACCTCAGCTACCCGACAGCCCGAGACCCCGCCCGCCACCACCCCGCCGCGGCTGATCGCCACCGACCTCGACGGCACGCTGCTGCGCGACGACAAGTCGGTCTCTCCGCGCACGGTCGCGGCTCTCGCGGCCGCGGAGGAGGCGGGCATCGAGGTCTTCTTCGTCACCGGCCGCCCGGCCCGCTGGATGGACGTGGTCAGCGAGCACGTCCACGGCCACGGGCTGGCGATCTGCGGGAACGGTGCCGCCGTGGTCGACCTGCACGGCGGTCCCGGCGCGCACCGGTTCGTGAAGGTGCGGGAGCTGGCCCGGGAGAACGCGCTGGACGCCGTCGGTCTGCTGCGGGAGGCGGCGCCGGGCACGGTGTACGCGGTGGAGCAGACGTACGGCTTCTACCAGGAGCCGGACTACCCCAAGCTGCACATGGAGACCCCGGACACCCTCGCGCCCGCCGAGCGGCTTCTCGCGCCGGACGCGCCGGGCGCCGGCGAGCCCGTTCTCAAGATCCTCGCGTACCACCCCGAGATCGACCCGGACGCCTTCCTGACGCTGGCCCGGCTCGCCATCGGTGAGCGCGCCAACGTCACCCGCTCCAGCCCGAGCGCCCTGCTGGAGATCAGCGGGCCGGGTGTCTCCAAGGCCAGCACCCTCGCTCTGGCCTGTGCCGAGCGCGGCATCTCGCACGAGGAGGTCGTCGCCTTCGGGGACATGCCGAACGACGTGGAGATGCTCACCTGGGCCGGCCAGTCGTACGCCATGGGCAACGCGCACCCGGACGTCATCGCCGCCGCCTCGGGGCGCACGGTCGCCAACAACGAGGACGGGGTGGCGGTCGTCATCGAGCGGATGCTGGTGCGACGCTGACACGGGGGGCGGCTCAGGCACCGGGCGGCCCTGTCGGCGGACGGCCCGGGTGCCGAGCGGCCTGTTGCCGAGCCGCCCCCTCGGCGGGTGGTCGACAGCCGGGCGGTCCGGCGGACCAGTAGCCGGCGGGCGGCCTACCCGAGCGGCACCCCCCGCTGAGCCAGCCAAGGCACCGGGTCCAGGGCCGAGCCCGCCTCGGGGGTGATCCGTACCTCGAAGTGCAGGTGCGGGCCGGTGGAGTTGCCGCTGGTGCCCGACTGCCCGATCCACTGCCCGGTGGCCACGCGTTCCCCCTGGTCGACGGCGACGGCCGCGAGGTGGGCGTACTGCGTGTAGTAGCCGCCCGCGTGCTCGATCACCACCTCGATGCCGAAGGGGCCCCCGCAGGAGACGGTCACCACCCGGCCGGCGCCTGCCGCGCGAACCGGGCTGCCGATCGGTACCGCGAAGTCCTGCCCGGTGTGCCGGTTCGCCCAGCGCGCGCCGTCGCTGCCGAACCCGGCGGACAGCGTGTACCTCTCGACGGGGGCTACCCACGCAGCGGTGGCAGGGGCCTGGGGCTGGTCCAGCCGGACCGCGCCTCGACAGGAGCCCGCGGCGACCGAGGCGTCCGCCAGTCCCTGCAACCGCCCTCGCGCGTCCTCGAGTTTCCGCTCGACGGTGTCCTTGAGGGCGGCGAGTTCGGTGTTGTGCCGCTCCAGCTTCCGCCAGGCCGCCGTGGCCCTCGCCTCGTCCGCGGCCAGCCGGGTCTCGGCGCGCTGTCTCCTGCCGATGGCGTTGCGGACGGCGAGGTCCGCCCGCGAGAAGGCGTGCTGCCCCTCCAACAGCCCCGCGGGGTCGTCGGCGAGGAGCAACTGGGCGACCAGGGGGAGGCCCCCCGTGCGGTACTGGGCCCGGACGATACGCCCGAGGTCGGCACGCAGGCCGGTGATCTCCCGCCGTTCGCGTTCCAGTGGCGCCTCGGCCCGCAGCGCCGTCACCCGTTGTGTCTCGGCCTCCGCCCGCCCCGCCTCGTACCGCTGAGTGGCCAGGGCGGCGTCCTCGTACAGCCGCACCACCTGGCCGCTGACGTCGCGGCCCGTGTCGCCGTCGCTCGCGTCCGAGCCGTCGGCGGGTCCCGCCGCGAGCATCGCCACCGCGCACAGCGGTGCCACAACGAGCAGTGCGCGCCGACGGTATGACCCCATGTCAGCGATCGTGACCCCGCCAGGTGACTCCGGTCCTGTTCAAGGCGTACACCTGGGGGACACCTGTCCCCGGGTCGGCCCAGTACCCGTCCACGCGGGGACCCGCTCGAAGCCCGGCGAGAAGCGGTGACGCGGCGGCGCCCGGAGGGCCCCCGTACCGCGCCACCGGCCATACCCGCGGACCGGCCGCCGGGCGTACCCGCCGACCGGACCCCGGGTCTGTCGCGGGAGCGCTCAGCGCGCCGTCGTGAGCAGTCCGGACTCCGTCTCGCGCTCCGCCATGGCCCGCAGCGGGCCCTCCACGAGGCTCAGTTCGGCGTGCGTGCCGCGCTGCACCACGTGTCCCGCGTCGAGCACCACCACCTCGTCCACGGCCTCAAGACCGGCCAGCCGGTGGGTGATGAGCAGGGTCGTGCGGCCCTCGGTCGCGGCCAGCAGGTCGGCGGTCAGGGCGTCGGCCGTCGGCAGGTCGAGGTGCTCGGCGGGCTCGTCGAGCACGAGGACGGGGAAGTCGGCGAGCAGCGCGCGGGCCAGCGCCAGCCGCTGCCGCTGCCCGCCCGACAGCCGGGCCCCGTGCTCGCCGACCAGGGTGTCGAGTCCGTCGGGCAGGCTGTCGGCCCAGTCGAGCAGCCGGGCCCGCGCGAGGGCGCAGCGCAGTTCGTCCTCGGTCGCGGCTTTCTTCGCGAGCAGCAGGTTCTGGCGCACCGAGCTGTCGAAGAGGTGCGCGTCCTGCGCGCACAGTCCCACGAACCGCCGTACGTCGTCGCCGTCCAGGGTCTTCGCGTCCGTCCCGCCCAGCGTGTACGAGCCCCGGTCGGCGTCCAGGAAGCGCAGCAGCACCTGGGCCAGGGTGGTCTTGCCGGACCCGGAGGTCCCCACCACGGCGACCCTGCGGCCCTCCGCGAGCGTGAGGTCGAGTCCGGAGAGGGCGTCCCGGTCCTGTCCGGGGTGGCGGGCGGCCAGGCCCTCGATCACGACCGGGAACGGTGAGCCGGGCGCCTGACAAGGCTGCTCCGGCTCCCGTACGGGCTCGGGGGCGTCCAGGACCTCGAACACGCGCTCCGCGCTCCGGGCCACCCGCTGCCGGTGCTGCGCGGCGAGCGGCATCCCGAGGACGGCCTCGAACGCGGCCAGCGGTGTGAGAACGACGACGGCCATGGCCACCCCGCTCAGCCGTCCACCGGCGACCGCCTGGGCGCCGAGGAGCGCCGTGGCCGCGACGGTCAGGCCGCAGAGCAGTGCCGTGAGTCCGTCGCCGAGCGCGGCGGCGGTCGCGGCGCGTGAGGAGATGCGGGTGAGGGTGCCGTCGGCCCTGCGTGCCTCGGCGGTGCGGGCGGGCAGGGCTCCGGCGACGGTCAGTTCGGCGGTGCCGGTGAGCAGGTCCGTCACCCGGGTGGCCAGCGCCCCGCGGGCGGGGGCCAGCCGGCGTTCGGCCCGCCGTGCCACGGCACTCGTGACCAGCGGAACCCCGGCGCCCGCGGCCAGCAGTCCGGCCGCGAGCGCGACGCCGGCCAGGGGCAGCAGCCAGGCCGTGAACGCGACGGCCGCGGCGGACACCGTCACGGCGGCGCCGGCGGGCAGCAGCCAGCGCAGCCAGTAGTCCTGGAGGGCGTCGACGTCGGAGACCAGCCGGGAGAGCAGGTCGCCCCGGCGGGTGCGGCGCAGTCCGGCGGGCGCCAGCCGCTCCAGCCGCCGGTACACGGCGACCCGGGTGTCGGCCAGCATCCGCAGGACGGCGTCGTGCGACACGAGCCGCTCGCCATAGCGGAAGACGGCCCGTCCGATGCCGAAGGCCCGCGTCGCCGTCACGGCCACCATGAGGTACAGCACCGGTGGCTGCTGCGAGGCCCGGGAGATGAGCCATCCCGATGTGGCCATGAGACCGACGGCACTACCCAGGGCGAGGCTTCCGAGCAGCAGGGCGAGGACGAGGCGGCCGCGACGGGCGCCGGACAGGGCGCGCACCCGGCCCAGGACACCGGGTGCGCCGGTGACCGGCTGCGGTGTCCCGGTCGGGGCGTGTCCCGCGTCCGCGGCCGGTCCCTCCTCGATCCGGTGGGCCTCGGACTCCGCGAGCCGTTCCGCGAGGGTGGGACTCTGCACGGGGACGGCGGTTCCGTCGTGCATGCCGTCCTCCAGCCGCACCACCCGGTCGGCCACCGCCAGCAACGCCGGTCGGTGGACCACCAGCAGCACGGTTCGTCCGACGGCCAGTCGCCGCACCGCGGCCACGACCTCGGCCTCCGTCGCCCCGTCCAGCGCGGCCGTCGGCTCGTCGAGCAGCAGCACCGGCCGGTCCGCGAGGAACGCCCGGGCCAGCGCGAGCCGCTGCCGCTGCCCGGCGGACAGCCCGGCCCCGTCCTCACCCAGCCGCGTGTCGGCGCCCTCGGGCAGCGCGTCCACGAAATCCAGCGCGCCCGCGTCCGCGAGCGCACGCCGTACGGCGGCCTGGTCCGCGTCGGGCCGGGCCAGCCGTACGTTCTCGGTGATCGTCCCCGCGAACAACTGGGGCCGCTGCGGCACCCACGCGATCTGGGCGTGCCACTGCGCGAGATCGATCTCGGCGAGGTCGGTATCCCCGACCAGGACCCGCCCACGACTGGGCCGTACGAACCCCAGCAGTACGTTCAGCAGCGTCGACTTGCCCGTACCGCTCGGTCCGACGAGCGCGACCGTCTCCCCCGGCTCGACGGCGAGGGACACCTCCGACACCGCGTCCCCGGACCTGCCCGGGTAGCGGACCGTGACGCCGTCGAAGGTCAGGGCGCCCCGCGGCACGGCGCCGGTCCCCGCGGCCGGCACCGGTGTCTCGAGCACCGCGAAGATCTCCTCGGCGGCGGCCAGCCCCTCCGCCGCCGCGTGGTACTGCGCCCCCACCTGACGCAGAGGCAGATAGGCCTCGGGCGCGAGGACGAGGATGACGAGGCCGATGTACAGGTCCATCTCGCCGTGCACGAGCCGCATCCCGATCGTCACGGCGACCAGGGCCACCGAGAGAGTGGAGAGCAGTTCCAGGGCGAACGACGAGATGAAGGCGATGCGCAGGGTACGCATCGTCGCCTGCCGGTACTCGTCGGTGATCCGCCGGATCGACTCCGCTTGCGCCTTGGCCCGTCCGAACACCTTGAGGGTCGGCAGCCCGGCGACGACGTCCAGGAAGTGCCCGGACAGCCGGGACAGCAGTTGCCACTGCCGATCCATCCGGGATTGCGTGGCCCAGCCGATCAGCACCATGAAGACCGGTATCAGCGGCAGGGTCGCGACGATGAGGGCGGCCGAGACCCAGTCCTCGGTCACGATCCTGGCCAGCACCGCCACCGGCACGACCACCGCGAGCCCCAACTGCGGCAGATAGCGCGAGAAGTAGTCGTCGAGGGCGTCCACGCCTCGGGTGGCGAGAGCGACCAGCGACCCGGTGCGCTGTCCGCCGAGCCAACCGGGACCGAGCGCCACCGCGCGCTCCAGCAGCCTCCCGCGCAGCTCCGACTTCACCGCCGCGCTCGCCCGGTGCGCGGCGAGTCCGGTGAGCCAGGAGACCAGGGCACGACCGACCGCCACGGCCACCAACAGCAGCAGCGGAGAGCGCAGTTCGGTGGCCGACATCCCGTGCTGGAACGCCCCCACGACGATCTCGGCGATGAGCATCGCCTGCGCGATGACCAGTCCCGCACCGACGACTCCGAGCCCGACGACCGCCACCAGGAAGTGACGTGTGGCGTGTGCGTACCGGAGAAGACGGGGATCGATCGGTTTCACGTGAAACATGCCCTTCGGCCCAGAGAGGGGTGTTTCACGTGAAACACCGGACACACCCCTCCACGTCGGACTCAGTGTGCGGCTTCGGCGATGTGCTGGGTGCCGATCCGCTTGCGGAACACCCAGTAGGTCCAGCTCTGGTAGAGCAGGACGAGCGGCGTGGCGATCCCCGCACACCAGGTCATGATTCTGAGGGTGTACGGGCTCGACGAGGCGTTGGTGACCGTGAGGCTCCAGTCCTCGTTGAGCGAGGACGGCATGACGTTCGGGAAGAGGGTCAGGAACAGCATCGCCACAGCGGCCACGATGGTGACCCCGGACAGGGCGAACGACCACCCCTCGCGTCCGGCCTGGTTGGCCAGCAGCGCCGCGACCAGTGCGGCGACCGCCACGGCCATCGCGACCAGGCTCTTGCCGTCCCCGCTGTCCACCTGCGTCCAGAGCAGGAAGACCAGTGCGACCACGGCGGCGAGGAGGCCGACCCGCAGGGCCAGCTTGCGGGCCCGCTCCCGGATGTCACCGACCGTCTTGAGCGCCGTGAACACGGCACCGTGGAAGGTGAACAGCGTCAGCGTCACCAGTCCACCGAGCAGCGCGTACGGGTTGAGCAGGTCCCACAGGGTGCCGACGTACTCGAAGTTCCGGTCGATCTTCACGCCGTGCACGATGTTGCCGAAGGCCACGCCCCACAGGAACGCCGGGATCAGCGAGGTCCAGAAGATCGCGGTCTCCCAGTTGCGCTGCCAGTTCTCCTCGGGCCGCTTCGCGCGGTATTCGAAGGCGACGCCCCGGACGATCAGGCAGACCAGGATGACCAGCAGGGGGAGGTAGAACCCGGAGAAGAGAGTGGCGTACCACTCGGGGAAGGCGGCGAAGGTCGCGCCGCCGGCCGTGAGCAGCCACACCTCGTTGCCGTCCCACACCGGGCCGATCGTGTTGATCAACACCCGCTTCTCGGGACGGTCCCGGGCCAGCAGCCTGGTGAGGATGCCGACTCCGAAGTCGAAGCCCTCCAGGAAGAAGTAGCCGGTCCACAGGACCGCGATGAGGACGAACCAGACGTCGTGGAGTTCCATGACTCAGCAGCTCCCTGGGCCTAGTAGGAGAAGGCCATCGGCTTGTCGGCGTCACGGGTGTCGCCGCCGATCTTCGTGGGCGGGTTGAGGTCGGCGTCGGTGAGCTCGGGCGGCCCGGCCTTGACGTACTTCACGAGCAGCTTGACCTCGATGACGGCGAGAACGGCGTACAGCGCGGTGAAGACGAGCATCGAGGTGAGGATCTCGCCCTGGGAGACACCGGGGGAGACCGCGTCCCTGGTCTGCAGCACGCCGTAGACGACCCACGGCTGGCGGCCCATCTCGGTGAAGATCCAGCCCCAGGAGTTGGCGATCAGCGGGAAGCCCAGGGTCCAGATCGCGACCAGCCAGTACAGCCTGGTGAGTTTCGGGCCGAGCGCCTTGTTCCTGAACAGGACCAGGTGCGGCACCTCGTCCTCGCCGACCCTCAGGTGCTGGGGCAGCAGGAACTTCCCCCGGGTCAGCCACAGCCCGGCCAGGCCGATCGCGAAGGACGCCATGCCGAAGCCGATCATCCAGCGGAACGCCCAGAAGGTGACGGGGATGATCGGGCGGTAGTCGCCGGGACCGTACTTCTGCTGCTCGGCCTTGTTGGTGTCGTTGATGCCGGGGACGTAGGAGTTGAAGTCGTCGTCGGCGAGGAAGGACAGTATTCCCGGGACCGACAGTTCGACGGAGTTGTGCCCCTTGCTGACGTCCCCGTACGCGAAGATCGAGAAGGGCGCGGCGTTCTGGCCGTCCCACAAGGCCTCGGCGGCGGCCATCTTCATCGGCTGCTGCTTGAACATGACCTTGCCCAGCGTGTCCCCGCTGACCGCGGTGAGCAGGCCGGCGATCGCCACGGTGACCAGGCCCAGCCGCAGTGACGTCTTCATCACCCGCACGTGCTTCTTGCGGAACAGATGGAAGGCCGCGATGCCGACCATGAACGCGCCGCCGGTCAGGAAGGAGGCGGCCAGCGTGTGGAAGGCCTGGGCCAGCGCGGTGTTCTGGGTCAGCACCTGCCAGAAGTCCGTGAGCTCGGCGCGCCCCCTGGCCTTGTTGATCCGGTAGCCGACGGGGTGCTGCATCCAGGAGTTGGCCGCCAGGATGAAGTACGCCGACAGGATCGTGCCGATCGAGACCATCCAGATGCAGGCCAGGTGGATCTTCTTGGGCAGCTTGTCCCAGCCGAAGATCCACAGGCCGATGAACGTGGACTCGAAGAAGAAGGCGATCAGGGCCTCGAAGGCGAGCGGGGCTCCGAAGACGTCACCGACGAAGCGGGAGTAGTCGGACCAGTTCATGCCGAACTGGAACTCCTGCACGATGCCGGTGACCACGCCCATCGCGATGTTGATCAGGAAGAGCTTGCCCCAGAACTTGGTCGCCCTGAGGTACTTCTCGTTCTCGGTACGCACCCAGGCGGTCTGCAGCCCGGCCGTGAGAGCGGCAAGCGAGATCGTCAGGGGGACGAACAGGAAGTGGTAGACGGTGGTGATGCCGAACTGCCAACGCGCCAGAGTCTCCGGCGCCAAAGCCAGGTCCACGTCGTCAGTCTCCTTTACGTTGCCGCCACACGGCAGCAGTCTGCCCCTTTTGTCATACGCATCACGGGAGCAACCGGGACACGCTTGTGAACGCGTTCACATTCACAAGCCATTATGGCGCACTGATTTTCGACAATCGACAGGGGGTCCCTCTAGGGCCCTTCGGCCCTCGCACGGGTCCCCGAGGTCCCCCGGAGGTCCCCGACGTCCACCGGAAACCGGAAACGGGCGGGGGCCCACCGGTGAGTTCACCGGTGGGCCCCCGCCCGGAGCCTCGAACCTCGGACCCGGTCGGCCGCTCGGGCCCGCGCCGCCGCCGCTAGAGCTCCTTGCGGAAACCTTCCGCCACGCGCAGGAAGATGTCGTTGGCCTCGTTCTCGCCGATCGTGACCCGCACGCCCTCGCCCGCGAAGGGCCGCACCACCACGCCCGCCTGCTCACAGGCGGCCGCGAAGGCGACCGTGGACTCCCCCAGCCGCAGCCACACGAAGTTGGCCTGCGTCTCGGGAACCGTCCAGCCCTGGCCCCGCAGCGCGTCGACCACCCGCGTCCGTTCGCAGACCAGCGAGCCGACCCGGCCGAGCAGCTCGTCCTCGGCGCGCAGCGAGGCGACGGCCGCGTCCTGGGCGAGCTGGCTCACACCGAACGGCACGGCCGTCTTGCGCAGCGCCGCCGCGACCGGCTCGTGGGCGATGGCGAACCCCACGCGCAGGCCGGCGAGGCCGTACGCCTTGGAGAAGGTGCGCAGGACGCAGACGTTGGGCCGGTCCCGGTACAGCGTCACACCGTCCGGGACCTCCATGTCGCGGATGAACTCGCGGTACGCCTCGTCCAGCACCACCAGCACGTCGCCGGGCACCCGGTCGAGGAACCGTTCCAGCTCGGCCCGCCGCACGACCGTGCCCGTCGGGTTGTTGGGGTTGCAGACGAAGATCAGCCGCGTCCGGTCGGTGATGGCGGCCGCCATCGCGTCCAGGTCGTGCACGTCCCCCGGCGTCAGCGGCACCTGCACCGCGGTCGCGCCGCTGACCTGCGTGATGATCGGGTACGCCTCGAAGGACCGCCAGGCGTAGATCACCTCGTCGCCCGGTCCGGAGGTGGCCTGCACCAGCTGCTGGGCGACGCCGACCGAGCCGGTCCCGGTCGCCAGATGGGAGAGGGGCACCGCGAACCGCTCGGCCAGTTCGTCCATCAGGCCCGTGCACGCCATGTCCGGGTACCGGTTGAACGAGGAGGCGGCGCCCGTCACCGTCTCCATCACGCCCGGCAGTGGAGGGTAGGGGTTCTCGTTGGAGGACAGCTTGTACGCGGCCGGACCACCGGACGCGGCGGGCCTGCCCGGCTTGTAGGTGGGGATACCCTCCAGCTCGGCACGCAGCTTGGGGCTCGTCTCGCTCACCGCAGTCCTCCTCGCGACCACCGGCGGACCGTCACCACCGCCGGCTTCCAATACTGCTCACCTTATGAGGATTCCGCTCCGCTGCGTACAGGTGGGCGACGGCCTCCCGCAGGTCCGGGCCGGAAACCTCACGAGTCACACCAGCACCAGGGGCATCACCGTACGAAGCCCCACGAATCGGGGGGCGCGGCTACATATATCTATGCGCGGGTGGCTCACGCCGTGGCGCGCATCCCTCGTGCAGGTGAGTTGAGACCTCTTCGAGACATGGGGTACTTGGCAGGCCGGTGCGGGCCGTCGCGTCACGTCCTGGCATTGAACCGTTCAAGTCCCTTGATATCAAAGGCAATTCGGTAGCTGTGGCCTTGCAGAAACGTGCCTGTCAACGCGTGCATATGCGTCCGCCCTACCCCACCGCATGAGCCCTACTATCGGCTCGCCATGACAGCAGCAGGGAAGCACCAGGTGAGCCGCGCGGAAACCTCACGCCGAGGCAGCCGGCCGGGCCGGGCGGGCATCAGGGACGTGGCCGCCGCCGCCGGAGTCTCCATCACGACCGTCTCCGACGCCCTCAACGGGAAGGGCAGGCTCCCGGACGCCACCCGCCGGCATGTCCGGGAGGTCGCCGACCGGCTCGGGTACCGCCCGTCGGCGGCGGCACGCACGCTCCGTACCGGCAAGTCCGGACTGATCGGCCTGACCGTGACGACGTACGGGGACGAGCCTTTCACCTTCACCGAGTTCGCGTACTTCGCCGAGATGGCGCGCGCCGCCACCTCCGCCGCGCTCGCCCGCGGCTACGCCCTCGTCATCCTCCCGGCGACCTCGCGCCACGACGTGTGGTCGAACGTCGCCCTCGACGGGACCGTGGTCATCGACCCGTCCGACCACGACCCGGTGGTCAGCGAGCTCGTCCGGCAGGGGTTACCCGTCGTCTCCGACGGCCGCCCGGCCGGCTCGCTCCCGGTCACCGCCTGGGTCGACAACGACCACGAGGCCGCCGTCCTCGGCATCCTCGACCACCTGGCCGACGCGGGCGCCCGCCGTATCGGCCTGCTGACCGGGACCAGCACCGACACCTACACCCATCTGTCGACCACCGCCTACCTGCGCTGGTGCGAGCGGGTCGGCCAGGACCCGGTGTACGAGTCCTACCCGGCGCACGATCCGTGCGCGGGCGCCGTCGCCGCCGACCGGCTGCTCGCCCGTCCCGACCGGCCAGACGCGGTCTACGGCCTGTTCGACCCGAACGGCACCGACCTGCTCGCCGCCGCGCGCCGCTACGGGCTGCGCGTCCCCGAGGAACTGCTGCTCGTCTGCTGCAGCGAGTCCACCGTGTACGCCAACACCGAACCGCCCATCACCACGCTCTCCCTCAAGCCGCGCCGGATCGGCACGGCGGTGGTCCAGCTCCTCATCGACGCCATCGAGGGCGTCGACTCGGACCAGCCGGTCGAACAGGTGATACCGACCGAACTGATCGTGCGTACCTCGTCCCAGCGACGTCCTCCGCGCACGACCGTCAGCCCGCCGCGATCGCCCGAGGAGAAGTAGACGGGCGGTCGTGAGGCGGCCGAAGCCCTGCCCAACCGGGGCGAAAGCCGCGGTGAACCGGAGTCCCGCTCTGATTCACCACCCCTGGGTCATCACACGGCGCGATCCGCATTCCTATGATGGGCCCACGACACCGCGGGCCGCTGCGACCAGGCAGTCCGATGCGGTGCAGATGCGGCGCGATGGTGGAGGGGTCGATGACTCAGGGGGCCGGTCAGGGACCCGAGGCGGAGCGGACGGCGACGTTGCGCGACTTCCGGGTACCGGCGTACGTCCACGAGGCCGGGCCGTACTCCTACAGCGCGCACGCCGAGGGCGCCGTCAGACCCGTGGAGGAGCCGGTGGAGCATCCGGACGGGTACACGCCCACACAGCGCGACCTGCCCGTCATCAACCGCGGTGACACGCTTCAGGTGCCGGTCGACCCGGCGCCCGCAGCGGCCCCGCAGTCCAGCGACGGGCCGGGGCCCCTGTTCGTCGTCGGCGACGTGCACGGCTACATCGACGAGTTGCTGGCCGCGCTCCGGGAGAAGGGCCTCGTCGACGCCGAGGGGAACTGGTGCGCGGGCACGGCCCGGCTGTGGTTCCTCGGCGACTTCACCGACCGCGGCCCCGACGGCATCGGGGTCATCGACCTCGTGATGCGGCTGTCCGCCGAGGCCGCCGCGGCGGGCGGCTACTGCAAGGCCCTGATGGGCAATCACGAACTGCTGCTGCTCGGCGCCAAGCGGTTCGGCGACACCCCCGTCCACTCCGGGGCGGGCACCGCCACCTTCCAGGCGGCCTGGCTCCTCAACGGCGGCCAGAAGACCGACATGGACCGCCTTCAGGACCACCACCTCCAGTGGATGGCCCGCCTCGACGCCGTGGAGGAGGTCGACGGCCATCTCCTCGTCCACTCGGACACCACCGCCTACCTCGACTACGGCGACTCCATCGAGGCGGTCAACGACACGGTCCGCGAGACGATCACCCGCAACGACGCGGACGAGGTGTGGGACCTGTTCCGCAAGTTCACCAAGCGCTTCTCCTTCCGCGACGAGGGCGGCGCCGACGCGGTGCGCTCCCTGCTGGACACCTACGGCGGTACCCGCATCGTTCACGGCCACAGCCCCATCCCGTACCTGCTGGGCGAGGTGGGCTCCGAGGACGACGAGGACACGACCGATCCCCTGGTCGAGGGCCCGCACGTCTACGCCGACGGACTCGCCATCGCGATGGACGGCGGAGTGACCATGGCCGGAAAGCTGCTGGTCCAGCAACTTCCCCTGGACAACTGAGTATTCACCCGGCAAACACCCCGCGGCGGACCCACGGGCGGCGGCGCCGGCCGGGGGCCAATTTCTGCAAACCCCCTGTCACCTAGTGCCGTCGCCGCTCTACCATCGGCTTATCCGTAGCAGGCTCCCCTCCGTTTCTGCCCGACGGCTCGTCGTCATGCGAGCCACAAGCCCTACGGAGCATCGGGGGATGCAGATGAACAGCGTTCCGCAGCACCTGCTGAGCGAGGACCGCCAGGAATACGAGCGGATCCTCGATGAGGCGCTGCGCTCCGCCCCACACCGCCCGGAACTGGCCGCTGTCGGACAGCGGCTCAACACCGAACAGCTGCGCACCATGGCGCTCAACGCCACCGCACTCATCACGGCGGCCGCGGCGACCGAGTACCAGCACTACGTCAAGGTCCGCGAGGAACTGCGCCAGCCGGCGCCGTCCACCCCCTCGGCCGTTCGCGAAACCGGCCCGGGGGAGCCGGGCGCGACCGCGATGGGGCTCGCCACCACCATGGGGGAGGTCGCCGAGACCGCCGGCGCGGGCGCCGTCGCCGTCGTCGCGGTCCTCGCCCCCGTCCTCGCCGGAACCGCCGCGGCGATCTTCCTGCTCGTGGGGTACATCCTGAAGATGCTGGACCCCGAGCCGGCGTTCGCCCAGACCATGATCACCGCAGGCTGGGTGTTCGGGGCCGTCACCGCGGCCGCGATCCTGGTCGCCGCCGTCGGGCTCCTGCTGACGGCGCTGCGCAACAGGCCCTCGCTCAGCGCCGGACCGTACGGCGAGATGAGCGCGGAAGTGGCCCGGGCCGGGGACACCTGGCGCGAGGCCCTCCTGGAGCGCGGCCTCCTGCCGTTCCTGCGGGAGGCACTGGCCGACCCCGACAGCGGCGCACTGCACCGTGCGGCCCCGCCGGCACCCACCGGCCGCATGCCGCACCTCGGTTACGGCCGACCGGGCTTCAGCAGCCCCGACGACGGTCCCGCGGGCCCGCGTCCGAGCTTCTCGAGCCCGGACTACACCAGCCCGGACTTCGGAGGGCCGGACCACCAGCCGGAGTAGCGGCCGGCTTGCGCCCCCGCCCCGGGGCATCCCTCCGCACGGAGGGCCCCGCCTCGGGAGCGCAAGCCGACGACCGGCCGTCCACGGCACCGTGCGGGGCCCGGCGGAGCCGGATCAGAGGATGCCGGCCCGGCCGGCGGCGGTCATCCAGTCCGGGAACTCGGACAGCAGCCGGTCGTAGAGTTCCGGGTCGGGCACGGTGCTGATGTCGTCGACGGCGAAGAACCCGACGTTGTCGACCCTGCGGCCGGGCATGGTGTCGAGTCGCTCCAGCACGCCGTAGTTGGACCGGCCGAGACCCACGAACTGCCAGAAGATCGGCTCCTCCACCGCCTCCCGGAGCTCCCGCTCGATCTCGGCGTTGCGGTAGACGCCTCCGTCGGAGAAGAACAGCACCAGCGTGGGAGCCGTGGTCGGGTTCTCACGGACGTACTGCCGTACCTGGGCGATCGCCTTCTGCTCCTCGTTCTGGATACCGACCGCCCGCATGTCCACCTGCCCGGGCTCCAGTCCCTTCCTCGGTTTGCGGTTGCGGCGGAAGAGACTCAGTTCTCCGACCCGGACATGGAGGCGCAGCCAGTCGGGAAGCTCACCCAGACGCAGGTCGGGCAGCCGGGCCGCCTGCGAGGCGAACGTCCACGCCTGCATCTCCCCGTCGTCGTCCAGCTGCGCGGCGACCGCGGCCATCCGCTCCACCACGTCGGCGACCACGCCCTTCGAGTACAGGAAGGACATGGAGCCCGAGGCGTCCAGGACCAGCACGATCCGCGCGGTGACACCGGCGGCGCCGTGCTTGCGCAGACTGACCGCCACCTGCTCCTTGCGCAGGGACAGCCGCTTGCGCATGTCCACGGGCAGGCGCGCCTCATCCCGCGCCGGGCGGGTGTCGGCCGTCGGCGCGGTGGGGCCGGCCGGCTTGGCTGTGGGTGCCGCCGGCGAGGGCGGCGAGGCGCGGACCGGGGGCGCGGACGGTACCGGTGGTGAGGCCGGTACGGGCGGCGCGGCCGGCACGGGGGACGCGGCCGTGGCCGGGGAGTCGGCCTCCACGGAGATGCCGAAGTCGGTGGCCAGCCCCGCGAGTCCCGACGCGTACCCCTGCCCTACCGCACGGAACTTCCACTGTCCCTGCCGCAGGTACAGTTCGCCGCCGATGAACGCAGTCTCCGTCGTGGCCTGCGGATCGAAGCGGGCCAGCTCCTCCCCGGTGCCGGAGTCGAGCAGCCTCAGCGTCAGTCCGGGCATCTGACCGAACGTGCCGCCGTCGGCCGACGCGCACAACACGACCCGTTCCACGGCGGGTTCCACCGTCCGCAGGTCCACCTCGACCGTGTCGGTCGTGAGGCCGGCAGCCTTCCGCTTCCCGAGATGCCGTACGGCACCCGACGCGTGCTGCGGCTGGTTGTAGAAGACGAAGTCACCGTCGTCACGCACGCGTCCGGCGCCGGTGAGCAGCAGCGCCGAGGCGTCGGCGTCCGGCACGCCGGGCCCCTCGGACCAGGCGAGCTCGGCGCGCACGGACGAGGAGCCGATCGGCAGGTTGGCGCCCTTGCTCATTGATCTCGCTGTCATACGGCCAGTCTGCGGGCCGGGACGCCGGAGGGACACCTCCCCGGCTTCGGAGGTGTCCCGGGTCGCGGACCGGGCCCTCGTCCAGAACCGGTCCGCACCCGCCGGCCCTGGACGCCGCGTGCGCGGGCCGGTCGGCGGTGGGGCTCAGTCGGCGATCGGCAGGTAGACCCGGCTCCCGCTCGCCGCGAACTCCTTCGACTTCTGCAGCATCCCCTCGGCGATCTCGTCGGGCGAAGCCCCTTCTGCCGCCGCGCCGCCGAACTGCCGCGTGATGCTGTGGCTGATCTTCATGCTGCAGAACTTCGGCCCGCACATGGAGCAGAAGTGGGCCGTCTTGGCGGGTTCGGCGGGCAGGGTCTCGTCGTGGAACTCCCTTGCCGTGTCCGGGTCGAGAGCCAGGTTGAACTGGTCCTCCCAGCGGAACTCGAAGCGGGCGTCGGACAGCGCGTCGTCCCACTCCTGGGCACCGGGGTGACCCTTGGCGAGGTCGGCCGCGTGGGCGGCGATCTTGTAGGTGATGACACCGGTCTTGACGTCGTCACGGTTGGGCAGGCCCAGGTGCTCCTTGGGCGTGACGTAGCAGAGCATGGCCGTGCCCCACCAGGCGATCATCGCGGCACCGATGCCGGAGGTGATGTGGTCGTACGCCGGCGCGACGTCCGTGGTCAGCGGGCCGAGGGTATAGAACGGAGCTTCATCGCAGATCTCCTGCTGAAGGTCGATGTTCTCCTTGATCTTGTGCATCGGGACGTGTCCCGGGCCTTCGATCATCGTCTGTACATGAAAACGCTTCGCGATCCGGTTGAGTTCCCCGAGTGTCCTCAACTCCGCAAACTGGGCCTCGTCGTTGGCGTCCGCGATCGAGCCCGGCCTGAGGCCGTCGCCCAGCGAGTACGTGACGTCGTAGGCCGCGAGGATCTCGCAGAGTTCCTCGAAGTTCTCGTACAGGAAGCTCTCCTTGTGGTGCGCGAGGCACCAGGCGGCCATGATCGAGCCGCCACGGGAGACGATGCCGGTCTTGCGGTTGGCCGTCAGCGGTACGTACGGCAGGCGCACGCCCGCGTGGACCGTCATGTAGTCCACGCCCTGCTCGGCCTGTTCGACGACCGTGTCCTTGTAGATCTCCCAGGTCAGCTCCTCGGCCCGGCCGTCCACCTTCTCCAACGCCTGGTAGAGCGGCACCGTCCCGATGGGGACGGGGGAGTTGCGCAGCACCCACTCGCGGGTGGTGTGGATGTTGCGGCCGGTGGACAGGTCCATGACCGTGTCGGCGCCCCAGCGGGTCGCCCACGTCATCTTCTCGACCTCCTCCTCGATGGAGGAAGTCACCGCCGAATTGCCGATGTTGGCGTTCACCTTCACCAGGAACCGCTTGCCGATGATCATCGGCTCGATCTCCGGGTGGTTCACGTTGGCCGGCAGCACCGCCCGCCCGGCCGCGATCTCTTCGCGAACCACCTCGGGCGACATGTTCTCCCGGATGGCCACGTACTCCATCTCGGGTGTGACCTCGCCGCGCCGCGCGTACGCGAGCTGCGTGACCGCCCCGCCGTCCCGGCTGCGGCGCGGCTGGCGCGGCCGGCCGGGGAAGACCGCGTCGAGGTTGCGCAGGCCGCCGCGCGGCGCGGTGTGCTTGAGGCCGTCGTCCTCGGGCCGGACAGGCCGGCCCGGGTACTCCTCGGTGTCACCGCGGGCGACGATCCAGTTCTCCCGTAGTGGGGGCAGTCCCCGCCGGACATCGGTGTCGACGAGAGGATCGGTGTACGGCCCCGAGGTGTCGTACAGCGTGACCGACCGCCCGTTGGTCAGGTGCACCTGACGGACCGGCACCCGCAGATCGGGGCGGGAACCGTCGACGTATCCCTTGTGCCAGCCGATGGACTTCCCGCTCTCGCCGTTCTCTCCGCTCGTCGCGCTCTCCTTCGGAGGCTCCGTCGGAATCTGTGTGGAGGCAGGCGTGCGTGCGTCCTTGTTGGTCATGAGACCTACTCCCTACGCCGGCATTACCCGGTAACAGGTTCGGCGGTCGACGCAGCGATGTCCGTCTGCCGATGTTTCATGTGAAACATCACTCGGTTCGGGTGACGTCTCTCTGAAACACCGCGAAGACGGAGGTCAGCGCCCTCTCAGCCCGGTGCTCCGAGCTCCCGCGTGTGCAAAGGTGCCTCCACGCTAGCGTCAATTCGGGCGCGGTGAACAGAGGGCCCCCGGCGTTCTTGCGATGATCGGGCGGTGACCACGACACACCAGCCTCCCTACCCCCCGCACGAGCCGCGCCGCGAGCCCGGCCAGGGCAACGGCTACGGCAACGGCCATGGCGACGGGGGCGGGAACGGCTACGGCCGGGGTCCCGGCGGCGAGCACGGGCCGGGTTTCGGTGACGGGCACGACCATGGACCGGGCTCCCGAGGCGGTGGCGGGCACCAGCCCGGACCGGGGTCCGGGGGCGGTCACGACCACCGGCCGGGCTCCGGTGGCCACGACCCGGGCTCCGGCGGCGGGCACGAGCACGGGTCCACCGGTGGGCACGGACACTCACACAGTCATGGGCCGGCCGCGCCCGTGTCGAAGCATCTGCGCAAGGTCATCGCCGCGATCCTCATCCCGTTCGGCATGGCGGTGGTGGTCGGGCTCGTGGTGCTGTGGCCGGGCGGTGCCCCTCCGCACCAGCGCACCGGCGTCGGTTTCGACCGGCAGACCCAGCACGCCACCGTCACCGAGGTCGTGAGCGTGAGCTGCGCGTCGGTGAACGCCTCGGCGGGCAGTTCCACCGGTGGCACCCCCACCGCCGGGGGCTCGGCCGCCCAGCAACAGTCCGGCGGCACCTGCAAGAAGGCGACGATCCGGGTCGACAGCGGCGACGACAAGGGCCGTACCTTCACCGAGGTCGTCCAGCCGGACCAGTCACGGCAGTTGCACGAGGACGAGAAGGTCGTGGTCGCCTACGAGCCCTCCGCGCCGAAGGAACTGCAGTACTCGGTCACCGACGTCAACCGCAGGTTCCCGATGGCCCTGCTCGCCGGCATCTTCGCGGTGGCCGTCGTGGTGGTGGGCCGGCTGCGTGGCGTCATGGCGCTGGTCGCACTGGCCGCCAGCTTCCTGGTGCTGACCCTCTTCATCCTGCCGGCGATCCTGCAGGGCTCGAATCCCCTGGTCGTGGCGGTGGTCGGGGCGAGCGCCATCATGCTCATCGCCCTGTACCTGTGTCACGGTCTGTCGGCCCGTACGTCGGTGGCCGTGCTCGGCACCCTCATCTCGTTGGTACTGATCGGTGTGCTCGGCTCGCTGTTCAACGGCTGGGCCGCGCTCACCGGCAACACGGACGACAACACCGGTCTGATCCACGGCCTGTATCCGTCGATCGACCTGAGCGGTCTGCTGCTCGCCGGCATCATCATCGGTTCGCTCGGTGTCCTCGACGACGTGACGGTCACCCAGACGTCCGCGGTCTGGGAGCTGCACGAGGCCAATCCGTCGATGGGCCGGCGCGGGCTGTACCGGGCGGGCATCCGCATCGGCCGCGACCACATCGCCTCCGTCGTCAACACCCTCGTCCTCGCCTACGCGGGCGCCGCGCTGCCTCTGCTGCTGCTCTTCTCCATCGCGCAGAGCAGCGTCGGCGCGGTCGCCAACAGCGAACTCGTCGCGGAGGAGATCGTGCGCACGCTCGTCGGCTCGATCGGGCTGGTCGCCTCCGTGCCCGTCACGACGGCGCTCGCGGCCCTGGTGGTAGCCGCCGACCGGCCCGACACCGAGGCGGTGACGGCGGAATCCCGGCCGGCGCCGCCACACGGTGGCAGAGGCAGGCGACGCAAGCGCTGAGGACGCGGTGACGGCGGGACGGGGGCGGGGAGTCGGGGCGGGACGGTCGGTCGGCCGGACCCACCCGGTCGGGTCCGGGCCGCTCGGGCCGCCCAATCCGCTCGGACCGTTCGATGCACTCGGCCCGCTTCCCTGAGCCCGTCGGCCCCTCGGCCCGTTCGCCGCGGTTCCTCCGCCCGCCCGGCCGTGAGGCTGTCGGGCGGGCGAAGCGTTACTGCACGGCTCTGCGCCCGGTCCGCCGAACCCTCCGGTAGCGGTCCGCGTCGCACGGGTCGCCGTCGCGGGCGGTGTGGCGAAGCGTTCCGCCGACAACGCGCTGAAGCGTTCCGCCACCTCGTCGCCGTACCGCCTCAGCCCGCGCTCTGTTCCTCGGCCAGGATGCGGTCCAGTGCCTCGTCGAGGTGGGCGTCGAAGTCGCCGATCGCACCCTCCTGGCCCAGCGGGACCAGCTTGTCGGTGCGGTCCAGGAAGGCGATGAGCGGGGCCGTCGAGGAACGGAACAACGCCTGGTCGCCACTGACCTGAAGTCGGATCAGGACCTCGCCCAGCGATTCGGGGTCGGCGGGTGAGACCCGCACGTCCCCCTCTCCGCACGGCCGGCCCACGCCGTCGATCAGCAACTCGCGACCGAAAGCCCAGGTCACGGGAGCGTCACCGGGGAGATGGAAGGTAAGCCGGACCGCGTAGGGATCACCGGCCTCGTAACGCAGCTGCACCGGGATGCGGAAGGAGAGCTCCTCGGAGACGAGGAAGCTCATCATGACCTCTGCCTGTACGGACTCTCGCATCGCCTACCCCGTCATATGCCGTCGACTGGCCGGGAATCAACCCTCTGACATTGAAGGCATCTTGCAGAAAGTACACAACAGATCACAAGGAGTGAGTTTTCAGATACTGATAGAGAGGGCCAGTGACCCGAGCAGCCGGTCCGCCTCGTCCTGCAGTTGGCGGGCTGCCGCCAGGAGACGATGTGCCTGGTGGGAGGGGAGAGAAATGGCCACCGACGCCGCTGTGGCACCCACCGTGACGGGGATCGCCGCGCACACCGTCCCCAATGCGTACTCCTGCTGTTCGGTCACCGGATCGGTACGCCGCATGTGGTGGAGGCGCCGCAGGAGGGTGTGATCGTCACGCACCGTGTACGGCGTGACGGACTGGACAGGATGGCGGTCGAGGTGGTCGCGCCGCGCGTCCTCGTCCAGCTGGGCGAGCAGGCACTGCCCGATGGCGTGCGCGTGCCCGGTCTCGCGGAAGTCGGCCCACTCCTCGACCGCGGGATTGCCCGGAGTGTCGGAGACGCACACGATCTCGATCTCACCGTCGCGGTACATCGCGTAGTACACGGGTGCGCCGATGGCGTCCCGCCAGTGCGCGAGCGTGTCCGCGACCGTGCTGCGACGTTTCTGCCGGGCTCCCTCGCCGGACAGCCGCTCGGCGGCCTCCCCCAGGAAGAACAGCCCCTTGTCGCGGCGCAGATAGCCCTCGTGCACGAGGGTGCGCAGCAGGTGGTAGGCAGTGGGGAGCGCCAGTCCCGTCTCGCGGGCCAGCTGTTTGGCGGGTGCCCCGTGGGTGTGCTCGGCGACGCATTCCAGCAGACGCATCGCGCGTTGCACGGAGCCGATGAGCGTGGCGGCGTGCGGTGCGGCGGGGAGGGACGGGGAGGTGTGCGGTTGCTCGGGCAGCACCGGCGAGCGCCGCGGAGCCGCGGCTGCCTGGGGGCGCGTCCGTGGTGGGGGCGCGGCCTGCTCGGGGGGCCGGCGGCCGGCTTCCGGTCGCGGGAGGGCGGTGCGGGCTCCCGGCGGGGAAAGGGTGGTGCGGGCCGCCGTGGGCGGAGCGTGGGCTTCCGCGGGGGCGGTGTCTACCGTGGCCAAGGGGCACTCCCGTAGCGAGGGGGCAGCCCGTGCCGGTGACACGGGAGGGGGTGTACGCCTCGCGGGGATGGTCCCCGCGTCGAGTTCCCGGACTTTAACCGCCTGCCACCGCTTGCGGACGGCCTGTCCGGGAAACTTCCCCCACCCGAGGGAACCGGTGATTCCTGTTACCGCTCACCGGTTTCCCGGCAGGCTCACCAGTCGCCACGCGACGAAGAACTCGCCGTGAACTTCCGTACGACGTAGATGAGTCCGCCGACCAGGGCCACGAAGACCAGTGCCTTGAAGAGCAGACCGATGAAGAAGCCCACGACGCTGGCTATCAGTCCGCCGAACACGACCAGGGCGATGACCGGCACCGCGACCCACTTCACCCACCAGGGCAGTCCCGCGAAGATCTCTCGCATCGCTCTCGTCCTTACCTCTCCGCCCGTCGCTGTGCCGGGTTCCTGTCGACGACCCGCGTGGGCGGTGCCGGGTCCTGTCGACCCCCGCACGTCCGCCGCCGGGTCCTGCTTGTGTCCTGCGGTCGATGCTAGAGCCGCGAGGGGCCCCGGCGGGGGCCTCGCACCCCTTGTCGTCCCCTGACCGAACCCCTAGGGAACCCTGAGGCCGCGGCTCAGCTCTCGGGCGGAGAGAAGACCACCATGACCCGCAGGTCCTCGCTGATGTGGTGGAACTTGTGGGCCACCCCGGCCGGTACGTACACGACGCTGCCGCGCGAAACCTGGGTGGTCTCCATGCCGACGGTGATCGCGGCGCGGCCGCTCACCACGAAGTACACCTCGTCCTGGTTGTGCGGCTGCTGCCGGTCGTGCTCGCCGGCGTCCAGCGCGTACAGACCGACCGACATGTTCCGCTCACGCAGGAACTGCAGGTAGGCGCCGTCGTTGGCGGCGCGCTCCGCCTCCAGTTCGTCCAGCCGGAATGCCTTCATCGACTTCGTCCGCCCTCGCCGTACTCGTCACCGATCTCTTCTGCCACGATCAGACACATGAAGAATTTCCTAGTCAAGACGATCGCCAACGCGGGCGCACTGGCGGTCGCGGTGTGGCTGCTCGACAAGATCACCCTGACCGGTGACAGCACGGGCAAGGAGGTCGCCACCCTGATACTGGTCGCCCTGGTCTTCGGCCTGGTGAACGTCCTGGTCAAGCCGGTTGTGCAGGTACTGACCTTCCCGTTGTTCGTCTTGACGCTCGGTCTGATCACCCTGGTGGTCAACGCGCTGATGCTGCTGCTCACCTCGTGGCTGGCCGACAAGCTCGACCTCAGCTTCCACGTCGAGGGCTTCTGGACCGCCGTCCTGGGCGGCCTGATCATCTCGATCGTCTCCTGGGCCCTCAACGTGGTCCTGCCGGACGGGGACTGAGCCCGCCATGCCCTATCGCGTCTGCTTCGTCTGCACGGGCAACATCTGCCGCTCACCCATGGCCGAATCCGTCTTCCGTGCCCGCGTGCGGGAGGCCGGCCTCGACGGCCTGGTCGAAGTCGACAGCGCCGGCACCGACGGATGGCACGAGGGCGACGGTGCCGACCCGCGCACCGTCGCCGTCCTGGAGGCCCACGGCTACGGGAGCGCCCACACCGCCCGGCGGTTCCAGGCGTCCTGGTTCTCCCGGCTCGACCTCGTCGTCGCCCTCGACATCGGCCACTTCCGGGCGCTGCGCCGCCTCGCGCCCACCGGGCAGGACGCGGAGAAGGTGCGCCTGCTCCGCTCGTACGACCCCGCCGACCCGGACGACCTGGACGTTCCGGACCCGTACTACGGGGGGACGGACGGCTTCGAGGAGTGTCTTGAGATGGTGGAGGCGGCGAGCGACGGTCTGCTCGCCGCGGTGAGTGAGCACGTGGGAGGACGAGCGGCATGAGCGGTACGGAGACACGGGGGCTGTCGGACGGCGGCGGTGACGGCACGCGCGCGGTGCGGGCCGGGCTGCCCGAACCGGTCAAGCACGAGCCGACCTTGCCCGGGCCGGTCTTCGCCGCCCACTTCCACCTGCCAGGCGATCCCACCGGCCCCTACACCTACGGCCGCGACGAGAACCCCACCTGGACCCTGCTGGAGCGGGCGATCAGCGAGCTGGAGGCGCCGGGACGGGGGGACGCCCAGACGCTCGTGTTCGCCTCGGGCATGGCCGCGATCTCCTCGGTGCTCTTCTCCCAGCTGAGCGCCGGGGACGCGGTCGTCCTGCCGGGCGACGGCTACCAGGTGCTGCCCCTCGTACGCGCCCAGCTGGAGGCGTACGGCATCGAGGTGCGCAACGCTCCCACCGGCGGCGACGCGCAACTCGACGTCCTGGACGGCGCGAAACTGCTGTGGATCGAGAGCCCGTCGAACCCCGGGCTGGACGTGTGCGACATCCGCAGGCTCGCCGCCGAAGCACACGCGCGCGGCGCGCTGGTGGCCGTCGACAACACCCTCGCCACACCGCTGGGGCAGCGCCCGCTGGAACTCGGCGCAGACTTCTCGGTCGCTAGCGGCACCAAACAGCTCACCGGGCACGGCGACGTGCTCCTCGGATACGTCACCGGCCGCGACGCCGGGACGATGACCGGCGTACGGCGCTGGCGGAAGATCGTCGGGGCCATCCCGGGGCCCATGGAGGCCTGGCTCGCCCACCGTTCCATCGCCACGATCCAGCTGCGGGTCGACCGGCAGAACGCGAGCGCGCTCGTCGTCGCCGAGGCCCTGCGGAGCCGGCCGGAGGTGACCGGGCTGCGGTATCCCGGACTGCCCGACGACCCCTCGCACAAGATCGCCTCGCAGCAGATGCGCCGCTACGGATGCGTGGTGTCCTTCACGCTGCCCTCACGCGAGCGGGCCGACGGTTTCCTCGACGCGTTGCGGCTCGTGGACGACGCGACCAGCTTCGGCGGGGTGCGGTCCACCGCCGAACGGCGTGGCCGCTGGGGCGGGGACGCGGTGCCCGAGGGGTTCGTCCGTCTCTCCGTCGGAGCCGAGGACCCCGAGGACCTGGTGGCAGACGTGCTGCGCGCGCTGGACGAGTCGGCGCACTGACCGGCCCGGGCGCAGGGGAAACCGTCGGCACGCTCACGCGCCGCCGTGTCCGGCTGTGCACGGCGGACGGTCCGAGCCTCCCCCCTCGTGGCTCGGACCGTCCCGGTTCTGCGCGCGAAGAACCGCGCGCACAAGGCTAGTTGACTCTGTGTCAGTGTCCAATCACAGTAGCGACAGGTCCCTATCGACTTATTTATAGTTGGGCGCGGCCGGGGGCCGGGGGAAGGGCAGGGAAGGGGAGGGCGTTCATGGATCTGGCCTTGCTGCGCACCTTCGTGACCGTGCACCGGGCCGGTTCCTTCACCCGCGCCGCCGCCCTGCTGGGCCTCTCCCAGCCCGCCGTGACCTCCCAGATCCGCACGCTGGAGCGGCAGTTGGGCCGCCCGCTCTTCCTGCGCCGGGCCCGCGGTGTGACACCGACGACCATCGGGGACGAACTCGCCCACAAGGCCGCGCCGCATCTCGACGCCCTGGTGGAGATCGCCGAGACCGGTCTCGACGACGAGTCCTCCGTACGGACCCTGCACCTCGCCGGGCCTCCCGAGTTCACCGCCGAGCGGGCGCTGCCCGCCCTGACGGAGCTGACCGGCGAGGACGGCCAGGGATTCGCCCTGCGGGCGTCCTTCGGGAACGCCGAGGAGACTTTGGAGGGGCTGGCCGCCGGACATCATGATCTGGCCATCTGCACGGCCCGTCCGCGCGGGCCGCTGCTCACGGCGACTGCGCTGTGCGACGAGGAACACGTGCTGGTGGCCGCCCCGCGCTGGGCAGGGGAGTTCGACCCGGCGGATCCTCACAGCAAGGGCGCGCTCGCGCTGGAGCAGGTCCCGCTGATCGAGGTGCACGAGTCCCTGCCCTTCGTCTCCCGCTACTGGGCCTCCGTCTTCGACTCCCGCCCGCCCGCTCCCGGCACCGTCATCGTTCCCGACCTGCGCGCCGTCCTCGCGTGCGCGGTCGCGGGTGCGGGCCTCGCCGTACTGCCCCGCTATCTCTGCGGCCAGGCGCTGGAGCGGGGTGACGTGCTGGCGCTGCACGATCCGGCGGTGCCGCCCCTGCGGACGTACTTCCTGGTGGTCCGTACCGGCACGCTGGCGATGCCGCACATCGCACGGGCCCACGAGTGGCTGCTGCACGCGGCCACCGACTGGTGCTGAGCCGCGCTCCGGGGGACGACTGGAGGGGCCGGGCCCCTGTCGATCGCGCCCCGATCCCGGTCGGTGACCTCTCGCGATGTTTCACGTGGAACCAGCCGGGCCACATTCCTCCCATGACCGTCCGACCCGTGGTCAAGCGCACCGCCCGTGCCGTTCTGCTGGACGGCGACAACCTGATCCTGATCAAACGCACCAAGCCTGGTGTCGATCCTTACTGGGTCACGCCCGGAGGCGGCGTCGAGCCGGAGGACCCGACCGTGGTGCATGCCCTGCACCGCGAGGTCCACGAGGAACTCGGCGCCAAGATCACCGATGTGGTGCCCTGCTTCGTGGACACCGTCGAGCACATCGGTGAGGACAGTGGCACATCCGGTGTGAAGGTGCAGCACTTCTTCGTCTGCCACCTCGAGTCCATGGACGCCGGGCTGCGGCACGGCCCCGAGGTGGACGAGCCCATCGGCGAGTACGAGATCGTACGGGTGCCGTTCACCCGTGTCGGGATCGCCACCGTCCACCTGGTACCGCTGTCCTTGCGGCACTACCTGGACGGAAACATCGAGGGTGTGCGCGCGCTGCACGCCCCGGACCTCGGCTGACGCGGGCCGACCGGTGCCGTGCCTGCCATGACCCCGGCCGAGGTCCCTCAGACACCGTGCCGCCGGCCAACACGAGGTCAGCCGGCCTGCGCTTGACGCACCAGTTCATACGCTTCCCACAGGTCCGTCCCCCGGTAGGAATGAGTGGCGACGTCGGAAAGATGATGGTCGGCATTCACCGCGACGGAGACGGGCACGACACCGAAGAGATCCTTGTCCGACGATGAATCCCCGTAAGCGACACAGTCGGCCCGCCGTACTCCGAACTCCGCACAGAGCCGTTCGGCGATCAGCACCTTGGCCGCCGCGCTGAGGACACCCGACGGGTCCACCGGTTCGGTGAAGGGCACAGCGGGGAACCGCGACCCGTAGGCGGCATGCGCACCCCATCCGGTCAGGCGTTCCACGAAGAAGGACGGCGAAAGCGACACGACCGCGCAGTAGTCGCCCTGCTGTCCGATCTCCGCCCACACCTCGCGGATACGAGCCAGCCACGGCGCACTCTCGAAGGCCGCCGTCACGTGGGCGTCGGTGAGGTCCGTCCAGAGCTCCCGTATCCGTGCCGCGTACTGGGGCGGCGTGACCAGACCCGCAAGAGCGGCCGCGTCCAGAGCCAGCGTCTCTGTTTCCAGACCGAGCTGTCGCGAGATTTCCACGGGCGCGCTCGTGCCGTGCAGCAAAGTGCCGTCGAGATCGAAGAGATGAAGTCTCGCCATGGCTCCAGAGGCTAGTGGCGCCCAGTTTGGCTCCCCCGGGTCATTGCCGGATGCTTGCCGTTCGCCGATGTTTCACGTGAAACCGACACCGCCGGTCGATGCACTGTGGGGCGGCCCACCTCATGGCCAAAAGCTCGTATGTGACGCGGGAAAGAGGTGGACGGCAAGGGCGCCCGTCCGACAGCCTGACCTGCGTGCCGACTGCCTCTCACACCGCTCTGCCGATTCGCCGGCTGACGCTCCGCGATCTCACCGCCTGCGCCGACTTGTCCGAGGACCGGGGGTGGCCGCGCGAAGAACACAAGTGGGGCCTTCTCCTCGCGGCCGGCAAGGGATACGGCATCGACGACCCCGGCGGGGGCCTGGTGACCGCCTGCGTGGTCACCGAGTACGGGCCGCGGGACCGCCCCGACCTCGGGGCCATCGGCATGGTCCTGGTCGCCGAACGGCACGCTCGCCAGGGAGTCGGCCGGCGGCTGATGCACCACGTCGTCTCCGAGATGGGCCCGACGCCACTGACCCTGCACGCGACACCGTACGGGCGCCCGCTCTATGAGGAACTCGGTTTCAAAGCCGTCGGACGGGCCGAGATGCTGTGCGGCCGCTTCCATCCCGGTGGACCGGAACCCGAGGTGTCGACCCGTGCGGCCACTGCCGAGGACCTCATCTCGATCCTCCGGCTCGATGAGGAGGTGTTCGGCGCCGACCGTACGCACATCGTGACCCGGCTGCCCGCCTTCGCCGACCAGTTGCGCGTGGCGGAGGCTCAGGACCGGATCGTCGGATACGCGGCGGCCTGGCCCAACATGGACACCCTTGTCGTGGGCCCCCTGATCGCCGAGGACACCGAGACGGCGAAGGCACTGCTCGCTTCCCTCGCCGCCCGCACCGACCGTCCCCTGCGGACGGACATCGACGTGCGGCACGAGCAGCTGATCACCTGGGCGAAGGAGCGCGGGCTGGAGTCCGTCGCCTTCAACGCGGTCATGACCTACGGGATCACGGAGCCGCCTGGGGACTGGAGCCGACGGTTCGCACCACTGACGGTGGCAGCGGGCTGAGAGGACCCACCCGTACGACGACGCCGGCTCCCGCAGTTCCGGGAACCGGCGTTCATGCCGGATCGCTCCAAGAGCCCCACCGGGCCCGGCTGGCTCAGCCGTGCACCGCGGCCCGCTGTCCGGGCGCTGAGGTCTCCGCGCCGGCCTCGGCAGCGACGGTGTCACGGCGTTCCAAGGCGGCCGACAGGAAGGCGAGGAGCAGCGCGGCGGCGGCGAGGACGGCGCCGACCCAGTTCGGTGCCGTGTACCCGAAGCCGGCACCGATGACGATCCCGCCGAGCCACGCGGAGAGCGCGTTGCCCAGGTTGAAGGCGCCGATGTTCACGGCTGAGGCGAGGGTCGGCGCGCCGTGTGCCTGGTCGAGCACCCGCTTCTGGAGCGGCGGGACGGTCGCGAACCCCAGGGCGCCGATGAGGGCGATCGTGACGGCTGCCGACGCCTTGTGGTGGGCGGTGATCGTGAAGAGCGCCAGGACGACGGCCAGGGCGCCCAGCGAGACGTACAGCAGGGGCATCAGGGCGCGGTCGGCGAACCTGCCACCGATGAGGTTGCCGGCGACCATGCCGAGACCGAACAGCACGAGCAGCCAGGTGACGGAGCCGTCGGCGAAGCCCGCGACGTGGGTCATCATCGGCGCGATGTAGGTGATGGCCGCGAAGACACCGCCGAAGCCGAGCACGGTCATCGCCATCGCGAGCAGGACCTGGGTGTTCTTGAACGCGGCCACCTCGTGCCTGAGCCGCACTTCGTGCGCCCTGGGCAGGACGGGCACGAGCTTGGCGATGCCGACCAGGCCGACGACCCCGAGAGCCGCGACGATGCCGAAGGTGAACCGCCAGCCGAGGGACTGTCCGACCAGGGTGCCGAGCGGGACGCCGACGACGTTGGCGACGGTCAGTCCGGTGAACATCATCGCGATGGCTCCGGCCTTCTTGTCCGGGGCGACCAGGTCTGCCGCGACGACCGAACCGATGCCGAAGAAGGCGCCGTGCGCGAGCGAGGCGACCACCCGGCCGATCAGCATGACGCCGAAGGACGGCGCCAGGGCGGAGAGCAGGTTGCCGGCGACGAAGAGGCCCATCAGCAGCATCAGCATCCGCTTGCGGGGGATCCTGGTTCCGAGGACGGTCATGAGGGGCGCACCGAACATGACGCCGAGGGCGTAGCCGGTCACCAGGAAGCCGGCGGTGGGGATGGAGACACCGAAGTCGCCGGCGACCTGGGGCAGCAGGCCCATGATCACGAACTCGGTCGTACCGATGCCGAAGGCCCCGATCGCGAGGGCCAGAAGCGCGAGCGGCATGTGCGGGCACCTTCCAGAAGAGTGCAGAGGTTCGTCAAGCACCGACCACGTTAATTGCAGACGCGGGTTATTTGCAAACGCTGACTATCGCGATATTGGAGTATCCTGGTCCGCGTCGCTCCTGGACGGAGGAAACGCCTGATGACCGCCACGGACCCCGCACTCACCGCCCTCGCACAGGGCTGGTGCGCGCTCTCCCTGCTGCACGGCCGCATCGAGGCCCACATCGAACGGGCCCTGCAGGGCGAGCACGACCTGAGCGTGCGCGAGTACTCCCTGCTCGACGTCCTCAGCCGGCAGCACGACGGCGAGGGCGGCCATCTGCAGATGAAGCAGGTCGCCGACGCGGTCGTCCTCAGCCAGAGCGCCACCACCCGCCTGGTCACCAGGCTCGAGGACCGTGGCCTGCTCTCGCGCTACCTGTGCCCCACCGACCGTCGCGGGATCTACACCGATGTCACCGACGCCGGCCTCACTCTGCTGGAACAGGCCCGGCCCACCAACGACACCGCCCTGCGTGAGGCACTCGACGAAGCCTCCAAGACCCCCGAACTGGCTCCTCTGGTCCGGGTGGTGGAGTCACTGAACGCTCCCGCGACGGCATGAGCGGCCGGCTCCTGCCGGCCTCGGCTGCGTAGGGTGCGGTCATGGGAGATCTTGAAATACGGCCCGCCACGAGGGACGACATCCCCGCGATCGTGGCCATGCTCGCCGACGACCCGCTGGGCGCCCAGCTGGAGTCCCCCGACGACCTTGCCCCGTACCTGGCCGCACTGGAACGCCTCTCGACCGACCCGAACCAGCACCTGGTCGTCGCCGTGCGCGCGGGACAGGTCGCCGGCACACTCCAGCTCACGGTGATCCCGGGTCTGTCCCGCCGCGGTGCCACCCGGTCGATCATCGAGGGCGTCCGCGTCCATGCAGACGAACGCGGCAGCGGGCTGGGGACGCAGTTCATCGAGTGGGCAGTCGATGAATCCCGACGCCAGGGATGCCAGTTGGTGCAGCTGACCTCGGACGCCACCCGCACGGACGCCCATCGTTTCTACGAGCGGCTCGGTTTCACCGCCTCACACGTGGGCTTCAAGCTCACTCTGTGAGCGCCCATGGCGTAAGCGGAGCGGCCTGTTTCACGTGAAACAGGCCGCTCCGTCCAGGCCACTCGTCAGCTGATCCCCCGCCACCCTTCGGGGTCCACCCCACCCGGGACGGCGGACCCCTCGTCGTACGGCTGACGGGTGAAGACGAACGAGCCGAGGTCCAGATGATCCACGGATCCGTCAGGACGCCGTACCGCCTTCAGGAGCTCTCCGGCGTAGTAACCCTCCAGTCCGGTCCACGTGCCGTCGCCGTTCGCGCGGAAACGCGAACGGCGGCCGTTGGCGGCCAGGGGCTCCAGTGAAGCGAGCCCGTCGGCCGTCAGCCGCAGTGCGAAGCCGTAGGTCCCCCAGTACCACTGGCCCGCCAACTCCAGGGCCGCCGGATCGACTTCGGCAAGGGGTAGCCAGGGCGCGGGGATCCGGGGTTCCGCCTCGGCGACGATCCGCACCAGGTCCGCGCCTACGGTGGCAAGCGGCGGACCCGAGGTGCAGTTGGCAAGCACCACCGCGGCGACATCGTCCGCCACCCCGATCGTGAGGTTCGCCAGAAAGCCGGGCAGCGAACCCGAGTGCCCCACGAGCAGCCTGCCGTCCCGGTGCTGGACCTGCAGGCCGAGCCCGTAGGCGGCACCGTCCACGACGTCGGTGGCCTCGGCGGGTGCCGCGGGCGCCCGCATCTCCTGAACGGTGCGCGCGCCGAGCACCCGGTCGTCCCCCTGCGTCAGGAAGACCGCGAAACGGGCCAGGTCGCCGGTCGTCGACCAGAGCTGACCGGCGGGTGCCATGCAGCCAAGATCCTCGGCCGGCTCGCACAGCATCACATCGGCCCAGGGGTGCACCGCCCACCCGCCCGCATGCGGAGCCTTCGGCCGCACAGTTGTACGGTCGAGACCCAGAGGATCAAGCACCTCGTGTCGCAGGACCTCCTCCCACGGAGCTCCCCGCAACTGCTCGACCAGCGCGCCCAGCAGGGTGTAGCCGGGATTCGAGTAGTGGAAACGGCGGCCGACCGGATGCCGGAAGGGCTGATCCCCCAGCACGTCGACGAGCTGCGGGCGCAGGGCCCCGGGACTGCGCTCCCACCATGGCGCCGGCGACTCGGCGGCCAACCCGCTGGTGTGGGCGAGCAGTTCGGCGATGGTCGCCTCCCCCGCACCCGTGCCCGGCAGATGCTTCTCCAGCGGATCGCCGAGGTCGAGCACACCCTCGTCACGCAGCCGCAGGACGAGCACGGCGGTGAAGGTCTTGGTGATCGAGCCGATGCGGTACTGCACGTTCTCGTCCGGTGCGTGACCGTCCACCGAGGTCCGCGCCCCGTGCCACACGGCACGTCCCTCCCGTACGACCGCGGCGACCAGCGACGGCGCGCGCCCTTCGGCCTGGGCCACCGCGATGCGGTGCAGCAGCGCCCGCCGGGTAGCGGGGAGCAGATCTTCCTGAGCTGTCGTCATGCCCCCAGTCCATCCCGCGGAGGACCCCGAGGTCGAGCTCATTTGCCCTGGGGCCGCCGGCTCAGGTCTGCGCCATGTCCACGAACCGCGAGTAGTGGCCCTGGAAGGCGACCGTGATCGTCGCCGTCGGACCGTTTCGATGCTTGGCCACGATCAGGTCCGCCTCGCCGGCCCGGGGCGACTCCTTCTCGTAGGCATCCTCCCGGTGCAGCAGGATGACCATGTCCGCGTCCTGCTCGATCGAACCTGACTCACGCAGGTCGGAGACCATCGGCTTCTTGTCCGTGCGCTGCTCGGGACCACGGTTGAGCTGCGACAGCGCGATCACCGGGACCTCCAGCTCCTTCGCCAGGAGCTTGAGGTTCCGGGACATGTCCGAGACCTCCTGCTGGCGGTTCTCGGCGCGCTTGGAACCACCGGACTGCATCAGCTGGAGATAGTCGATCACGACCAGCCGGATGTCGTTGCGCTGCTTGAGACGCCGGCACTTGGCGCGGATCTCCATCATGGAAAGGTTCGGCGAGTCGTCGATGAAGAGCGGCGCGGCGGAGACGTCCGGCATCCGGCGGGCCAGCCGCGTCCAGTCCTCGTCGGTCATCGTGCCCGACCTCATGTGGTGCAGCGCCACTCTGGCCTCGGCGGACAGCAGACGCATCGCGATCTCGTTGCGGCCCATCTCGAGGGAGAAGATGACGCTGGGCAGGTTGTTCTTGATCGACGCGGCCCGTGCGAAGTCCAGTGCGAGCGTCGACTTTCCCATGGCCGGTCGGGCGGCGATGACGATCATCTGGCCCGGGTGCAGCCCGTTGGTGAGCGAGTCGAAGTCGGTGAAGCCCGTTGGCACACCGGTCATCTCCCCGCTGCGCGAGCCGATCGCCTCGATCTCGTCTAGCGCGCCCTCCATGATGTCGCCGAGCGGCAGGTAGTCCTCGCTCGTGCGCTGCTCGGTGACCGCGTAGATCTCGGCCTGGGCGCGGTTGACGATCTCGTCGACGTCGTCGTCGGCCGCGTATCCCATCTGCGTGATGCGGGTGCCGGCCTCGACCAGGCGGCGCAGGACCGCGCGTTCGTGGACGATCTCCGCGTAGTACTCGGCGTTCGCCGCCGTGGGCACGGTCTGGACGAGGGTGTGCAGATAGGAGGCGCCGCCGACCTTGTTGATCTCCCCGCGCTTGGTGAGTTCCGCGGCGATCGTGATGGGGTCGGCGGGCTCGCCCTTCGCGTAGACGTCGAGGATCGCCTGGTAGACGGTCTCGTGCGCGGGTTTGTAGAAGTCATGGCCCTTCAGGACCTCGACGACGTCCGCGATGGCGTCCTTGGACAGCAGCATGCCGCCGAGCACGGACTGTTCGGCGTCCAGGTCCTGCGGTGGGACACGCTCGAAGGAGGACGAGCCGCCGTCCCAGGAGCCGTTCTCCCGGCCGCGGTCGTGCTGCTCGTCCCGACCCCGGCCGCCCTCTCCACGGCGTCGTGAGGCAGGCAGACGATCACTGGGACCGCTGTCGGCCCACGGGTCGTCCAAGGGCTCGGAAATACTCACCGAGCCACCTCCTCCCGTCCGCCGAGCGGACCTCGGCGTGCCCCTCTGTTCTACGGCACGCCACTGACAACTGAGAGCCCCAACTCCGGTTCTGGCGCGTCGGTTTTGTGATGTTTTCCTAGGCGGACGGACAGAGCGGGTGCCGCACCACGGTAGGCCCGCGGGCACCGTCAGCCAATCTGGTTATCCACAGGCCATGTGGACGACGGCCCGGATGCTGTGGAGAACTCCCCGAAACCTGTGCACGACCCGGTGGACGAGCCTGTGAACAAGCCCTCTTCCTCTTCAGGCAACCAGCTCTGACCTGCACCTTTCCCGTCCACCGGCTGTGCAGAAGAAAAACTTTCCCACTCGGGCCAAGTTCTCCTCGAACAGTGCGCGACAGCGTGCGCCACGCAACGGCAAGTAAGGGTCCTTATGGGATTGCATCTCTTACCTGTGGACGATTACATTGGTGCTCATGACACAGGCTCCCGTGACCTCCAAGGCCACCCGGCGACAGCACGACCGGGAGATCGTGGCACTGGCCGTCCCGGCCTTCGGCGCGCTCGTCGCCGAGCCCCTGTTCGTCATGGCGGACAGTGCGATCGTCGGCCACCTCGGCACGGCTCAACTCGCGGGACTGGGCGTCGCCTCGGCCCTCCTCACGACAGCTGTCAGCGTGTTCGTCTTCCTCGCCTACGCGACCACGGCCGCCGTCGCCCGCCGCCTCGGAGCCGGCGACCTCGGGGCCGCCATCCGCCAGGGCATGGACGGCATCTGGCTGGCACTGCTGCTGGGTGCCGCGGTGATCGCCGTCGTCCTGCCCACAGCTCCGGCCATCGTGGATCTCTTCGGCGCCTCCGACACGGCGGCTCCCTTCGCGGTCACCTATCTACGCATCTCCGCCCTGGGTATCCCGGCCATGCTCGTCGTGCTCGCGGCGACCGGTGTGCTGCGCGGTCTGCAGGACACCAGGACCCCGCTCTACGTCGCCGTAGGCGGCTTCGTCGCCAACGCCGCCCTCAACGTCGGTCTGGTGTACGGCGCCGGCCTCGGTATCGCCGGCTCCGCCTGGGGAACCGTCATCGCCCAGTGCGGGATGGCCGCCGCATATCTGACGGTGGTCGTCCGGGGAGCCCGCAGACACGGTGCCTCTCTCCGTCCCGATGCCGCCGGGATCAGAGCCTCCGCCCAAGCCGGCGTCCCGCTGCTGGTCCGCACGCTGTCGCTGCGGGCCATCCTGATGATCGCCACGGCCGTCGCGGCCCGTCTCGGAGACGCCGACATCGCGGCCCACCAGATCGTCCTGTCCCTCTGGAGTTTGCTCGCCTTCGCCCTGGACGCCATCGCCATCGCCGGCCAGGCGATCATCGGGCGTTACCTCGGTGCCGACGATCCCCACGGGGCTCGAGCCGCCTGCCGGCGGATGGTGGAGTGGGGCATCGCGGCAGGTGTGGTGCTCGGGCTGCTCGTGGTGGCGTGCAGGCCGCTCTTCCTGCCTCTGTTCACAGGCGATTCGCTGGTCAAGGACGTCGCACTGCCCGCCCTGCTCATGGTGGCGCTCTCCCAGCCGATCTGCGGAGTCGTCTTCGTGCTGGACGGCGTCCTGATGGGAGCGGGCGACGGGCCGTACCTCGCCTGGGCGATGGTGCTCACCCTGGTCGTCTTCACTCCGGTTGCTCTGCTCGTGCCGGTGTTCGGCGGTGGACTGACCGCGCTCTGGGGTGCGATGACGTTGATGATGACCGTGCGGATGCTGACCCTCTGGCTGCGTGCCCGTTCGGGGCGCTGGATCGTCACCGGCGCGACCCGCTGACCGTTTCACGTGAAACCGGCGCTTCAGGCGAGTCCGGTGTTTCACGTGAAACAGACTCGCCGCCCACCCCGTTAGGCACGAAGTGGGGCCACACCCATCAGGTGTGGCCCCACTGTCAGCTGTTCAGCCGAGTGCGGCGATCAGGCCGCGACGACCTCGAGGTTCACCTTGGCGGCGACCTCGGGGTGCAGACGCACCGACGTCTCGTGCGCGCCCAGGGTCTTGATCGGCGAGGTCAGCTCGATACGACGCTTGTCGACCTCGGGGCCACCGGAAGCCTTGATCGCGGAAGCGATGTCGGCCGGGGTGACGGAACCGAAGAGACGACCGGCGTCGCCGGAGCGGACAGCCAGACGGACCTTGACGCCCTCGAGCTGGGCCTTCACGGAGTTGGCCTGCTCGATGGTCTGGATCTCGTGGATCTTGCGAGCGCGACGAATCTGCTCGACGTCCTTCTCGCCACCCTTGGTCCAGCGGATAGCGAACTTCCGCGGGATCAGGTAGTTGCGAGCGTAACCGTCCTTGACGTCGACGACGTCGCCCGCGGCACCGAGGCCGGAGACCTCGTGGGTGAGGATGATCTTCATTGGTAGGTCACCCTTCCCTTATCGCGCGGTGGAGGTGTAGGGCAGCAGCGCCATCTCACGGCTGTTCTTGACAGCCGTGGCGACGTCACGCTGGTGCTGCGTGCAGTTGCCGGTCACGCGGCGGGCACGGATCTTGCCGCGGTCGGAAATGAACTTCCGCAGCATGTTCGTGTCCTTGTAGTCCACGTACGTGACCTTGTCCTTGCAGAATGCGCAGACCTTCTTCTTAGGCTTGCGCACAGGCGGCTTCGCCATGGTGTTTCTCCTGTGTGATCAAGAAGTGTGGGTACGAACCCGTCCCTAGAAGGGGGGCTCGTCCGAGTAGCCGCCGCCGCTGCCGCTGCCGCTGCCGCTGCCGCTGCCGGAGTTTCCACCCCAGCCGCCGCCACCGCCGCCCTGGTTGCCACCGGCGGGAGCACCGCCGGTCGCCCACGGGTCGTCGGCGGGAGCACCGCCGCCGCCCTGCTGGCCGCCGCCGGAGCCACCGCCCCAACTGCCGCCACCCTGGGCGCCGCCACCGCCGCCGCCGTAACCACCCTGACCGCCGCGACCGGCGGTCTTGGTGACCTTGGCCGTGGCGCTGCGCAGGCTGGCACCGACTTCCTCGACGTCAAGCTCGTAGACCGTGCGCTTGACACCCTCACGGTCCTCGTAGGACCGCTGCTTCAGCCGGCCCTGCACGATGACGCGCATGCCTCGCTGAAGCGACTCCGCGACGTTCTCCGCCGCCTGACGCCAGACCGAGCAGGTCAGAAAGAGGCTTTCGCCGTCCTTCCACTCGTTCGTCTGGCGGTCGAAGGTGCGGGGAGTGGACGCGACACGGAACTTCGCGACCGCCGCACCGGAGGGGGTGAAGCGCAGCTCGGGGTCGTCGACAAGATTGCCGACGACCGTGATGACGGTCTCGCCTGCCATGGGGGAACCTCTCGGCGGGTTTGCTGCTGGCTGCTTGTGCTGCTGCTACTCGAATCCCGAGATCGCTGAGCGGGAGGCTCAGTGGGTCTCGGGGCGGAGGACCTTGGTCCGGAGGACCGACTCGTTCAGGTTCATCTGGCGGTCGAGCTCCTTGACGACCGCAGGCTCGGCCTGCAGGTCGATGACCGAGTAGATGCCCTCGGGCTTCTTCTTGATCTCGTACGAGAGACGACGACGGCCCCAGGTGTCGACCTTCTCGACCTTTCCGTTGCCCTCACGGACGACGGAGAGGAAGTTCTCGATCAGCGGGGAGACAGCGCGCTCCTCGAGATCGGGGTCGAGGATGACCATCACCTCGTAATGACGCATGTGGAACCCACCTCCTTTGGACTCAGCGGCCACGGTCGTTCCGTGGCAGGAGGGTTGTGATGCGTTCGCAACGGTATCGGCCGCCACTGACAATCGGGGGTTCCTCGCGGGACTCCCTGCCGACGTGGGCAGACACCGGTGCAGACGGTACACACTACCCGCACACGTGCTTCCGGTTGAAATCCGGCCCCCAAGGCCGTCAGTCTGTACACATCGGGTGTGTATGGCGCTACGATGCGCCGTCTTCCGCAGGAGGTGCCCTATGGCACAGGCAATGCGACCCAACACCGCCGGAGGCCTTTTCGCCACGGACGGCCGGCCCCATCCGCTCCAGGACACGCTGCTCGCGGTGACCCTGGTGCTCGGACTGACGGCCGCCATCACGGCGATCTTCGACAGCCTGCACCTGGTCAGCTCATGGGCCGGCCTGGTGGGGATCCTGACCGGCGCGTACGGCCAGTGGATCTCGGAGACGACCCGCGAACGCTTCGGACTCATCCTGGGTCTGGGCGCCAGCGCGGTCGGTTTCTTCCTGGGCATGGCGCACGGGGGGCTCTTCGGCGGGGTCATCGGCTGACGCCAAGGACACCGTCCCCCGAACACCGCACAGAGCACCGCTGAACGGCTCGGCGACCGACAGGCCGGGGCGAAGGTGCCGTACGCCCAGTCGGAGCGCTCCCCGGGCGCAGTAGGCTTCGCCGCGAGAGCCGGAGCCCCTGTACCCATGGGGACACACCAGCCCGAGGAGCGCCCCGAATGAGCCTGACCCTGAGGACCATCAGTCGCGAGCAGCATCTGGCATACATCCAGAGCCTGCCGTCGGCGAGCCACATGCAGGTCCCGGCCTGGGCAGACGTGAAGGCGGAGTGGCGCTCGGAGAGCCTCGGCTGGTTCGACGGCCGCACCGGCGAGATGGTCGGCGCGGGTCTGGTCCTGTACCGCCAACTGCCCAAGATCAAGCGTTACCTGGCCTACCTTCCCGAAGGCCCGGTCATCAACTGGTTCGCGCCGAATCTCACCGAGTGGCTGGAACCGATGCTCGCGCACCTCAAGCAGCAGGGCGCGTTCTCGGTGAAGATGGGACCGCCGGTGATCATCCGGCGCTGGGAGGCCCCCTCGATCAAGCAGGGCATCCAGAACCCGGACGTGAAGCGGCTGCGCGACATCGAGGCCGACTTCATCGAGCCGCGTGCCTTCGAGGTGGCGGACAAGCTGCGCCGTATGGGCTGGCAGCAGGGGGAGGACGGCGGCGCCGGCTTCGGCGACGTACAGCCGCGTTACGTCTACCAGGTGCCGCTGGCCAACCGGTCCCTGGAAGAGGTCCACTCGAACTTCAACCAGCTGTGGCGCCGCAACATCAAGAAGGCGGAGAAGTCCGGGGTCGAGGTCGTCCAGGGCGGCTACCAGGACCTCGAGGAATGGCAGCGGCTGTACGAGATCACGGCCGTGCGCGACCACTTCCGGCCGCGCCCCCTGTCGTACTTCCAGCGCATGTGGACGGCCCTCAACAACGAGGACCCCAACCGCATGCGGCTGTACTTCGCCCGGCACAACGGGGTGAACCTGTCCGCGGCGACGATGCTGATCGTCGGCGGGCACGTCTGGTACTCCTACGGCGCCTCCGACAACATCGGCCGTGAGGTCCGGCCCTCGAACGCGATGCAGTGGCGGATGCTGCGGGACGCCTACGCCCTCGGCGCGACCGTCTACGACCTGCGGGGCATCTCCGACTCGCTGGACGAGACCGACCACCTCTTCGGCCTGATCCAGTTCAAGGTGGGCACGGGCGGCCAGGCCGCCGAGTACCTCGGCGAGTGGGACTTCCCGCTGAACAAGCTGCTCCACAAGGCGCTGGACATGTATATGTCGCGTCGCTGACGTCCAGCTGTCCGGTTCCACCTCTGACACACCCCAGCCACGAGAAAGGTCCTAGGTCCGGCCATGGCGCTCACCCTCTACGTCGACACCGCGCGCTGGCGGGCGCATCACAAGCACGTGCAGGAGCAATTCCCCGCGCTCGTGCCGGTCTGCAAGGGCAACGGCTACGGCTTCGGACACGAGCGGCTGGCGGAGGAGGCCACCCGGATGGGCTCGGACGTCCTCGCCGTCGGCACGACCTACGAAGCCGCGCGCATCAAGGACTGGTTCGGCGGCGACCTGCTGGTGCTGACGCCCTACCGCCGTGGCGAGGAGCCCGTGCCGCTGCCCGACCGGGTCATCCGCTCGGTGTCGTCGATCGACGGCGTCTACGGCCTGGTCGGCGCCCGCGTGGTCATCGAGGTGATGTCCTCGATGAAGCGGCACGGCATCACCGAGCAGGAGCTGCCGCAGCTGCACGCCGCCACCGAGAACGTCCGCCTGGAGGGTTTCGCGATCCACCTGCCGCTGGACCGCACCGACGGCTCGGACGCCGTCGAGGAGGTCATCGGCTGGATGGACCGGCTGCGCGCGGCCCGGCTGCCGCTGCACACGATGTTCGTCAGCCACCTCAAGGCCGAGGAACTCGCCCGGCTCCAGCAGCAGTTCCCGCAGACCCTTTTCCGCGCGCGGATCGGCACGCGGCTGTGGCTGGGCGACCACGACGCCACCGAGTACCGCGGGGCCGTCCTGGACGTCACGCGCGTCGACAAGGGTGACCGTTTCGGCTACCGGCAGCAGAAGGCGGCCTCCGACGGCTGGCTGGTGGTCGTGGCGGGCGGTACGTCGCACGGGGTGGGCCTGGAGGCTCCCAAGGCCCTGCACGGCGTCATGCCGCGGGCCAAGGGCGTCGCGCGCGCCGGCCTGGCCACGGTGAACCGGAACCTCTCCCCGTTCGTCTGGGGCGGCAAGCAGCGCTGGTTCGCCGAGCCGCCGCACATGCAGGTGTCGATCCTCTTCGTGCCCTCGGACGCGCCGGAGCCGAAGGTGGGCGAGGAACTGGTGGCCCATCTGCGGCACACCACCACGCAGTTCGACCGGATCGTCGACCGCTGACAGCTCCCGGACAGCGGAAGGCCGTACACGGAATGTCCGTGTACGGCCTTTTGGGTACGGCCCCCGACCGCTGTTCGCTCACAGCGAACAGCGGTCGGGGGCGGGCTCGACCGGGTGCTGCCCGGCTCTCTCAGGCCGGCCCGTCGGCCGGGTCCCGGCTGCCCCACTCCACCTGAGGCGTCGCGAGGTGTGCGGCGTGCCGCGGCGGATGGGCGGCGGAGCCGAAGGCGAACACGTCCTCGGCCCCGTCGAGCACCCCGCCAGAGGGGTCGTCATCACCGGCTCGGCGCACCACGTCCCGCTCCGGCATGAGGATGTCCCGCACGACCACGGCACACAGGTACAACGTCCCCAGCAGGTGCAGGCCGATGGCCCAGTGATAGCCGTCGGTGGGCAGGCCCTTGTGGGCCTCTCCGCTGGTCGTGTAGGCGAGGTACATCCAGATTCCGAGGAAGTACGCCACCTCGCACGCCTGCCAGATCAGGAAGTCGCGCCACTTCGGCCGGGCCAGGGCGGCGAGCGGGATCAGCCACAGGACGTACTGCGGTGAGTAGACCTTGTTGGTGACGATGAAGGCCGCGACGATCAGGAACGCCAGTTGGGCGAAGCGCGGCCGGCGCGGCGCGGTGAGGGCGAGCACCGCGATGCCCACGCAGCACAGCAGCACCAGCAGCATGGCGAAGAGGTTCACCGTCTCGGTGCTGAGCGGATTCGACGACTTCTGGGCCATGATCAGCCAGAAGGACCCGAAGTCGACACCGCGTTCCTGGCTGAAGGTGTAGAACTTCGACCAGCCGTCGAAGGCGAAGAGCATCACCGGCAGGTTCACGACCAGCCAGGCGACGACCGAACCCCCCAGCGCCTTGCCGAAGTCCCGCCATTTGCCCGCACGCCAGCACAACAGGAACAGCGGGCCGAGCAGGAAGACGGGATAGAGCTTGGCGGCCGTGGCGAGCCCCAGCAGCACGCCGAAGGCGAGAGGCCGGCTCCGTGACCACATCAGCATCGCGGCGGCCGTCAGCGCGACCGCCAGCAGGTCCCAGTTGATGGTCGCGGTCAGGGCGAAGGCGGGCGCCACGGCGACCAGCAGCCCGTCCCAGGGCCGCCGGGCGTGCGTGCGGGTGACACAGACGGCGATGACGGCCGCGCACACCATCAGCATTCCGGCGTTGACCATCCAGTACCACTGCTCCTGGTGCTGAATGGTGCCGCTGCCAGGTGTGAGCCAGGAGGCCACCTCCATGAACACGCCGGTCAGTACCGGGTATTCGAGGTACTGCATGTCACCGGGCAGCTTGTCGAAGTACGGCACGAGCCCGTCGGCGAAGCCGCGCCCCTGATAGAGGTGCGGGATGTCCGAGTAGCACGCGTGCGTGTACTGCGAGCTGGCGCCGAAGAACCAGGCGCCGTCGTAGCACGGCGCCTTCTGGACCAGCCCGAGGGCGAAGACGCCGATCGCCACGAGCGCGACGATCCGTACGGGAGTCCACCAGGACGTCCCGAGCAGGGCACGCCGTCCGATGGGGCCGCCGATCAGCTCGCTGCCGTTCGCAGCGACCGCGTCCTCCTTGGTCGGCAGCACCGGGTCCGTGGCGTGGACGCTCGCTCGCGTCGATTCAGCACTGGGCATGCCGCTCATCCTGCCGTACGTGTCTAGGAATACGCCGAGGGCCGCCGCACCTGGTGGGTACGGCGGCCCTTGTTTCACGTGAAACACCCGTGACGGGCTATACGCGACTAACCGGTCGAGCCTCCGAAGATGCCCCCGTTGCCATTGCCTCTGGTGTTGCCGTTCCCGGTCGACTCCGAAGCCGAGGGCGAGGAGGAAACGCCTCCGTCAGTGCCACCCGCGTCCGCCCCACCGGTCTCACCGGGGCACTGGAACTCGAACTGGCAGGTCTCGCTCACGGTCGGAGTCGGAGAGGTCACCGTCACGCTCGGCGTCGGCGTCGGCGTGGGGGACGGCTCCTGTGTCTCGCTGGGCGTGGGCGTGGGCGTCGGGGACGGGACGTCGTTGACGATCTGACCGATGGGTTCGGGAGTCGGGAAGTCCTTCACGGACAGGCCCTTCATGGCCTGCTCCATGTAGTCGTGCCAGATCTCGGCCGGGAACGACGCACCGTGGATCTTCTCCTGGCCACCCGTCCCGTACATCTTCAGGAAGGTGCGGTTCTTCTTGGTCTCGTCGTCGTCGTACCGGAACATGTTGATCGAGGTGGACAGCTGCGGGGTGTAGCCGACGAACCAGGCCGACTTGTTGCCGTCGGTGGTACCGGTCTTGCCGGCAACCTCACGGCCGGCCAGCTGGGCGTTGGTGCCGGTGCCCTTCTCGACCACGGTCTTGAGGACGTCGGTGACGTTGTCGGCTACCGCGGGCTCGAACGCGTCCTCGCTCACGGTCTTGTGAACGAAGACGGTGCCGTCCGCACCGGTGACCTTCTTGACGGAGAACGGTTCCCGCTGCTGGCCGCTGGCCGCGAAGGTGGCGTACGCGCCGGCCATCCGGATCGCGCTCGGATCGGAGATGCCGATGGAGAAGGACGGGAAGCTCGTGCCGGTGAGGCTGTCCGGCTTGAGACCCGCGTCGATGGCGGAGTCCTTCACCTTGTCCAGACCGACGTCCATGCCCAGCTGCACGAAGGCCGAGTTCACCGACTCCCTCATCGCCTCGCGGAGGTCGATCTGGAACTTCGGCGGGCTGCCGTAGGACGCGTTGCCGTCATTCGTCTGCAGCCACTCCTCGCCCTTCTCGTTCTTCCAGACGTTCTTCTGGTAGTCCTCGATCTTCAGCTTGTTCTGGCCGCTGTACAGGCTCTTCGGAGAGACGACGGTGCGCTCGTCCTGCGCCTGTGACGCGGGACCTTCGGGGTTGCGCACGCCCCACTTCATCGCCGCCGCGAGCACGAACGGCTTGAAGGTCGAACCGACCTGGGCACCGGTGACGTCGGCGTTGTCGGTGAAGTGCTTGGTCGCGTCCTCACCGCCGTAGATCGCCTTGATGGCACCTGTCTCCGGATCCACGGACGCCCCGCCGAACTGGACGTGTGTGTCGGTGTCCGGGCGCTTCTTGGGATCGATGTTGGCCTTGCGGACCTTCTTGACCGCGGCTTCCAGTGCGTTGACCTTCTTCTTGTCGAAGGTCGTGTAGATCGAGTAGCCGCCCCGCTGCAGGTCGGTCTCGGTCAACTTTGTGTTGTTGACCAGGTAGCCCTTGGCCAGGTCGACGAGATAGCCGATCTGACCGCTCAGCCGGGTGTTCGAGCGAGGGTTCTTCCACGATGGGAGCTTCGTGAACTGTGCCCGCTTCGCCTCGGACAGGTGGCCGTACTCCACCATCTTGTCGAGCGTGTCCTGCATCTGGGCCAAGGCCCGCTTCTGGTTCGCCTGGGGAGTGGCGCCGACCGAGTCGACGGAAGGCATGCCCGCCGGGTCGTAGTACGTGGCGCCCTTGAGCATGGCCGCCAGGAAGGCGCACTGGCCCTCGTCGAGGTCGACGGCTTCCTTGTCGAAGTACGCGCGGGCGGCCGCCTGGAGCCCGAAGGCGCTGCGCCCGTAGTACGCGGAGTTCAGATAGCCGGCCATGATCTCGTCCTTCGAGACCGTGGTGCCCACCTTCACGGAGACGAAGATCTCCTTGAACTTGCGCGAGAGCGTCTGCGACTGATCGTCGAGCATCGCGTTCTTGACGTACTGCTGGGTGATGGTGGAGCCACCCTGCGTCTGACCACCCCGGGCCATGTTGAACACGGCGCGGGCGATGCCCTTGGGGTCGATGCCGCTGTCGGTCTCGAAGGTCTTGTTCTCCTGCGAGATGACGGCGTACCGCATCGCGGGGGGAATGGACGCGTAGTTGATGATCTGGCGGTTGGTCTCACCACCCGTGGAGACCATCTCGGTGCCGTCGGACCAGTAGAAGACGTTGTTCTGCGCCGTCGCCGTCTTGGCCACGATGGGAACGCTCACCAGTGCGTACCCGACACCGGCGACCGCGACCAGACCACCCACGAAGCCGAGGAACAGGGCCGTCACCAGCTTCCACGACGGGATCCAGCGGCCCACGCCGTACTTCCCGGCCCGCGGGTAGTCGACGAAGCGCTTCTTGGGCGGACCCGCCGAGCGCCCTCTGCCCCGGCCGCCGGGACCGTTCGGACCGTCCGGCGCGCCACGCCGGCCGGCGGGCTCGTCCGCCCGGCGACGGCTGCCGCTGCTTCTCTGTGCCGCGCGCCGGGCCTCGGCCCGGCCGCCGGACAGGCGTTCCTCACCTCCCGGCCCATAGGAGTCCGACTCCTGGGAACTCGTCCCGTAGGAGTCGGAAAGTGACCCGGTGGCGCCTCGCGGTGCCGCACGGCGGCCGGAGGACGAGCTGGACTGGCCGCGTCGGTTCGCGGCACGTCCGCCTCCCTGCGGCGGCGGCGGTTTGCGACGGTGCTCGCTCATCGAACGACTACTCCTCGGGCAGGCGCACCGTTGCGCGCCTGGAAAAGGCGACTGGTTTCCGGTCCCCCCGAAGTACGGATGTGGTCGGTCCCGCATTCATCCGTACTGCACCGGGGACGAGGACGTCCCCATGCGTCACTCGGTTCCCGGTGGTGTGCATGGCGCACAGACTACGCACCGTCAAAACCTGCTTAGCGCAGAAGTTCACCCCAAATCAGGCAACTTGCTCGTCATGAATCAGGGATGTGATCCCGTTCACTCCCGTCTCCCTTGCCGTGATCGGAAGCTCGATCTATCGTGCTGATGTATCGAGTCGATACATCAGCGCGGCATAAAGACCGTCACGGAGTCCGCGACAGAGAGGAGGCGACGATGAGCCGGCGAGCCGGAATCCTTGAGTTCGCCGTCCTCGGCCTGCTCCGCGAGTCCCCGATGCACGGCTATGAGCTGCGCAAACGCCTCAACACATCACTGGGCGTGTTCCGTGCTTTCAGCTACGGGACGCTGTACCCCTGCCTCAAGACGCTGCTTGCCAACGGCTGGTTGATCGAGGAGACGTCGAACGCCTCCGAGGATGCCCTGGCCGCACCACTCGCAGGGCGTCGCGCCAAGATCGTCTACCGGTTGACGGCGGAAGGTAAGGAACACTTCGAGGAGCTGCTCTCGCAGACGGGGCCCGACGCGTACGAGGACGAACACTTCGCCGCGCGCTTCGCCTTCTTCGGGCAGACGTCACGCGACGTACGCATGCGCGTACTGGAGGGCCGCCGCAGCCGACTGGAGGAGCGCCTCGAGAAGATGCGCGCCTCCCTGGTGCGCACCCGGGAGCGCCTCGATGACTACACGCTTGAGCTCCAGCGCCATGGGATGGAGTCCGTGGAGCGCGAAGTGCGCTGGCTGAACGAGCTCATCGAAAGTGAGCGGGCGGGCCGGGACCTGAAGGGTCCCGCCCACGGAGGCCCCGCTCGCGACACCACAGAGGGAGCGCCGGGCGTCCTGCCCCGGACCGGGGACACCCCCGGCCCGGATACGCCCGGCGACACCACCACGTGAGACCCCTGCCAGGGCCTCACTCGCACACACAGGGAGCAACCGGAATGGGTTCGGTTCGCGTAGCCATCGTCGGCGTGGGCAACTGCGCCGCCTCGCTGGTGCAGGGAGTCGAGTACTACAAGGACGCCGACCCGGCGACCAAGGTACCCGGCCTGATGCACGTCCAGTTCGGCGACTACCACGTCGGTGACGTCGAGTTCGTCGCCGCCTTCGACGTCGACGCGAAGAAGGTCGGTCTCGACCTCTCGGACGCCATCGGTGCCAGCGAGAACAACACCATCAAGATCTGCGACGTCCCGAACAAGGGCGTCACGGTGCAGCGCGGCCACACCCTCGACGGTCTCGGTAAGTACTACCGCATGACCATCGAGGAGTCCGCCGAGGAGCCGGTCGACATCGTCCAGATCCTCAAGGACAAGCAGGTCGACGTCCTCATCTGCTACCTGCCCGTCGGTTCCGAGGACGCGGCGAAGTTCTACGCCCAGTGCGCCATCGACGCCAAGGTCGCCTTCGTCAACGCCCTCCCGGTCTTCATCGCCGGCACCAAGGAGTGGGCGGACAAGTTCACCGAGGCCGGCGTCCCGATCGTCGGTGACGACATCAAGTCCCAGGTCGGAGCCACCATCACGCACCGTGTGATGGCGAAGCTGTTCGAGGACCGCGGTGTCCGTCTCGAGCGCACCATGCAGCTCAACGTGGGCGGCAACATGGACTTCAAGAACATGCTGGAGCGCGACCGCCTCGAGTCCAAGAAGATCTCGAAGACGCAGGCCGTCACCTCGCAGATCCCCGACCGCGACATGGGCGAGAAGAACGTCCACATCGGTCCGTCGGACTACGTGGCCTGGCTGGACGACCGCAAGTGGGCCTACGTCCGCCTCGAGGGCCGTGCCTTCGGCGACGTCCCGCTGAACCTGGAGTACAAGCTCGAGGTCTGGGACTCCCCGAACTCCGCGGGCGTCATCATCGACGCCCTGCGCGCCGCGAAGATCGCCAAGGACCGCGGTATCGGCGGCCCGATCCTCTCCGCGTCGAGCTACTTCATGAAGTCCCCGCCGGTGCAGTACTTCGACGACGAGGCCTACGCGAACGTCGAGAAGTTCATCAAGGGCGAGGTCGAGCGCTAGAAGCCGCTCCCTGTACGACCGCTGAGGGCCCCCTGGGTGACACGCCCGGGGGCCCTTGCCGTGTGTGAGGCTGTGCCCCATGTCCGTCGTCCGCGACCTGCGCGTCCTGCTCCGTTTCGGGAACTTCCGGCGCCTGCTCGTCGTCCGTCTGTTCTCCCAGGGCGCCGACGGCGTCTACCAGATCGCCCTCGCCGCCCACGTCGTCTTCTCCCCGGAGAAGCAGACCTCGGCTGCCGCGATCGCCTCCGCGATGGCGGTCCTGCTGCTTCCGTACTCCCTCGTGGGCCCCTTCGCCGGCGTCCTGCTGGACCGCTGGCGCCGCCGCCAGGTCTTCCTGTACGGCAACCTGCTGCGCGCCCTGATGGCCTCCGTGACCGCCCTCCTGGTGATCAGTCACGTCCCGGACTGGCTCTTCTACGTCTCCGCGTTGTGCGTCACCGCCGTCAACCGGTTCGTCCTCTCCGGGCTGTCCGCCGCGTTGCCCCGCGTGGTCGACGGCGACCGTCTGGTGATCGCCAACTCCCTTTCCCCCACCGCCGGAACGCTCGCCGCGACGGCGGGTGGCGGCCTCGCCTTCGTCGTGCGGCTGCTCTTCGCCGACTCGGACGCCGCCGTGGTCCTGCTGGGCGCAGCCCTGTACCTGTGCGCGGCGCTCGCCTCGCTGCGCATGGCCCCGGAACTGCTGGGCCCAGACCCGGAGTCGCTGCCACCGCGGCTGGGCACGGCGCTCACCGGCGCCGCCCGTGACCTGGTGGCGGCCCTCAGGCATCTGGCCGCACCTCCGCGTCGCGGAGCCGCCTGGGCGCTGGCCGCGATGACCCTGATGCGGTTCTGCTACGGCGCCCTGACGGTCATGGTGCTGATGCTCTGTCGGTACGCCCTCTCCTCGGACGCGGAGGAGGGGCTGCGTCTGCTGGGGCTGGCGCTGGGCGTCTCCGGCGCCGGGTTCTTCGTGGCAGCCGTGGTGACGCCCTGGGCCGCGGGACGACTGGGGGCCGTCCGCTGGATCGTCGCCTGCGCAGGCGCCGCCGCGGTGCTGGAGCCGGCCCTCGGGCTGCCGTTCGCCACCGTGCCCATGCTGGCCGCGGCGTTCGTGCTGGGGGTGACCACCCAGGGAGCGAAGATCGCGACCGACACCCTGGTGCAGTCCTCGGTCGCCGACGGTTTCCGTGGCCGAATCTTCTCGGTGTACGACGTGCTGTTCAACATCGCCTTCGTCGGCGCGGCCTCGGTCGCCGCGCTCATGCTGCCGCCCGACGGCCGATCCGTGGCCCTGGTGGTCACGATCGCCGTTATCTACGCGGCAGTTGCGCTGGGTATGGCCCGCTTTGGCCGCCAGTAAGTGTCACATCAATGCCACAGAGCCGCTCCTGACCACAGAGTTGTCACAGGGTCCCGGTAACTTACGTGCGTCTTACTTACGCCATGTGCGCGTCACATACCGATGCTCCAGGGGGACTTCCACGTGACCACTCCGCCGCCACCTCAGGGCCAGAACCCGTTCGCTCAGGGCCAGCCTCCCGTCGGCCAGCCCCAGGCCCCGTACCCGCCGCAGGGTGGCTACCCGCAGCAGACCGGTCAGCCGGGGTTCCCTCAGCAGGCCACGGCTCCCTACGCGCCGGTCCCGCCGCAGGCTCCGAGCCGTCGCCCCAAGTTCAAGACCATCAAGAACGTGGTCATCGTTGTCGCGGTTCTCACGGCGGTCATCGGCGGCTGGATCGCCAGCCGTGATGACGCCGATCACGCCAACGTGGGCGACTGCCTGAAGTCCGCGTCGTCGTCCTCGGACCGCATGGAGGTAGTCGGCTGCGACTCCTCCGACGCGGAGGCCAAGGTCCTCCAGAAGATCAAGGGCCACTATTCGCAGATCACCGCGGAGACCGAGTGCCGCAAGGTCACCGGTGCCACCAGCTTCTATGCCGAGACGGGCGACGGGGACGAGTTCCTGCTGTGCCTGGCGGACGTCTGATCTGACCGCGTCCGTCCTTCCGGGCGTGCTGTTTCACGTGAAACAACGTCGGGAGCTACGAACGGCAGCAACGCAGAGCGGGGCATGTTTCACGTGAAACATGCCCCGCTCTGCTGTCCCCGTTGCGAAAAGGACACCGACCCTGATCGGGCCGCCTCCTCAGACCTGAGCCTTCTGCTCCCACCACTCCTTGAGGGCGGTCACCGCGTCGGCGTGTTCCATCGGCCCGTTCTCCAGCCGCAGCTCCAGCAGGTACTTGTACGCCTGCCCGACGGCCGGGCCGGGCCCGACGCCGAGGATCTCCATGATCTGGTTGCCGTCCAGGTCGGGACGGATCGCGTCCAGCTCCTCCCGCTCCTGGAGCTCGGCGATCCGGTCCTCCAGGCCGTCGTACGCACGGGACAGCGTGGCCGCCTTGCGCTTGTTCCGGGTTGTGCAGTCGGAGCGGGTCAGCTTGTGGAGACGGTCGAGCAGCGGTCCCGCGTCACGGACGTAGCGGCGAACCGCCGAGTCCGTCCACTCTCCGGTCCCGTACCCGTGGAAGCGCAGGTGGAGTTCGACGAGCCGGGAGACGTCCTTCACCAGGTCGTTGGAGTACTTCAGAGCCGTCATGCGCCTCTTGGTCATCTTGGCGCCGACCACCTCGTGGTGGTGGAACGAGACCCGGCCGTCGTCCTCGAACCGGCGCGTGCGGGGCTTGCCGATGTCGTGCAGCAGGGCCGCCAGACGAAGGATCAGGTCGGGGCCGTCCTCCTCCAGGGCCATCGCCTGCTCCAGGACGATCAGCGTGTGCTCGTAGACGTCCTTGTGCCGGTGGTGCTCGTCGCTCTCCAGCCGCAGGGCGGGCAGCTCGGGCAGCACACGGTCAGCGAGCCCTGTTTCGACCAGAAGCGTCAGTCCCTTGCGCGGGTGCGCGGAGACGATCAGCTTGTTCAGTTCGTCCCGCACCCGCTCGGCCGAGACGATCTCGATCCGTCCGGCCATGTCCTTCATCGCCCCGACGACCTCGGGAGCCACCTCGAAGTCGAGCTGGGCGGCGAACCGCGCGGCCCGCATCATCCGCAGGGGGTCGTCGGAGAAGGACGCCTCGGGCGTGCCCGGCGTCCGCAGCACGCGGGCCTTCAGATCGGCGAGCCCTCCGTGCGGGTCGATGAACTCCTTCTCGGGGAGGGCGACGGCCATCGCGTTCACGGTGAAGTCACGGCGGACGAGGTCCTCCTCGATGGAGTCGCCGTACGCCACCTCGGGCTTGCGCGAGGTGCGGTCGTACGCCTCCGACCGGTAGGTGGTCACCTCGATCTGGAAGGACCTGTCGACGCCTTCGACCCTGGCGTCCTTCTGCAGTCCGACCGTGCCGAAGGCGATCCCGACCTCCCACACCGCGTCCGCCCACGGCCGCACGATCTTCAGCACGTCCTCGGGACGGGCGTCCGTCGTGAAGTCGAGGTCGTTGCCGAGCCGGCCGAGCAGCGCGTCGCGGACCGAGCCACCGACCAGGGCGAGCGAGAAGCCGGCCTCCTGGAAGCGGCGGGCGAGGTCGTCGGCGACCGGGGCGACCCTCAGCAGCTCGGTCACCGCACGGTGCTGCACCTGGCTGAGGGCGCGGGCGTTGTCTTCGTTGGCGTTCGGCACAACAGAAGAGGGTACGTGGCCCGGGCCACCGCGGGCGCCTCCATTGAACGCGCACATCGGCGGCCCCCGGCACATGTCCTCTAAACCACACAAGATCTACCTTTGAGACGTACGGCATCAGCTGTTCATTCGCGCTCATACAGGGCGGCCCGGCATGGTTTCCCGATCTTGTGGCAGAGTCCGCGGCACTTCCCCTCAGCGGGCATCGTTACCATGCGTGGACGCACATTCCGACGACCACTGACGACGACGAGGGACGGACGAGCGCGTGGCCGAGGCGGCAGACTTCCCGGGGACGAGTCCCTCACCTGCCCGCCGGTGGCTGCGGCGCACCGGAGCACTTCTGGCCGGGGCGCCTCTGCTGGCCGGTCTCCTCCAGCTGCCCGCCGCCTCCACCGCACTCGCCGCGGCACCCACCTCCCCGAAGGCCGTCGCCGGTGCGGGGACGGTGGCCGTCGCCCTCGACACGCTCAGCCCGTCCACCCCGAGGGACGGGGACACCCTCACGGTGTCCGGGACCGTGACCAACACCGGCAAGCAGGCGGTCACGGGTGCCCATGTCGGACTGCGGCTCGGTTCCGTACTGACCACCCGCTCCGCCATCGACGACATCTCCAGGGACAGCACCGACCTGCGGACAGGCACCGGCACTGAGGTCGGCGGCAGCTACGTCGAGAAGTTCACCAAACTCACACCCGGCGTCGCGCAGCCCTTCTCCCTCCGCGTCCCGGTCGACAAGCTGGACCTCGGCGACGACGGGGTCTACCCGCTCGCCGTATCCCTGTCCGGACAGACGTCCGCCCAGCCGTGGGACCAGTTGCTCGGCATTCAGCGGACGTTCCTGCCGTGGCAGCCGGCGGAGGCCGACACCAGGACCAGGACGACGTACCTGTGGCCGCTGGTGTCCACCGTCCATATGACGGCGCAGACCAGGTCGAACGAACAGCAGACCCCGGTCTTCCTCAACGACGACCTCGCCTCGGAGATCTCTCCCGGCGGCCGGCTGGACCAGCTGCTGTCCCTGGGCAAGGACCTCGACGTCACCTGGGTGATCGACCCGAACCTGCTCGCGTCCGTCGACGCGATGACGCACAACTACCAGGTCCGGGCCGACGACGGCACCACCACCGCGGGCACCCATCAGGCGGTCGCCAAGCAGTGGCTCGCCGACCTCCAGGCGGCGGTGAAGAACAAGGAGGTGGTCGCCCTCCCCTTCGCCGACCCCGATCTGGCGTCCCTCGCGCACAACGGCACGCGGGTCACCGGTTCCCTGAGTCACCTCAAGGAAGCCACCGACGTCGTCACCAACACGGTCGAGCCGATCCTTCACACCGTGCCGGTCACCGACTTCGCCTGGCCCGTGGACGGTGCCGTGGACCCCTCGATCGTCAAGGTGGCCACCTCCGCCGGCGCCGACAAGGTGATCGCGCGCAACGACAGCCTCCAGGAGACCGGCGGCCTGCCGTACACCCCGTCCGCGGCGCGTCCCATCGGCGGAGGCACCACGGCGGTCGTGGCGGACGCCCGCCTGTCGACCGCGTTCCAGGGAGACCTGATCAAGGCCTCGTCCGGCACCCTCGCCGTGCAGACCTTCCTGGCGCAGAGCCTCGCCCTGAACGGGCAGACGGACAAGCAGCGCAGCATCGTCGTCGCACCACAGCGCATGCCCACCGCACGCCAGGCGCAGGCGATGGCCGAGGCGATCACCGCGCTCCAGGACGGGACCTGGTCGGAGTCCCAGGAACTCTCGGCGGCCGCTTCCGCCAAGCCGGACCCTGGTGCCACCACGAGGGTGCCGTCGACGTCGGCGTACCCCTCCTCACTGCGCAAGCGCGAGCTGCCACGAGCGGCCTTCGAGGAGATCGCGAGCACGCAGGCCGAACTCGACAGTTTCAAGGTGATCCTCACCGACCAGTCCCGTGTGGTGACCCCCTTCGGGCGGGCCATGAACCGGGCGATGTCCACCTCGTGGCGTGGCCTCGCCACCGAGGCCGCCGCCTACCGCACCGGCGTGAAGATCTATCTCGACCGCCTGACCGGCCAGGTCAGACTGATCGACAAGTCGGACACCAAGCTCTCCGGCCGCAGCGCCACGATCCCCGTGACGGTGCAGAACAATCTGGTGCAGGGCGTCGGGCACCTCAGGCTGCGGCTCACCTCGACGAGCCCGCGCCTGGAGATCGGCGGCGAATCCTTCGACGAGCAGCCCGTCACGGTCTCCGGCGGGCACAGCCAGACAGTGAAGTTCACCACCACCGCCAAGGCCAACGGCCAGGCCGCGGTGGTCGCCCAGCTGTACACCGAGGACGGCCAGAAGTACGGCGAGCCGGTCACCTTCGACGTGAAGGTCACCGAGTTCACGGCCACCGTCATGCTGGTCATCGGTGGCGGCTTCCTTCTCCTGGTCCTCGCCGGCTTCCGGATGTACACGCACCGCAAGCGTGCCGCGGCCCGGGAGGCCGACGAGGCGGAGGAGGCCGGTCCGGACAGCCCGGACGAGCCGGGAGAGACCGATGACGACGTACGGAACCCCGAGGGATCCGATGACCGTCCAGAGGGGGAGTCGGGCATCCGGCCCGGGGTGGAAGCCCCGGAGCAGCCGAGTGACCCGACAGCTGACACCCCAGCGGAAAGCACGGACCCGTCCGGCACGGGTGAGAGAGTGGACCGTTGAGGATGTCGTGGCCGGTGGGCCCGGGACGATGAGGTGGGGTAACCATGAACGCGCCGTACGACGGTGACCGCGGCCGGGCCGCGGACAGCCCGGGCCACCCCGAGGGCCCGGCGCCCGAGCACGGCCAGGTACCTCCGCAGTCTCCCGCGGACATGTACCTCCAAGACGCCTACGACCAGGACCCCTACCGGGCACAGGACCTCTACGCCCAGGACCCGGTCGCCGAGGCGCTCTACGACCGTGCCGCGCATCCCCCGCCGCCGCCCGGCACGTACCCGCCGCAGCAGCAGCTGTACGCCCAGCCGCCCCAGTCGCCGTACGCCCCCGACCCCCGCGTGTGGGCGCAGACCCCGCCGCCCGAGCCGGAGGGCCCGACCCAGTACCTGCCGTACGGCGACGACCCCCGGACGACCCAGTTCGTGGGAGTGGACGACCTGGTCACCGGGGCGGGCGAGGAACACCACGAGCCGGACGCCTTCGCGCATCTCTTCCGTGACCAGCAGCAAGGCGGGCAGTTGCCCTCCGCGGACGCCCCGGCGGTGCCCGGCCCGGCCGCCGCACCGGCCCCCGGCCAGTACCGGCCGGCACCGGCCCCACCCGCGGCGGAAGCGACGCCGGCACCCGCGCCCGCCGCTCCTGCCGCGAAACAGGGCGGCCGCGCCTCGGGCCTGCTGAAGTCGAGCGCCGTGATGGCGGCGGGCACGATGGTCTCGCGCCTCACCGGCTTCGTCCGTTCCGCGCTGATCGTCTCCGCCCTCGGCACCGCCCTGCTGGGCGACACCTTCCAGGTCGCCTACCAGCTCCCGACGATGATCTACATCCTCACCGTCGGCGGCGGCCTCAACTCGGTCTTCGTCCCACAGCTCGTGCGGGCCATGAAAGAGGACGACGACGGTGGCGAGGCGTTCGCCAACCGCCTGCTGACACTGGTGATGGTGGCGCTCGGACTGCTCACCGCGCTGGCGATGTTCGCCGCCCCGCTCCTCGTCCAGGTGCTGTCGAACCCGGTCGCCAGCGATCCCGCCGCCAACGACGTGGCCATCACCTTCACCCGCTACTTCCTGCCCTCCATCTTCTTCATGGGCATTCACGTCGTGATGGGCCAGGTCCTCAACGCCCGCGGCAAGTTCGGCGCGATGATGTGGACCCCGGTCCTCAACAACATCGTCATCATCGTGACGCTCGGCATGTTCCTCTGGGTGTACGGCACCTCGGCCGACTCCGGCATGGGCGTGGCGAACATCCCGCCGCAGGGCCAGCGGCTCCTGGGCGTCGGCATCCTCCTCGGCCTCGTCGTGCAGGCTCTCGCGATGATCCCGTACCTGCGGGAGACCGGCTTCAGGCTGCGTCTGCGCTTCGACTGGAAGGGCCACGGCCTCGGCAAGGCCGCGATGCTCGCCAAGTGGACGATCCTCTTCGTCCTCGCGAACCAGGTCGGCGCGCTCGTCGTCACCCAGCTGGCCACCGCGTCGGTCTCGGACACGCAGATCGCCGGTACCGGCTTCAGTGCCTACGCCAACGCCCAGCTCATCTGGGGCCTGCCACAGGCCATCATCACCGTCTCCCTGATGGCGGCGCTGCTGCCGCGCATCTCCCGCTCGGCGGCCGAGGGCGACGGCGGCGCGGTCCGCGACGACATCTCCCAGGGACTGCGCACCACAGCGGTCGCCATCGTGCCCATCGCCTTCGGCTTCCTCGCCCTCGGCATCCCGATGTGCACCCTGATCTTCGGCTCGTCCGGCACCCGTGCCGCCACCAACATGGGCTTCATGCTGATGGCCTTCGGCCTAGGCCTGATCCCCTACTCCGTGCAGTACGTCGTCCTGCGGGCTTTCTACGCCTACGAGGACACCCGAACTCCCTTCTACAACACGGTCATCGTGGCCGCGGTCAACGCGGGCGCCTCGGCCCTGTGCTTCCTCGTCCTGCCGGCCCGCTGGGCCGTGGTCGGCATGTCCGCCGCATACGGCCTCGCCTACGCCATCGGGGTCGGCGTCGCCTGGAACCGGCTGCGCAAGCGGCTGGGCGGCGACCTGGACGGCTCCCGCGTGCTGCGCACGTACGCCAGGCTCTGCCTCGCCTCTGTGCCTGCCGCGCTGCTGAGCGGCGCGGCCTGCTACGGCATCGGGCACACGCTCGGTCAGGGCGTCGCCGGCTCCCTGGCCGCGCTGTTGGCGGGCGGAGCGGTACTCCTCGGGATCTTCTTCGTCGTGGCCCGGCGCCTGCGGATCGAGGAGCTGAACTCGCTGGTCGGTATGGTCCGTGGGCGCCTGGGGCGTTGAGGCCGGGGTAGGCGCACAACCATCGGCCGCCACCGTGTGTCGTGCATAGCGGCAGACTGTGGGCACAATTGGATTCGGCGTCGCACGGCGCGCAATGGATGGGGAGGCAGGAACGACGGTGGCGGAACGGAGCACGGCTGCCGTCGACGTGGCAGACACCAGCGGTGACAAGCCGCTGACCGCCAAGGCGGACCAGTCCACGGCCGACGGGGAGGCCCAGAACCGGGAGCGGGACACGGACGACGTCGAGGCACAGGGGAGTGGCGGGACCGAGCGTCCTGGGAAAGCCTCACCACCGGAACTGCACAGCGGACACAAGCTCGCCGGGCGCTACCGCCTGGAGGAGTGCGTCACCCGTCTGGACGGTTTCAGCAGTTGGCGTGCCGTCGACGAGAAACTTCGCCGAGCGGTCGGTGTCCACCTTCTCCCCGCGAACCACACACGGGCCCGTTCGGTACTCGCCGCGGCACGCTCCTCGGCGTTGCTCGGCGACCCCCGTTTCGTCCAGGTCCTCGACGCCGTCGAGGAGGACGACCTCGTCTACGTCGTCCACGAGTGGCTCCCCGACGCCACCGAACTGACCGCTCTCCTCGCCGCCGGCCCGCTGGAGGTGTACGACGCCTACCAGATGGTCAGCCAGGTGGCCGCGGCCATGGCAGCCGCCCACCGGGAGGGCCTGGCACATCTGCGCCTGAACCCGAACGCGATCCTGCGCACCTCCAGCGGTCAGTGGCGCATCCGCGGCCTGGCCGTCAACGCCGCTCTGCGCGGTGTCAGTTCGGACACCCCGCAGCGCACCGACACGGAAGCGATCGGCGCGCTGCTCTACGCGGCGCTCACCCAGCGCTGGCCTTACGAGAGCGACGCGTACGGTCTGTCGGGGCTCCCGAAGGACGTCGGTCTGATCGCTCCCGACCAGGTGCGTGCGGGGGTGCACCGCGGCCTGTCCGAGCTGTCCATGCGGGCACTCGCCAACGACGGCGCCACGGCATCCCGGCACGAGTCCCCGTGCACCACGCCGGAGGAACTGGTGAAGGCGATCGGCGAGATGCCCCGCATCCGCCCGCCGGAGCCGGCGTTCACCGCCCCGCCCGAGTACCAGCGCACGACGTACCAGCAGGGCACCTATGGCCGTACCACCGCCCATCCGCGCGTCGCACAGCCTGCGCCGACGCCGCCGGCCCCGCTGCAGAGCCGTACCGGCAAGGCCCTCAAGTGGGCCGTGTCGGCGCTGCTGATCGCCGCGCTGGGCCTCGGCAGCTGGCAGTTGGCGGAAGCCCTCATGGACCGGGGCAACCAGTCCGAGGACACCAACAAGACGCAGACCAACGACAGCCACGACAAGAACAGCGACAAGACCAGGCCGGTCCGCGCACTCGGAGTCGAGGGAGCACAGGAGTACGTCGCGAGCGGTTCGGCCCAGGCCCCCGGTGATGTCGGCAAGACGTACGACAACGATGGCTCCACCTACTGGCGTACCAAGCGCTTCCTCCAGGGACCCGAACTGGCCCCGTACAAGCCGGGCGTGGGCATCGTCTACGACCTCGGTTCGGCACAGAAGGTCTCGGCCGCGTCGATAGGGCTCCTGTACAGCGGCGACCACACGACGATCGTGCTCTACGCGACGGACTCACTGACCCCCTCCACGGGCGTCGACGGGATGAAGCAGATCGGAACCGCCACCGGCACCGGCACCTCTCTGAAGGTGAAGGCGTCCAAGTCGATCAAGACGCAGTACGTACTGTTGTGGGTCACCGCCGTACCGAACGCCCCCGGCGACGGGTTCAGCAGTGCCGGGTACAAGCAGGCCGTCACCGATGTGAAGTTCACCGGCTGAGGGCTCACCGCACACCAGGGGAGGGGGTCCGATGGCAGATGGCAGCGCATACGGCGACACCAGCGATCAGGACCTCCTGGCCCGTCACGTGGACGGCGACCCCGACGCCTTCGGCGAGCTCGTCCGGCGCCATCGGGACCGGCTGTGGGCCGTCGCCCTGCGTACGCTCGGAGACCGCGAGGAGGCCGCTGACGCGGTGCAGGACGCGCTCGTCTCCGCCTACCGGGCCGCGCACACCTTCCGCGGCCAGTCGGCTGTCACGACCTGGCTGCACCGCATCACGGTGAACGCCTGTCTCGACCGCGCCCGCAAGGCAGCCTCCCGCAAGACGTCTCCGGTCGACGACACCGAGCGGCTGGAACAGCTGCTGGAACCCCACGAGGCGGCCTCCGTGCCGGCGGAACGCAACGATCTGCACCGGCAGCTCATCGAGGCACTCGGCACCCTCCCGCCCGACCAGCGGGCCGCCCTCGTCCTCGTGGACATGCAGGGCTACCCGGTCGCCGAGGCCGCACGTGTTCTCGACGTGCCCACGGGCACGGTGAAGAGCCGGTGCGCACGCGGCAGAGCCAGGCTCCTCCCCCTGCTCACCCATCTACGACCGGAAAACACGGATCAGAGCAAGGAACCCCGCGCAGGACGGAACCGGGCGCAGGGGACATCCGTCCCACCCGCAGCGGGACCGCCCCCAGCGAGTCCGCCGGGTACGGGGCCAAGCGATTCGACTGCGGTGAAGGGCGGAGGTGGGCGAGCGTGACATCCACGACGGACACGGCCGGGCACCCGGACGTCGCGGAGATCTCCGACCTCACCGAAGGCCTGCTCCCGCCCTCCCGGACCGCGGACATACGACAGCACGTGGACGGGTGCGATCTCTGCGCCGACACTCTCGCCTCGCTGGAGGAGATCCGGGGCCTCCTCGGAACACTGCCGGGCCCGGCCCGCATGCCTGACGATGTCGCCGGGCGGATCGACGCCGCGCTCGCCGCCGAGGCCCTGCTCGATGCCACGGCACCCGACGGGGAGGAGACAGCCCAGCGGGTCGACCCCTCGCCCTCCCTCTCCGCCGCTGAAGCGGACGCGCCTGTTTCACGTGAAACATCGCTCACCACCGACCGTCCCACAGGCCGAGCCCGCGTCTCGACCACCGGTCCCGGACGTAAGGGCAGGCGGGGCAAGCGCCGCCGGGCCGCCGTTCTCGGCGCCGTCTTCACGGCCGCCGCCCTGGGACTCGGATCCCTGCTGCTGTCCTCACTCAACGACGGCAACTCGTCGACCCCGGAGGCACGCGGTCGGCAGTCCGCTTCGGACACCTTCTCCCAGGGAACGCTGGAGGACCAGGTCGCCGGTCTCCTCGCCCGGAGCAGCGTTCCGGCGAGCGGCTCCCACACCCCCCACAGCCTCGGAGTCGAGGGCAACGCCGTCACCGACTCCCCCAGGACCCTCAAGCAGCCCGCGGTTCCCGGATGCGTCCAGAAGGGCATCGGCCGCGAGGACTCGGCCCTCGCCACCGAGGACGGGACCTACCAGGGCAAGCACGCGGTACTCGTGGTGCTGCCGGACCCTTCCGACACCACCCTGGTCACGGCGTACATCGTGGACGCCACGTGCGTGGACCACCCGGCGTCCGCAACCGCCACGGTTCTGCTGAAGCAGTCCTACACACGCTCCTGAGCCCGCACCCTTCGTCTCCGCTCCCCGTGGCATCTCGTACGGTGGCGGCTTCCCGTGTGCCCTGACACAACGGGAATGCGCGCCCCTTAGGATCCGTTGGGTCGGATGAGAGTTCCGAGAGGCACTCCCACCGGACCTACGACGTAGTCCAGAGACGAGGAATCAGGCCGTGAGCGACGTCCGTAACGTGATCATCATCGGCTCCGGGCCCGCCGGCTACACGGCGGCGCTCTACACCGCGCGCGCGTCGCTGAAGCCGCTGGTGTTCGAGGGCGCCGTGACCGCGGGTGGTGCGCTGATGAACACCACCGAGGTGGAGAACTTCCCCGGCTTCCAGGACGGCATCATGGGCCCCGAGCTCATGGACAACATGCGCGCCCAGGCCGAGCGCTTCGGTGCCGAGCTCATCCCCGACGATGTCGTCGACGTCGATCTCACCGGTGAGATCAAGACCGTCACCGACACCGCGGGCACGGTCCACAAGGCCAAGGCCGTCATCGTCACCACCGGCTCCCAGCACCGCAAGCTCGGGCTGCCGAACGAGGACGCCCTCTCCGGACGTGGCGTCTCGTGGTGCGCCACCTGTGACGGTTTCTTCTTCCGGGAGCAGGACATCGCTGTGATCGGTGGCGGTGACACCGCGATGGAGGAGGCCACCTTCCTCTCGCGGTTCGCCAAGTCCGTGACGATCGTCCACCGCCGGGACACCCTGCGCGCGTCCAAGACGATGCAGGAGCGGGCCTTCGCCGACCCGAAGATCAAGTTCGTCTGGGACAGCGAGGTCGCCGCGGTCCAGGGGGAGCAGAAGCTCGCGGGCCTGACCCTGCGGAACCTCAAGACCGGTGAGCTCTCGGACCTCCCGGTGACCGGCCTGTTCATCGCGATCGGCCACGACCCCCGAACCGAGCTGTTCAAGGGCCAGCTGGACCTGGACGACGAGGGCTACCTGAAGGTACAGGCACCCTCGACGCGGACGAACCTGACCGGCGTCTTCGGCGCGGGTGACGTCGTCGACCACACCTACCGGCAGGCGATCACCGCCGCCGGCACCGGCTGCTCCGCCGCTCTCGACGCCGAGCGCTTCCTCGCCGCCCTGGCGGACGAGGAGAAGGCCGAGCCCGAGAAGACCGCTGTCTGATCCCCCATCCGCCCCACCGCACGAACAAGTTAAGGAGCCCGCCGTGGCCGGCACCCTGAAGAATGTGACTGACGACTCCTTCGAGCAGGACGTCCTCAAGAGCGACAAGCCCGTCCTGGTGGACTTCTGGGCCGCCTGGTGCGGTCCGTGCCGTCAGATCGCGCCCTCGCTCGAGGCGATCGCCGCCGAGTACGGCGACAAGATCGAGATCGTCAAGCTCAACATCGACGAGAACCCGGGTACGGCCGCCAAGTACGGCGTCATGTCCATCCCGACCCTGAACGTGTACCAGGGTGGCGAGGTCGCCAAGACCATCGTCGGTGCGAAGCCGAAGGCCGCGATCGTCCGCGACCTCGAGGACTTCATCGCCGAGTGACGTTTCACGTGAAACACGAATGGGCCGACCCCGAGGGTCGGCCCATTCGTTGTGCCGCGGACTGCGCCGCCCGTGACAGGAGCAACGCTGGATCACGCTGGAGAGGCGTTGCGTCGATCAGAGAGGACGCAGTGCAGGTTCCTTCTGTACGGCTCCCAGAAGCCGGTCCAGGGCCATCTCGACGTCTTCCTTCCAGGAGAGCGTGGAGCGGAGTTCCAGCCTCAACCGCGGGTAGGCGGGATGCGTCCGGACCGTCTTGAAGCCCACGGCCAGAAGATGGTCGGCGGGCAGCACACAGGCAGGCTCTTTCCAGCGGGCGTCACCGAATGCCTCGATCGCCTTGAATCCCCGCCGCAGCAGGTCCTTGGCGACCGTCTGGACCATCGTCCGGCCCAGCCCCTGCCCCTGGTAGCCCGGCATGATGAACGAGTTCATCAACTGCACGGCATCGGGCGACACCGGGCTCGTGGGAAACGCCGTCGAACGGGGGACGTAGGCGGGTGGCGCGTACAGGACGTAGCCCACCGGTACGTCGTCGACGTACACGACCCGGCCGCAGGACCCCCAGTCCAGCAGGACGGCGGAGATCCATGCCTCCTTCTCCAGCACGGAGGTGCCCGCCTTTACCGCGGCCTCACCGCTGACGGGATCCAACTCCCAGAAGACGCATGAACGACAGCGCTTGGGAAGGTCCGCAAGGTTGTCCAGCGTGAGCGGTACGAGCCGGCGCCCCATGAAGGCTGTTCCTCGCTTCCTTCGCCCGCCGCGTCGCGGGCGGCCGTCAGAGCGTTCTTTTCCCTGAGCAGGCTGCCGACGAACCCGCCGACGGCGCCCAGTCCCAGGCCTGCGCTCACCAGTCCGGTGCGACTCACCGTTCGCATGGCCCCTGTCACCCCTCACAGGTGCTGCCGGGTGGATGTGCCCTGCCTCAACGCATCGTATCCACGATGGCATTCCATCGAAACCGCCTCAAAGCAAAGAGCGGGTCGTATCCGGTGAGTACCGGACACGACCCGCTCCCTCGTTCGCCGAACGACGTCGACTGTCGCCTCGCGACCGGGACTCAGTCCTCGGTCTCCTCCGAGTCGTCATCCAGGAGGCTCCTCTGGAGGACCGGCCCCTCACCCGGGGCGAGGGAGCTCAGGATCCGCTCCAGGTCTTCCATGGAGGCGAACTCGACGGTGATCTTGCCCTTCCTCTGGCCCAGGTCGACCTTCACCCGCGTCTCGAAGCGATCCGAGAGACGGGTCGCCAGATCCGTCAGAGCCGGCGAGACCAGCGCCCCGGCCCGCGGCCCCTTGGACCGCTGAGCCGACTGCGGCCGCGACCCCATCAGGGTCACGATCTCCTCCACGGCACGCACCGAGAGGCCCTCGGCCACGATGCGGTGCGCCAGCCGGTCCTGCTCCTCCGAGTCGTCCACGGACAGCAGGGCCCGCGCATGGCCGGCGGACAGAACACCCGCCGCGACCCGGCGCTGAACCGACAGCGACAGCTTCAGCAGACGCAGGGTGTTGGAGACCTGCGGGCGGGAGCGGCCGATGCGGTCCGCCAGCTGGTCGTGCGTGCAGTTGAAGTCCTTCAGCAACTGGTCGTAGGCCGCGGCCTCCTCCAGCGGGTTCAGCTGAGCCCGGTGCAGGTTCTCCAGCAGCGCGTCCAGAAGCAGCTTCTCGTCATCGGTGGCACGGACGATCGCCGGGATCGCGTCGAGCCCCGCCTCGCGGCAGGCCCGCCAACGCCGTTCACCCATGATGAGCTCGTACCGCGCGGGACCGAGCTGTCGTACGACGACCGGCTGGAGGAGACCGACCTCCTGGATGGAGGTGACGAGTTCCTGCAGCGCGTCCTCGTCGAACACCTCACGGGGCTGCCGCGGGTTCGGCGTGATGTAGTCGAGAGGAAGCTCGGCGAAGTGGGCACCGACCGGAGGAGGGGGAGTCTCCACCACATCGGCGGGCGCCGGCTCCTCGATGTCATGGGAGACCTGCGGCAGCGTGGCCACCTTCGCCGCGGCCACTCCACGCTCGGCCGTCAGTACCGGGACCGACGCCGGGGACGCGGACGCGGAACCCCCGACGATCGCGGCCTGAGCCACCGACTTCTCCGTCGGGGCGGCAGGGATCAGTGCCCCGAGGCCACGGCCAAGCCCCCTCCGTCGCTCACTCACTGGATGCCCTCCACCATGCTCGGGTCGCCCTGTGCGCCGATGTGGGTGTGCGTCGCTTCATAGCTGACGCCGACCCCCCTCAGCGCGATTTCTCGTGCCGCCTCAAGGTAGGACAGGGCACCGCTCGATCCGGGATCGTAGGTCAGCACCGTCTGGCCATAGCTCGGTGCCTCGGAGATACGGACCGAGCGGGGAATGCTCGTCCGCAGCACCTCCTCACCGAAGTGGGTGCGCACCTCGTCCGCGACCTGGGACGCAAGGCGTGTCCGGCCGTCGTACATGGTGAGCAGGATCGTCGACACGTGCAGGTCGGGGTTGAGGTGCCCCCGCACCAGGTCGACGTTGCGCAGCAGTTGCCCCAGTCCCTCCAGCGCGTAGTACTCGCACTGGATCGGAATGAGGACTTCCTGCCCTGCCACCAGCGCGTTGACGGTCAGCAGACCGAGCGACGGCGGACAGTCGATCAGGATGTAGTCCAGTGGCTGCTCGTAAGCCTGGATCGCCCGCTCCAGTCGGCTTTCCCGCGCCACCAGAGACACCAACTCGATCTCCGCACCGGCGAGATCGATAGTGGCGGGGGCACAGAAAAGACCTTCGACGTCCGGTACCGGCTGCACGACTTCCGCGAGCGGCCGGCTGTCGACCAGGACGTCGTAGATGGACGGGACCTCGGCGTGATGGTCGATGCCCAGCGCGGTGGACGCGTTGCCTTGCGGGTCGAGGTCGATCACCAGGACGCGTGCGCCGTGGAGGGCCAGCGAGGCGGCAAGATTGACGGTCGTCGTCGTCTTGCCCACCCCGCCCTTCTGGTTGGCGACAACCATGACTCGGGTCTGGTCGGGCCGCGGCAGGCCTTCACCGGCGCGGCCTAGAGCCTCGACCGCCAGTTGGGCAGCACGACCGATCGGGGTGTCGTCCATCGGAGGCGGTGTTTCACGTGAAACATCGTCCCCCAACGTCGACTCGGTACGGGGACCGGGGACCGGATCGGTCATCGGTCCCGCGATGTTGGCGTCGGACCGCAAGGATTCACTCTCCTCGACTTCAGGCTCGCAATGAACAGAGCCTCCCATGTCTTCGGGGTGGTGAACCAGTGAGGCCTGTTGTTCTGTGGAGAAATCCACCTCTGTGGACAACTCCGTTCCCCCTGAGGGGGACGAAGGGTCGTGGGAAACCGGGCCCCCGCCAAGAGAACCCAGAGGCTTGCGGTCGCGGGGTTCGGCCGCGGCCCGGCCCCGACTGATGATGCCGTGCAGCAGTGAGCGACGTTTCACGTGAAACACGATGCACAGCGCCGGACAGCGAACTGTCGCGACACTCCGGCATGCGTAGGTTTGACACCTTGTGTGGAGTACGTCCCGTCGTCAGGACGGATCAGCGCGTCCTGAAGGCTGAGACGAATGCCACGACGGCGGGCGGGGACGGCCATGCCGTCAAAACAACTGAGACGAATGTCTCTGATCACTGGCCACGGCGTCGCCGTGTCCGACCCGTCCGCGCGGCCTTGGCCCGTTTGGCGGCGAACCGCACCCCTCCGGGGCTCTCCCCGACCTCGACCCGCACCACGGTGGACAGCGGGTCCACCACGCCCTCACCTACATGGAGGACAGAAGTCGTCACGGCACCGAGCTTGCTGAGGGCGGTGGCCGAGGTCTTCAGCTCCTCCTCCGCGGTGTCACCCTTGAGCGCCAGCATCTCGCCGTAGGGCCGCAGCAGCGGGATCCCCCAGCCGGCCAGCCGGTCCAGCGGGGCCACGGCCCGCGCCGTCACCACATGGACGGGGTTCAGCTTGCCCATGACCTCCTCGGCGCGGCCGCGCACGACCGTCACGTGATCCAGGCCGAGCAGCTCCACCACCTCGGTCAGGAAGGTCGTCCGCCGCAGCAGGGGTTCGAGGAGTGTGATCTTCAGGTCCTCGCGGACGAGCGCCAGCGGGATGCCGGGCAGGCCGGCGCCCGACCCCACGTCGCACACCGTCACGCCCTCCGGAACGACCTCCGAGAGCACCGCGCAGTTCAGCAGGTGCCGTTCCCACAGCCGGGGCACCTCACGGGGGCCGATCAGCCCTCGCTGCACTCCCGCCTCAGCGAGCAGTTCCGCGTACCGCACCGCATCAGCGAAGCGGTCACCGAACACCTCACGCGCCTGCTCGGGCGCGGGGGGAAGCTCCGCTGCCTCCGTCACGGGGGACCGTCCTTCCGTACTGCGTCGGCACACCGGGCACCCACGCCAGAACCACCAGAACTATCAGGCTGACAAAGCTCGGCCCCGCCTGCGCAACAGACGGGGCCGGAAAAACGTGCGACCGATCAGGCGGGCAGCACGACGACGAACCGCTGCGGCTCCTCGCCCTCGGACTCGCTGCGCAGACCCGCGGCCTTGACCGCGTCGTGCACGACCTTGCGCTCGAACGGCGTCATCGGCTTCAGCTTCACGGACTCACCGCTGCTGCGGACCTCGGCCGCCGCCTTGGCACCCAGCTCGGAGAGTTCCGCGCGCTTCTTCGCCCGGTAGCCCGCGATGTCCAGCATCAGCCGGCTGCGGTCCCCGGTCTCCCGGTGCACCGCCAGGCGCGTGAGCTCCTGGAGCGCCTCCAGCACCTCGCCGTCCCGCCCGACCAGCTTCTGCAGGTCTCGGCCGCTCGCGTCGCTGATGATCGAGACAGCGGCACGGTCGGCTTCGACGTCCATGTCGATGTCACCGTCGAGGTCGGCGATGTCCAGCAGACCCTCGAGGTAGTCCGCCGCGATCTCCCCCTCCTGCTCCAGGCGGGAAAGGGTGTCTACACCCTCAGCAGCGGCGGAGGTGGTGGTGCCTTCCGTCACGGGATGGACTCCTTCTTACTTCTTGGACGGGGACTTGGGCCGCTGCGGGCCCTTGCGCTGTCCGGACTGGGCCTTGCTGCGGGTTCCGGCACCGGGCTTCGGCTCGGCCTTGCCGGCCGCGGCGGCCGGCTTGTCGTTCTCAGGCTCGGCGGACTTGGACAGCGAGGTCTTCGCCTCCGGCTCGCCGCCTGCCTTCACGGGGCCGGACTGGCGCTGGGACTTGCTCTGCCGCTTCGGCTGCTGACGCCTGGGGGCGGCCGCGGTGGTGGTCGTCGTCGTACCGTCCTCGGCCTGCGTGACCACCGAGCCCTCGCCCTTCACCACGGTGCCGTCGGGCTGGGCCGTGAGGCCCGCCTTGTTGAGACCGTTGATGAACTTGCGCTCGTGCTCGTTGCGGTCACGGCCCTTGACGACGATCGCCTTGACGATGGTGCGCTCGCGGCGGTTGCGGGTCTTGCCGTGGTTCGTGACGTGCTTGTACAGGCGCTCCAGGTACGCGGCCTGGGCCTTGGAACCCGGGGTCGGGTTGTTGTGGATCACGTACATCTGCTGGCCCATGGTCCACACGTTGGTGGTCATCCAGTAGACGAGGACACCGACCGGGAAGTTGATGCCGAAGACGGCGAACATGACCGGGAAGACGTACATCAGCATCTTCTGCTGCTGCATGAACGGCGTCTTCACCGTGGTGTCGACGTTCTTCGTCATCAGCTGGCGCTGCGTGTAGAACTGCGACGCCGACATCAGGACGATCATGATCGCGGTGACGACCCGCACGTCGGTGATCGTGGCGCCGAGCGCCTCCACCTTCGCGGAGCTGTCGGTGAACTTCGCGGCCAGCGGCGCGCCGAAGATGTGCGCCTTCTGCGCGCTCGTCAGCAGGCTCTGGTTGATCACGCCGATGGTGTCACCGGACGCGATGCCGTTGAGCACATGGTACAGAGCGAAGAAGAACGGCGACTGCGCCAGGATGGGAAGGCACGAGGAGAGCGGGTTGGTACCCGTCTCCTTGTACAGCTTCATCATCTCTTCGGACTGGCGCTGCTTGTCGTTCTTGTAGCGCTCCTGGATCTTCTTCATCTCGGGCTGCAGCGTCTGCATCGCCCGGGTGGCCTTGATCTGCTTCACGAACAGCGGGATCAGGCAGATACGGATCAGAATCACCAGGGACACGATCGACAGGCCCCAGGCCCAACCGGTGTCAGGTCCGAAGATGGACCCGTACACCGTGTGGAACTGGACGATGACCCAGGAGACAGGTGTCGTGATGAAGCTGAAAAGGCTGGCAATCGTGTCCACTAATCATGCTCCTTGGGCATGGGACGGAGTCTCTGCGGCCGGGCTCGAAGGACTCAGCCCCTCGGTGGCCGGTTCGGCGGCGGAGGACCCGCCCTTGCGTGCGCGCCACGCGTCACGCAGCATTTCGTGCCACCGCGGGCGCTTGCGCGGCGGAACATGGTCCACACCGCCCGGCGACCACGGATTGCACCGCAGGATGCGCCAGGCCGTGAGTGCCGTTCCCTTGATCGCACCATGCCGGTCGATGGCCTGGTAGCCGTAGTGGGAACACGACGGGTAGTACTTGCACACCGGCCCGAGCAACGGGCTGATGATCCACTGGTACACCTTGATCAGCGCCAGCAGCGGGTACTTCATCGCGCGCCCCCTCCCAGCAGCCGCTCCAGAGCGGCATCCAGGTCTCGGGCCAGTTGTGCATGATCGGCGTCGCCCGCACCGGGCAGCGCTCGTACGACTACCAGGCTACCGGGGGGCAGCTGGGCGACCCGGTCGCGCATCAGATGGCGAAGCCTGCGCTTCACCTTGTTGCGCACGACCGCACCGCCCACGGCCTTGCTCACGACGAAACCCGCACGCACCGGGGGAGCGCTCTCCCCAGGCGCGTGCGGGTCCTTGGCACCGCTACGAAGATGGACGACGAGGGTCGGGCGGCCTGCCCGACGACCCCGTCGTACCGCGGTCGCGAAGTCTTCGCGCCGCCTCAGCCGATGCTCGGTAGGCAGCACGACGTCATGACCTGATCGGGATCAGGCGGACAGGCTGGCGCGACCCTTGCCACGACGGTTCGCGAGAATCGCGCGGCCGGCACGGGTACGCATCCGCAGGCGGAAGCCGTGGGTCTTGGCGCGACGACGGTTGTTCGGCTGGAAGGTGCGCTTGCTCACTCGGGGGCTCCAGAAATCAATCGGTGGTGGCGGGGTGCCGTCCTGGCTGTCACCGTGCGCCCACGAGTAGCTCGTATCACGCCCGAGTGCACCGCTTCCCGATCACCTGAAGCGATCTGTGCCCATCGGAGGCAGGCGGCAGCAGCCATCGACAACTCGACCTGGTTACGGTACGCGGGGCTACGCCATCCGGTCAAACCAAGGGTCAGCGGGAGACACTGTCCACAGCCTGGGGACAACAACTTGAACCGTACCCGTCGCCCTGACTACCGTGACTGGACTCCGACTCGTTCCTTAGTCCCTCACCCACCCGATTTACATCCCGACCCGTCCCCGGATCACACCTTCGAGGGACCCGTGAGAGAGCGTGCCCTGTGGCTGACGTGCCTGCCGATCTTGCCGCAGTGTGGCCACGAGTACTGGAACAGCTCCTCGGTGAGAGCCGCGGACAGGGGGTCGAGGGCAAGGACGAACACTGGATCCGGCGCTGCCAGCCCCTGGCCCTGGTCGCCGACACCGCCCTGCTCGCCGTACCCAACGAGTTCGCCAAGGGCGTCCTCGAGGGCCGGCTCGCGCCGATCGTCAGCGAGACCCTGAGCCGCGAGTGCGGCCGCCCGATCCGCATCGCGATCACCGTCGACGACTCCGCGGGCGACCCCTCCCCCCCGTCGGCGGCACCGGCCCGCCCCAGGTACGAGGAACCGGAACTCCCCTCCGGCCAGGGGCGCGAGAGCTACGAGGGGGGATACGGCCGACACCGCGCCGACGACCGCGCACCCGGCCGTGGCGAACAGCACCCCGGCACCCCGAGCGACCAGCTGCCCCACTCGCGCCAGGACCAGCTCCCCACCGCCCGCCCCACCTACCCCTCGGAGTACCAGCGCCCCGAGCCCGGCTCCTGGCCGCGCCCGGCCCAGGACGAGTACAGCTGGCAGCAGCAGCGCCTCGGCTTCCCCGACCGCGACCCCTACGCCTCACCGTCCCAGGACGGCTACGGCGGCTCGGGACAGGACGCGTACGGCTCCTCCGGACAGGACGCGTACAACCCGCCGTCCCAGGACTACCGCCCGCAGTCGATGGAGCGCCCGCCGTACGACAACCAGCGCCCCGACTACGACAACCAGCGGCCGGACTACGACTCGCAGCGGTCCGAGTACGAGCAGCAGCGGCCCGACTACGGCCAGCGCTCCGACTACGATCAGCGCGCCCCCCGGCGCGACCGGCAAGAGCCCGGCTCCGGGCACGTCCACCGCGGCGGCCCGGTCGGCTCGCCCTCCTCCAGCGGCGCCCCCGGGCCGCTGGCCGCGAAGCCCGCGCCGGCCACCGGCCCGGGCGAGCCGACCGCGCGCCTGAACCCGAAGTACCTCTTCGACACCTTCGTCATCGGCGCCTCCAACCGCTTCGCCCACGCGGCCGCGGTCGCCGTCGCCGAGGCCCCCGCCAAGGCGTACAACCCGCTCTTCATCTACGGGGAGTCGGGACTCGGCAAGACGCACCTGCTGCACGCGATCGGGCACTACGCGCGCAGCCTGTACCCCGGCACCCGTGTGCGGTACGTGAGCTCCGAGGAGTTCACCAACGAGTTCATCAACTCCATCCGCGACGGCAAGGGCGACAGCTTCCGCAAGCGCTACCGCGAGATGGACATCCTGCTCGTCGACGACATCCAGTTCCTCGCGGACAAGGAGTCGACGCAGGAGGAGTTCTTCCACACGTTCAACACCCTGCACAACGCCAACAAGCAGATCGTGCTGTCCTCCGACCGGCCGCCCAAGCAGCTGGTCACCCTCGAGGACCGGTTGAGGAACCGTTTCGAGTGGGGCCTGATCACCGACGTCCAGCCGCCCGAGCTGGAGACGCGGATCGCGATCCTGCGCAAGAAGGCGGTACAGGAGCAGCTCAACGCCCCGCCGGAGGTGCTGGAGTTCATCGCCTCCCGGATCTCGCGCAACATCCGCGAACTGGAGGGCGCGCTGATCCGGGTGACGGCGTTCGCGTCACTCAACCGGCAGCCGGTGGACCTGGGCCTCACCGAGATCGTCCTGAAGGACCTCATCCCCGGCGGCGAGGACTCCGCCCCCGAGATCACCTCGACGGCCATCATGGGCGCGACCGCCGACTACTTCGGGCTGACCGTCGAGGACCTGTGCGGCACCTCGCGCGGCCGCGCCCTGGTGACGGCCCGGCAGATCGCCATGTACCTGTGCCGTGAGCTGACGGACCTCTCGCTGCCGAAGATCGGCGCGCTGTTCGGCGGCCGGGACCACACCACGGTCATGCACGCAGACCGCAAGATCCGCAATCTGATGGCCGAGCGGCGCTCCATCTACAACCAGGTCACCGAGCTCACCAACCGCATCAAGAACGGCTGAGGACCGCCGCAGCACGTCATCGAGGGCGCCGCCGGGAGGAGATCCCGGCGGCGCCCTTCGTCGTGGGCACCCCTCCGGTGTTCGAATAGCTGCGGGGTTACGGCCTTCGTCCACAGATTCGGCGACTTTCTCCCGTCCACATCCTGGGGACCACGGAGTTGTCCAGATCGTGTCCACAGGCCCGGCGGCCCGGGAACTGTCATGCCAGGTCAAGTGGTTGTGGATTCGTGGACAGAGGATCTCCACAGGCTGTGGACGACGCGGTGATCCACAGCCTGTGCATCGAGTTGTCCACGGGAAACCCACAGGCCGAGGCCGGTTGTCCCCAGCGATCAGCGGCTTCTCCACAGCACTGTCCACTGTTCGGCAACCCGGAGCGCGTCCTCACCGTGTCGAGTGAAAGCCGTCACACGAAGGTGCCGGGTTGCCCTGTGGGAAAGACGGGAAAAGCTGGGGACGACGCTGGGGACAACTCACCCCTGTCTGTGCACGGAGTGTGCAGAACTTTTCTTTCTCCACAGACAGCCCCGGTTGTCCACCGCCTCCGCCCACAGGGCCAGTGGATAAAATTCGGCACCTGACCTGCGAAAACGGGGTTATCCACGGTATCCACAGCCCCTACTACTACTGACAACTGGAGAGAGTGAGAAAGTCGCTTCGAAGGGGGTCCTGTGCACAACTCGCTGTCCGGCCCCCGACTGCCCCTCGTCACGACTTGACCCCGAGAGGCACCTACTGTCAGTGCGGTGCGTCAGACTGTTCCCGGTGTCCTTCCCACCGCTGGGACCGACGACACCGAGACAGACGACGAAGCCAGGCAGGGCGAGAAGCGCCGGCAACAGCAGGAGGCGGCAACAGTGAAGATCCGGGTGGAACGCGACGTACTCGCGGAGGCAGTGGCCTGGGCGGCCCGCAGCCTCCCGGCCCGTCCGCCGGCGCCTGTCCTCGCCGGCCTTCTGCTGAAGGCCGAGGGCGGCCAGCTGAGCCTGTCCAGCTTCGACTACGAGGTCTCGGCGCGGGTGTCTGTGGAGACGGAGGTCGAGGAGGAGGGCACGGTGCTCGTCTCCGGCCGCCTGCTCGCCGACATCTGCCGCGCCCTGCCCAACCGCCCGGTGGAGATCTCCACAGACGGTGTACGGGCGACGGTGGTCTGCGGCTCCTCGCGGTTCACCCTCCACACCCTGCCTGTGGAGGAGTACCCGGCGCTGCCGCAGATGCCGAACGCGACCGGCACGGTCCCCGGTGAGGTCTTCGCGTCCGCGGCCGCCCAGGTGGCCATCGCCGCCGGCCGCGACGACACGCTGCCGGTGCTCACCGGTGTGCGCATCGAGATCGAGGGCGACACGGTCACGCTGGCGTCCACCGACCGCTACCGCTTCGCGGTCCGCGAGTTCCTGTGGAAGCCGGAGAACCCGGAGGCGTCCGCGGTGGCCCTGGTGCCCGCCAAGACGCTCCTGGACACCGCCAAGGCCCTCACGAGCGGCGACAGCGTCATCCTGGCGCTGTCCGGTTCGGGTGCGGGCGAGGGCCTGATCGGCTTCGAGGGCGCCGGCCGGCGCACCACCACGCGGCTGCTGGAGGGTGACCTCCCGAAGTACCGGACCCTGTTCCCGACGGAGTTCAATTCCATCGCCGTGATCGAGACCGCCCCCTTCGTGGAGGCCGTCAAGCGTGTGGCGCTGGTCGCCGAGCGCAACACCCCGGTGCGGCTCAGCTTCGAGCAGGGAGTGCTGATCCTGGAGGCCGGTTCCAGCGACGACGCACAGGCTGTGGAAAGGGTCGACGCCCAGCTGGAGGGCGACGACATCTCGATCGCCTTCAACCCGACGTTCCTGCTGGACGGCCTGAGCGCCATCGACTCCCCGGTGGCCCAGCTGTCGTTCACCACGTCCACCAAGCCCGCCCTGCTGAGCGGCAGGCCGGCCCTGGACGCGGAGGCGGACGAGGCCTACAAGTACCTGATCATGCCGGTCCGCCTCAGCGGCTGACCGTTCCGTCGGAGAACCCGCAGGTCGGGGCATACGCATGAGCGCGTATGCCCACAGATGTGCGCGAGCGTCCGGGTTTAGGGTCGGACGTAGGTACGAAAGTGCCGTCACGCCACGTCGCACACCTAAGGAACACTGATGGAGCTCGGTCTCGTCGGCCTCGGCAAGATGGGCGGCAACATGCGCGAGCGGATCCGCCGCGCAGGCCACACCGTGATCGGATACGACCGCAACCCGGACCTCGCCGACGTCCACAGCCTGGAAGAGCTGGTGGGGAAACTGCAGGGCCCGCGGGTCGTGTGGGTGATGGTCCCGGCCGGAGCCGCGACCCAGTCGACCGTCGACGAACTCGCGGAACTGCTGGAGCCCGGCGACGTCGTCGTGGACGGCGGGAACTCCCGCTGGACGGACGACGAGAAGCACGCCGGGGAGCTGGCGGCCAAGGGCATAGGTTTCGTCGACTGCGGCGTCTCCGGCGGCGTCTGGGGCCTGCAGAACGGCTACGCGCTCATGTACGGCGGTGACGCGGAGCACGTCGCCAAGGTGCAGCCGGTCTTCGACGCGCTGAAGCCGGAGGGCGACTCCGGCGCGGTGCACGCGGGCCGGGTCGGCGCGGGCCACTTCGCGAAGATGGTCCACAACGGCATCGAGTACGCGATGATGCAGGCCTATGCCGAGGGCTGGGAGCTCCTGGAGAAGGTCGACTCCGTGACCGACGTCCGGGAGGTGTTCCGCTCCTGGCAGGAGGGCACCGTGATCCGGTCCTGGCTGCTGGACCTCGCGGTCAACGCCCTGGACGAGGACGAGCACCTGGACCGGCTGCGGGGCTTCGCCCAGGACTCCGGCGAGGGCCGCTGGACCGTGGAGGCCGCGATCGACAACGCGGTGCCGCTGCCGGCCATCACCGCCTCGCTGTTCGCGCGGTTCTCCTCCCGGCAGGAGGACTCGCCCCAGATGAAGATGATCGCGGCGCTGCGCAACCAGTTCGGCGGCCACGCGGTCGAGAAGAAGTAGTCCACAGGGCCGCCCGGCGGTCCACAACCCTGCGGGAGGTCGGCGAACGACCATGCACGTCACGCATCTGTCGCTGGCCGACTTCCGCTCCTACGCCCGGGTCGAGGTCCCGCTCGATCCGGGCGTCACCGCGTTCGTCGGTCCCAACGGGCAGGGCAAGACGAACCTGGTCGAGGCGGTCGGCTATCTGGCGACCCTCGGCAGTCACCGGGTCTCCTCGGACGCCCCTCTGGTGCGCATGGGCGCCGACCGCGCGGTGATCCGGGCACAGGTCCGCCAGGGCGAGCGGCAGCAGCTGGTCGAGCTGGAACTCAACCCGGGCAAGGCGAACCGGGCCCGCATCAACAGATCGTCGCAGGTCAGACCGCGGGACGTGCTCGGTATCGTACGGACCGTCCTGTTCGCGCCCGAGGATCTCGCGCTGGTCAAGGGCGACCCCGGTGAGCGGCGGCGTTTCCTCGACGAGCTGATCACCGCGCGCTCGCCGCGCATGGCCGGGGTCCGGTCGGACTACGACCGGGTCCTCAGGCAGCGCAACACGCTGTTGAAGACGGCGGCGCTGGCCCGCCGGCACGGCGGCCGTTCCATGGACCTGTCCACCCTCGACGTGTGGGACCAGCATCTCGCGCGCGTGGGCGCGGAGCTGCTCGCACAGCGTCTCGACCTGATCGCCGCGATCCAGCCGCTGGCCGACAAGGCGTACGAGCAGTTGGCGCCGGGCGGGGGTCCGGTGGCGCTGGAGTACAGGCCGTCCGCGCCGGGCGAGGCACACACGCGTGAGGATCTCTACGGGCAGCTGATGGCCGCGCTCGCGGAGGCCCGCAAGGGGGAGATCGAGCGGGGCGTGACCCTGGTGGGGCCGCACCGGGACGAACTGCTGCTGAAGCTGGGTCAGTTGCCGGCGAAGGGGTACGCGTCGCACGGCGAGTCCTGGTCCTACGCACTGGCGCTCCGGCTGGCGTCGTACGACCTGCTGCGCGCCGAGGGGAACGAGCCGGTGCTCGTTCTCGACGACGTGTTCGCCGAGCTGGACACCCGTCGCCGGGAGCGGCTGGCGGAGCTGGTCGCGCCGGGCGAGCAGGTCCTGGTGACGGCCGCGGTCGACGACGACGTACCGCATGTGCTCGCGGGGGTGCGGTACACGGTGTCCGACGGGACGGTGGAGCGCGCGTGAGTGACGGCAAGGACGAGGCGGCCCCCAAGAAGGCCCCGGAGCCCTCCGGGGTGGACCTCGCGCGCGTGGCGCTGCGGGCGGCCAAGGAGCAGGCACGCGCGCGCGGGGACGCGGCCCAGCAGAAGAAGCAGGCGCGGCGCGGGGGGCTGCGCTCCGGTGCGCGCGCCGACGGGCGCGATCCCATGGCGCTGGGAGCGGCGATCAACCGTCTGATCACGGAGCGCGGCTGGGAGGCGCCGGCCGCGGTGGGCGGTGTGATGGGGCGCTGGCCGCAGATCGTCGGCGAGGACCTGGCCAAGCACTGCGAGCCGGAGACGTACGACGAGGACGAGCGGGTGCTCGTCGTGCGCTGCGACTCCACGGCGTGGGCGACGAACCTGCGGCTGCTCGCGCCGCAGCTCGTCGCCCGGCTGAACGAGGACCTCGGGCACGGCACGGTGAAGCTGATCAAGGTCCACGGCCCCGCCGGCCCCGTCCGTCGCTACGGCCCGCTGCGTGCCCCCGGGAGCACCGGACCCGGTGACACCTATGGGTGAGGTACGTCACGTCCCGGGGCTGATCGTGGCGCTGTCCGAGGTCCCGGCGCGCTACCGCACGCGGTGGCGAATGCCGACCTGACTCCCAAGTAGCCATGGGTTGACACCCGGAAGCGCTGAGTGCCTCCGTGAGCCTCTTTGAGCCCCGTTCCGTATATGGGGACCCGGCGGAGACCGGTTCAGGGCGGCACATGGGGACTCAGGTACCGGCAAACCCCCATCACTGTCGGCGCTACCGGTAGACTGGAGCCAATCCCGCCCCGAACGTGGGGACCGCCCGGGAAAAGCTGAGCAACGCTGATCAAGGCTTACCAACGCAACATGCCGCAGCCGCTCCGGCAACCCGCCGACGAGCCTGGCTGGTGCTGTGCCAGAAAGGGCGCTTCGTGGCCGATTCCGGCAACCCCAACGAGAACATCCCGTCCACCGACGCCGGCGTCAACATCGAGGCATCCACCTCGAACGGCGAGGTCACCGCCTCGTACGACGCCAGCGCCATCACCGTCCTCGAGGGTCTGGACGCGGTCCGCAAGCGACCCGGTATGTACATCGGCTCGACCGGTGAGCGTGGACTTCACCACCTCGTGTACGAGGTGGTCGACAACTCCGTCGACGAGGCGCTGGCTGGTCACGCGGACACGATCGACGTGACGATCCTCGCCGACGGCGGCGTGCGTGTGGTCGACAACGGCCGCGGTATCCCGGTGGGCATCGTGCCCTCCGAGGGCAAGCCGGCGGTCGAGGTCGTGCTGACCGTGCTGCACGCGGGCGGCAAGTTCGGCGGCGGCGGGTACGCCGTCTCCGGCGGTCTGCACGGCGTGGGTGTCTCCGTCGTGAACGCGCTGTCCACGAGGGTGGCGGTCGAGGTCCGGACGGACGGCCACCGCTGGACGCAGGACTACAAGCTGGGCGTCCCCACGGCCCCGCTCGCGCAGCACGAGGCCACCGAGGAGACCGGTACGGCGGTCACCTTCTGGGCCGACGGCGACATCTTCGAGACCACCGACTACTCCTTCGAGACGCTCTCGCGGCGTTTCCAGGAGATGGCGTTCCTCAACAAGGGTTTGACGATCAAACTCACTGACGAGCGCGAGTCGGCGAAGGCCACGGCCGGGGCCGACGAGGCGGGTGCGGACGAGAAGGCCGAGGTCAAGACCGTCACGTACCACTACGAGGGCGGCATCGTCGACTTCGTGAAGTACCTCAACTCCCGCAAGGGCGACGTCGTCCACGAGACGGTGATCGACATCGAGGCCGAGGACCGGGAGCGCATGCTCTCCCTCGAGGTCGCGATGCAGTGGAACAGCGGTTACAGCGAGGGCGTGTACTCCTTCGCCAACACCATCCACACCCACGAGGGCGGCACCCACGAAGAGGGCTTCCGCGCGGCGCTCACCGGTCTCATCAACCGGTACGCGCGCGACAAGAAGCTGCTGCGCGAGAAGGACGACAACCTCACGGGTGACGACATCCGCGAGGGTCTGACGGCGATCATCTCGATCAAGCTCGGTGAGCCGCAGTTCGAGGGCCAGACCAAGACCAAGCTGGGCAACACCGAGGCGAAGACCTTCGTGCAGAAGGTCGTCCACGAGCACATCAGCGACTGGCTGGACCGCAACCCCAACGAGGCCGCGGACATCATCCGCAAGTCGATCCAGGCGGCCACCGCGCGCGTGGCGGCCCGCAAGGCGCGCGACCTCACCCGCCGCAAGGGTCTGCTGGAGTCGGCGTCCCTGCCGGGCAAGCTGTCCGACTGCCAGTCGAACGACCCCACCAAGTGCGAGATCTTCATCGTCGAGGGTGACTCCGCCGGCGGTTCGGCCAAGTCCGGCCGCAACCCGCAGTACCAGGCGATCCTCCCGATCCGGGGAAAGATCCTCAACGTCGAGAAGGCGCGGATCGACAAGATCCTGCAGAACCAGGAGATCCAGGCGCTGATCTCCGCGTTCGGCACCGGGGTCCACGAGGACTTCGACATCGAGAAGCTCCGCTATCACAAGATCATCCTGATGGCGGACGCCGACGTCGACGGCCAGCACATCAACACCCTGCTGCTGACCTTCCTGTTCCGCTTCATGCGGCCGCTGGTCGAGGCCGGACACGTCTTCCTGTCCCGCCCCCCGCTGTACAAGATCAAGTGGGGCCGGGACGACTTCGAGTACGCGTACTCCGACCGTGAGCGCGACGCGCTGATCGAACTCGGCCGGCAGAACGGCAAGCGCATCCGCGACGACTCGGTCCAGCGCTTCAAGGGCCTCGGCGAGATGAACGCCGAGGAACTGCGCATCACCACGATGGACCAGGAGCACCGCGTGCTCGGCCAGGTCACGCTGGACGACGCGGCCCAGGCGGACGACCTCTTCTCGGTCCTCATGGGCGAGGACGTCGAGGCGCGCCGTGCCTTCATCCAGCGCAACGCCAAGGACGTCCGCTTCCTCGACATCTGAGTCGGTCTCAGCTGACCGCCGCAGAAAGGATCTTCACCAGCAATGGCCGACGAGAACACCCCCAGCACGCCTGAAGAGGGCGGCGAGATCGTCCTGCGTGTCGAGCCCGTCGGGCTCGAGACGGAGATGCAGCGCTCCTACCTCGACTACGCGATGTCCGTCATCGTCTCCCGCGCGCTGCCCGACGTGCGGGACGGCCTCAAGCCGGTCCACCGCCGCGTCCTGTACGCCATGTACGACGGCGGCTACCGGCCCGAGAAGGGCTTCTACAAGTGCGCCCGCGTCGTCGGCGACGTCATGGGCAACTACCACCCGCACGGCGACTCCTCGATCTACGACGCGCTGGTCCGCCTCGCGCAGCCGTGGTCGATGCGCATGCCGCTGGTGGACTCCAACGGCAACTTCGGCTCTCCCGGCAACGACCCGGCGGCCGCCATGCGGTACACCGAGTGCAAGATGATGCCGCTGTCCATGGAGATGGTCCGCGACATCGACGAGGACACCGTCGACTTCACGGACAACTACGACGGCCGCTCCCAGGAGCCGACCGTCCTGCCCGCCCGTTTCCCGAACCTGCTGATCAACGGCTCGGCGGGCATCGCGGTCGGCATGGCCACCAACATCCCGCCGCACAACCTGCGCGAGGTCGCGGCCGGCGCCCAGTGGTACCTGGAGAATCCCGAGGCCTCCCACGAGGAGCTGCTGGACGCCCTGATCGAGCGCATCAAGGGCCCCGACTTCCCGAGCGGCGCCCTGGTGGTGGGCCGCAAGGGCATCGAGGAGGCGTACCGCACGGGCCGTGGCTCCATCACGATGCGCGCGGTCGTCGAGGTCGAGGAGATCCAGAACCGCCAGTGCCTGGTGGTCACCGAGCTCCCCTACCAGGTCAACCCCGACAACCTGGCGCAGAAGATCGCCGACCTGGTGAAGGACGGCAAGGTCGGCGGCATCGCCGACGTCCGTGACGAGACGTCCTCCCGCACGGGCCAGCGCCTGGTCATCGTGCTGAAGCGGGACGCGGTCGCCAAGGTCGTCCTGAACAACCTCTACAAGCACACCGACCTGCAGACGAACTTCGGCGCCAACATGCTGGCGCTGGTCGACGGCGTGCCGCGCACCCTGTCCCTGGACGCGTTCATCCGGCACTGGGTGACGCACCAGATCGAGGTCATCGTCCGCCGTACGAAGTTCCGGCTGCGCAAGGCCGAGGAGCGGGCGCACATCCTGCGCGGCCTGCTGAAGGCCCTGGACGCCATCGACGAGGTCATCGCGCTGATCCGGCGCAGCGACACCGTCGAGATCGCGCGCGAGGGCCTCATGGGCCTCCTGGAGATCGACGAGATCCAGGCCAACGCCATCCTCGAGATGCAGTTGCGCCGACTGGCCGCCCTGGAGCGCCAGAAGATCATCCAGGAGCACGACGAGCTCCAGGCGAAGATCCGCGAGTACAACGCGATCCTGGCCTCGCCGGTGCGCCAGCGCGGCATCATCAGCGAGGAACTCGCCGCGATCGTCGAGAAGTTCGGCGACGACCGCCGCTCCAAGCTGGTGCCCTTCGACGGCGACATGTCCATGGAGGACCTGATCGCCGAAGAGGACATCGTCGTCACCATCACACGCGGCGGCTACATCAAGCGCACCAAGACGGAGGACTACCGCTCGCAGAAGCGGGGCGGCAAGGGCGTCCGTGGGACGAAGCTGAAGCAGGACGACATCGTCGACCACTTCTTCGTGACGACGACGCACAACTGGCTGCTGTTCTTCACCAACAAGGGCCGCGTCTACCGCGCGAAGGCGTACGAGCTGCCGGACGCCGGCCGGGACGCGCGCGGCCAGCACGTCGCGAACCTGCTGGCCTTCCAGCCGGACGAGGCGATCGCGGAGATCCTCGCGATCCGCGACTACGAGGCCGTGCCGTACCTGGTCCTGGCCACCAAGGGCGGTCTGGTCAAGAAGACGCCTCTGAAGGATTACGATTCGCCGCGTTCCGGTGGCGTCATCGCGATCAATCTCCGTGAGACGGAGGACGGTTCCGACGACGAACTGATCGGAGCCGAACTCGTCTCGGCCGACGACGATCTGCTGCTGATCAGCAAGAAGGCCCAGTCGATCAGGTTCACCGCCACGGACGAAACCCTGCGCCCCATGGGCCGCGCCACCTCGGGTGTCAAGGGCATGAGTTTCCGTGAGGGCGACGAGCTGCTCTCGATGAATGTTGTTCGAACCGGTACGTTCGTGTTCACTGCCACAGACGGCGGGTACGCGAAGCGGACCGCCGTCGACGAGTACCGCGTCCAGGGTCGCGGCGGCCTCGGCATCAAGGCTGCCAAGATCGTGGAGGACCGCGGGTCGCTCGTCGGCGCGCTGGTGGTCGAGGAGACGGACGAGATCCTCGCCATCACGCTGTCCGGCGGTGTGATTCGTACGCGAGTCAACGAGATCAGGGAGACGGGCCGTGACACCATGGGCGTCCAACTGATCAACCTGGGCAAGCGCGATGCCGTGGTCGGCGTCGCTCGTAACGCCGAGGCGGGGCGCGAGGCGGAAGCGGTCGAGGGTGACGACGCCCTCGCCGAGACCGCCGAGGATGCCACGACCACCGGCACGGATGAGGGTGACGCGCCCTCGGCCGAGTAGCACGAGGAGTGAGTCAGCGTGAGCGGAGCCACGGGCGCCGGATCGACCGGTACGAACACGGGCGGCGGTGGCCGTGGCTCCGCCACGAACGCGACAGACCCGCACACGACCAATCTTCAAGCGATCAAGTCTCCCGCGACCGACTCGCGCTCGCCCGACACGCATGATTCCCAGGGGGGAACTGTGACGGACACCCGAGGTCCGCAGGCCCAGCAGTACACCGCTGGCGCGGGCCCGGCCGCGGCCCAGGCCTCGGGCGCCCAGCCGCACCAGCCGCCGGTCCAGGCACAGGCCCCGAAGGCCCCCTCCCCGCTGCCGGGCGAACGCCAGCCGCAGCAGCCCGCCGGCCCCTACCACCCGCCGCAGGCCTACCCCGCCGACGGCCCGGCGGGCGCCGTACGCCGACCGCGCACAGGCGCGCGCACCGTGCCCCGCACCCGCAAGGCCCGCCTGCGCGTGGCCAAGGCCGACCCCTGGTCGGTGATGAAGGTCAGCTTCCTGCTGTCCATCGCATTGGGCATCTGCACGATCGTCGCGGCCGCCGTGCTGTGGATGGTCATGGACGCGATGGGCGTCTTCTCGACGGTCGGCGGCACGATCTCCGAGGCGACCGGCTCCAACGAGTCGAACGGCTTCGACCTGCAGTCCTTCCTGTCGCTGCCGAACGTCCTGATCTTCACGACGATCATCGCGGTCATCGACGTCGTCCTCGCGACCGCCCTCGCGACCCTGGGCGCGTTCATCTACAACCTGTCCGCCGGCTTCGTCGGCGGCGTCGAGCTGACGCTCGCCGAGGACGAGTGACTTCGCTTCGGCGGTCGTGCCAAACCTCCGCCGAAGCACCCGTCACAACCGATTTTGGGACTGCCCGTGTCGTGCGCTAATCTTCAGGAGTCAGCGCGCGGGACACACTCCGCACAGCGCGGCGGGGCTATAGCTCAGTTGGTTAGAGCGCATCCCTGATAAGGATGAGGCCACAGGTTCAAATCCTGTTAGCCCCACCAGCGAGAAGACCCCCGGTCCATCAGGACCGGGGGTCTTCGCCGTATGCGAGGCGCTTTTACGCCGGTCCCGCACCCACCGGGCCTCGGCTACCCGCGCGCCCCCGCACCGCACGGTCCCCGCACCCAGGGACCCCCGCACGGCCGCCTCCGCTCACGACGACCTCCGCGTAAGGCCGCCTGTGCGACAAGAGGAGGGAAACACAAGACCCCCGGCCGGTGGGCCGGGGGTCTTCGTCGGTTCTTTCTCAGGTCTTCTTCGAGAGCGTTGTACGCAAGTTCGCCGTTCCGTCATGGACGTGAGGAAGAAGGGGCTGCTGCGCCGCTACGAGCGAGAGGCGCGGGGATCGGTGGTGCGAGATACGTGATGAGCGGTGAGGCGTGATGAGCGGTGAAGGATGATCGGCGGTGACGCGTGTCGGGGCCTGGTGCCGGCGCCCGGAGCGCGGGCCGCTGAGCGCGGTCGTTCAGCGCTGGAGCGGGGCGTCGGGCGCGTCCAGGGCGTCGGGGGAGGCGCACAGGGTGTCCGGCGCCGCGGTCAGGTCCGCTTCCGCGTCCGCCGACGGGCGGTGGCGGCAGCTGGGGGACTTGCCGTGGGCCTCGGCGTGGATGCGCTGCTTCATCGTGGGGGGCAGGGACCTGGCCAAGGACCAGGCCCACGGGGCCGACGCCGTCGTCGGTACCTGCGCGGTCGTGGCGCTTCCGCTGTTGCGCGGGGCTTCGGTCTGCGGTACTGCCGCGGCGGCTGTCGTCGTGACGAGTCCGAGCGCCGTGAACAGCGCGAGGAAGGCGGTGACGATGGCGGTCCACAGCTTCATGACCTTGTTCTGGGCCATGGCCCCTCACTTTCGGGTCGGGCGATTTGCGTACTTTCCTCATGATGTGTATGTGGGTCGGGAAGTGGTGGACCGACGCCCGTGGCGCGTCGATCTTCGGATGAACACCACCCGTATGGCCGCAAAGCCGTCAGAAGAGTAGAAATGAGGGGAAACCGTGCCTGAATCACCGCCTGTGGGGGTGTGATCACCCTCTGATCGGGGCGGCATCATCCGCTTCTATTGCGGTACCCGGGGCGGTAGTTGAGGGGCCCACGCAGGTCACCGATCGGTCTCGGCCGGTGTGTATAGTCGGGCGCCACAAGTCCCCTACGTCAAGGAAAGACGAGGTCGCACGGTGAAGAAGCTTCTCCTGGTCGCACTGGCCGCCATCGGCGGGCTCCTCGTGTACCGCCAGATCCAGGCGGATCGCGCCGAGCAGGATCTGTGGACGGAGGCGACCGACTCCGTGCCCACGGGTTCGTGAGGACCGACAACCGATTCTGACCAGACCCCGGCCGTCTCTCACGGTCGGGGTTTTGTGTTGCCCGGCTCCTCTAAGCGCACCGTGCCCCGGGTGTTTCGGACGCTCGTACGCATTGCGCGGATGACGCGCGGCCCGGCGGGGCAGGATGGGCCACGGTCCGCGATCCGCGCGGACGACGAGGGGTGGCGCACGATGGGGCGGCGTACGGCGTGGTGGCGCGCGAGAGTGTCGTACGGCCGTTCCCCGGCGCCCGCCCGGGCCTCCGTCCCGCCGCCTGTCACCTTGCCCCCGCGCGCGCTCGCGCTGCCTACGCGAGCGCACGCGCGTGCGGCCGTCGTGGGTGCCGCCCTGTGCGCGGCGGTCGCGATGCTGCCCGGGGTGCCCGCGACGGCGGCCGGCACCGCGGGCCCGGGCTCCGGCCCCAGCCCCGGCTCCGGCGCCGGTCGCTACGCCTTCGCCGAGGGCGCCCGGCCCGTCGCCGCCAGGACCAGCACCACGGACGCCGAACGCCTCACGCCCGGCACGTCGTACACCAGCTCCCTGCCGGGCACCGGCAAGGTCTACTACCGCCTCGAACTCGACGACACGTCGAACGCCTACGTCGCCGCGACCGCCGTCCCCCGCGCCGGTAGGACCGTCACGGCGGGCGACGGCATCCGGGTCTCGGTCCAGGACGCCGACGGCAACTCCTGCTCCTTCGACAGCGCCACCGTGGGCCCGAGCCGCAGCCCGCACCCCGTCACCGCCGTCGGCACCCGAGAGACCAGGACCACGCGCGTCCTGTGCCAGGCCGGCGGCACGTACTACCTGGTCGTCGAGCGCATCACCGGCACGGACTCCTCCCCGGGCACCTGGGACCTCGAGCTCTCCCCCGTCCTGGAGCCCCGCCTGCGCCAGGCCACCGCCACCAGCGCCCCCGAGACCTGGAACTCGGCCTCGGCGCAGCCCCTCCCGGGCGATCCCCGGCGCTGCCGCGGCGGCCTGGGCTTCGCCTCCGCCACACCTCTCACCGAGGGAGTGTGGCGCGATGACATACGGCCCGGACAGACCCTCTTCTACGCGGTACCGCTCGGCTGGGGCCGCCAGCCCTACGCCACCGTGGAACTGGGCAACTCCAGCGGCGGCAAGGGCTTCGTACCGGGCGCCCTCAACGTGTCGCTCCACAATCCGGTGCGCGCCGAGATCGAGAACACCGGCGTCACCTACGACGGCAACCAGAGGTCGGCCACCCTGCAACCCGTCCCGCCGGTCTCCTACCCCAACCGCTACGCCGTCGCCGACCGCGTGAACACCATGCGGTTCGCCGGCTCGTACTACCTCGTCGTGAACCTGTCCGCGCAGGTCGCCGACCGCTTCGGCGACGCACCCGTCGGACTCACCCTGCGCGTACGGATCAAGGGCGGCACGCTGAGCGGCCCGGGCTACGACGGGCCCGCCGAGCCGGCCGGAATCTTCGGAGACACGGCACGCGACGGGCAGACGGCCGCAGGGAACGGCGCCTCGGGGGGCGACGCCACGATGCGGCTCGTCGCCGCGGGCGGCATCGGCGCCGGCACCGTACTGCTGGTGGCGCTCGGAGCGTGGACGGCGCTGGCGCGACGGAGGCCCGGCGAGCGGTAGCCGGCCCGCCCCTGGTCGAGCCTCACCGTCGTGGGAAGCGGCGGTGTGGCCCGTCAGACGCGGGTCAGCGCCCAGAAACCCACTGCGTAGCAGGCCAGCGCGAGCAGCAGCAGCGGAACCACGACCTTGGCGGGCGGCCCGGCCCGGAGGGCCCGACGGCCGGCCCGGTGACGCGGCTGCGCGTGCCCCTGCGTGAACGCCGGGACCTTGGGGACCTCAGCGGTGTACGAAGCGGTGGAGGCGTCCTCACGCTGATACCGGTCCGGCACCGCGGCCACGGCGGGCACCGCCGGACGTGGTGCGTGAGACGGAGGGGACGGCAGGTCGTACGTGGGATCGTCGGGGGAGAAGTGCTGCCACGCGCCCCGACGTTGCTCGTCCGGCAGCTGCCCGCCCTCCGCCCGCGGGTTCGCGTGAGGCGTCCGTACGGCGGACACCTGGGAGGAGACGGTCGGCTGAGGCGGCGGCAGATGAAAGCTGCCGGTGTCCGACATCCCGAGCGGCTGCGCACCGGGGACCGGGGGAACGCGGGAGTCCTGGCCGTCCGGAGCCGGCCGGGACCCCCCACTTCGCCGAGGATCCCGCGATACGGCCCCGGAATCCCGCGATACGACACCCTCGACCGAGCCGGACGCCACGGAACCGCCGGCAAGCTCGCCACCCGCGGCGCCGGTTTCCGCGTGGGCGGCACCGGCAGGGGTCCCCGACCCCGACGACACGTCGTCCCCCGACAGGGCCCTCCCCGGCCCCACCCGCACCCCGCGTCCCGGCCTGGCCGGTCCGTCCGGTCCGAACCCCGCCGGAAGCGGGCCGAGTTGGTCGAAGATCTCGATCAGCTCGTCGTCCGGGCCGGTCTCGGGCAGCAACTGCACGGCCGAGCCGAGCGCCTTGCGGGCCCCCGTCGCCGTCCGGAACCGCGCCTGCGGATCGGGCTGGAGCAGCGACGCCACCACCTGCCACAGCGGCTCCGGGATGCCCTTGGGCGCGCTCGGAGTGCCGTGCGCCGTGAAGTACTGGATGATCGCCTTCGCGTCCGGCTTGGCGCCCTCCAGCAGATACAGGGCGACCAGCCCCACCGCGAACAGATCGGCGGGGAAGTCCGGTTCGGCGCCCATCATCTGCTCGGGCGCGAGATACCCCGGCGTCCCCACCACGAGGTTCGTCTCCGTCAGCCGCGGCTCACCCAGCCGCATCGCGATGCCGAAGTCCGACAGCCGCAGCCGCGGCCGGCCGGTGCCGGTGGCCTCCAGCAGCACGTTGGCGGGCTTGATGTCCCGGTGCACCACACCTTCCGCGTGCACCGCGCCCAGCCCCGAGAGGAGCTGGTCGAGCAGCGTGCACACGAACCCGGGAGGCAGGGGGCCGTAGTCCCCGATGAGATGGACCAGCGAACCCCCGCCGACCAGATCCATCGTGAAGAGGACCTTGTCGTCGTCGGCGGCCCAGCTGGCGGGCGCCAGCACATGGGGGTGGTCGATCCGCAGCGCCTGCTCGCGGACGAACCGCAACAGCGAGTGGGCGTCGCTCTGCTGAAGAACCTTCGCCGCCACATAACGGCGCCGCCGGTGGTCCCAGGCGCGCCAGACGGCGCCGACTCCACCGCGTCCGATCGGGTCGGCCAGTTCGTACCGGCCGGCAAAGACCTCACCCATGGATGTGTGCCGCCCCTCCCCCTTCGGTTACCCCCCTTGCTTCCCCCCGGACGAGCGGTCCGACCCTCCCGCGCCCCTTCTCGTGCGGGACACACCCCCGCGTGTCCCGCACCGCGGCAGAAGCCGGCCTCTCACCTTCCGCCGCTGCGGCCGGCCCGGCTGCCGAACCCCCTTCGGCGACCGGGCCGCCCGCTCAGTTCTGGTGGGACTGGTAGTGCGCGACCGCGTCCGCGGTACGACCCGCTCCGTACACCCGGAGGAACTCTGCCAGTTCCGGGTGGGCCGGGGCGAGGGTGTCCGCCGCCTCGATGATGTCCCCGGCCGCCGCCACCGACCGCAGCAGGGACTGGATCTCGCGGACCACCCGCTTGACGGTGGGAGCACCCGAACTGCTCGTCGTCTGCGTGGTGTTGCTCAGCACCGATCCCCCCTGGGACTTCTTGATCTCATCCATGCGTTCGGTCGCCTCGGCCGCGCTGACGCTGCCGTCCGCGACCTGCCCCGCCAGGTCCTGAAGCAGCTGCACCCGCTGCACCACGGCGGGATTGCCGATCTTCGCCCGCTGACCGCTCATCAGCTGCGACAGCATCGGCGCGGACAGTCCCAGCACCCCCGCCAGGCGGGCCTGGTTGAGCCCGAGATCATCTATGAGCTTGCGGAAGAGCGCCCCCAGCGGCTCCCCGTACCAGTTCCGCTGCAGTTCCCGCGCTCTTGCGGTCGCTTCCTGCTGTGCGGCGTCCATTGCGTCTCCCCATCGCTTCCCCAAGTACTGTGGTTCGCTGTAGCGAACCACGCCGAGCATCTTACGGAGCGTGGTCGTTCACCGGGACCCCCAATCTTTTTGCGAGATACCCGGGGTGACCCGGTAGTCTGGTCTGCGGCGCCCGACGGTATGTGGTTCACCGGTCGGACGCGCCGCTTGCGGGGCCTTAGCTCAGTTGGTAGAGCGCTGTCTTTGCATGGCAGATGTCAGGGGTTCGACTCCCCTAGGCTCCACACCTCGAACCGGCCGGACGCCCCTACGGGCCTCCGGCCGGTTTCCGTGTTCCACCCGCTCAAAGTGACGTGCGTCACGCGCGGTGCGGGCCGTGCGCCGACATGATCGCCGACATTTGCGCAAACGGTCCGGGTGAACAGTGGGCCGCGGGCCGTCGGCGCGGACGATCACGGGGCGGGCGAGGCGAACATCGCGGCGACCACACCCTCCGTGAGCTGGCCTCATGGGCGCCTGTCACCGGTTTGTCGCACAGCGTGAAGGGTATTTTCGCCCGGTCGGCGCCATCACCCCGTTGCAAACGTCACCGGGAACGCCGGCGGTAAAGACACCGCCCCCTCGCTGTCCGGCCCTCCCGCTTCGGTTCCACGTGAAACATGGCTGTGGGGCAGGAGACACGAAGTCTCCTGCCCCACAGCCACGTTGGCGAAAGCCGCCGGTGTCAGGGACGGTCGTCCCGGTCCGCCGACTCCTCCTCCGCCTGCTTCGCCTGAACCTCAGGGTCCAGGACCGACTGGCCGCTGCCGTCCACCGACGCCAGCCGACCCGACTCCGGCACCTCCGTCGCGGCCGGCGGCTCCACCAACCAGTCCGGATTCGCCTGCTTGTCCCACCACTTCCAGGCGGCAAAAGCACCGCCCGCGACGATCCCCAGAATCGCCAGGCGCTTCGCGAGGCGGCCCGACCTGGCCCGCCGCTCGTGCTTGCGCACCAGCTTCTGGATCTCCTTGGGTGAGACCTGCCCACGCAAGGCGACCAGCGCGGCGGCGGAGCGCGCCGCGGCCTCGTCCCTCACAGGCACGGCCGCGGCCACCGCCTGCTCGATCTTCGGCCGGGAATAGTCGGCAGCCTGCCGGGCGGCCTTACGGGTTCGAACGGCAGCTTCGTGCGCGGCCTGGTCGACCTTCGGCGGCACATGCGTACGCGCCTGCTCCAGACGCGGCACCACATGCGTGTCGAGTTGGACGCGGGCCTGCTCGGCGGCCAGTGACACCTTGGGCGCGAGCCGTACGCGAGCCTCGTTCGCGTAGTGCGCGGCCCTGTCCTTGGCCGTGTCGGCGTACGGCGCCACCACTTCCGCGGCGTGCAGCACGCTGTCCTTCGCCGAGCCGGTCGCGGCGCGCACGCTTTCAATGCGGGTCACGGGTTCCTCCTCCTCGGTGGCGTATGGTATTTCGACTTTCCACGCTTCTACGGATCATGCCTGTCGGTGACCCCCCGGGCATGCAGGGCGGGCATCCGGGTCACCCAGGAGGACGCCGAACCCATCTTCGATCACCGACCGCCTGGGAACCGATCACGTGTAATAGCGGATGAATACGGGGCAACGGGAGCTTGTCGTCGACAATGCCACGGATCCTTGCCCCGCGCCCCCGCCCCGCCACCAGTCGGCCGGATTTCTGACCCCACCCGCCCCCGCTGCCCTCCCGCCGGACCACCGTCGCCGGGCGAAGCACCGCCCGAACCGTGCAAGGATCGGTCGGGCGTACAGAAACAGAACGGAAGGCACCTCGTGGCCGAGCAGCTTTACGCCACCCTGAAGACGAACCACGGCGACATCGAGGTCCGGCTCCTGCCGAACCACGCACCCAAGACGGTCAGGAACTTCGTCGAACTCGCCCAGGGCGAGCGTGAGTGGACCCACCCGGCCACTGGCCAGAAGTCCACGGACAAGCTCTACGACGGCACGGTCTTCCACCGCGTCATCAGCGGTTTCATGATCCAGGGCGGCGACCCCCTCGGCACCGGCATCGGCGGCCCCGGCTACGAGTTCGAGGACGAGTTCCATCCCGACCTCTCCTTCAACAAGCCCTACCTGCTCGCCATGGCCAACGCCGGCCCGGGGACCAACGGCTCGCAGTTCTTCATCACCGTCTCCCCGACGGCCTGGCTGAACCGCAAGCACACCATCTTCGGCGAGGTCACCGACTCCGCCAGCCAGAAGGTCGTGGACACGATCGCGGCCCTCCCCACCAGCCGCCCCAACGACCGTCCCGTCAAGGACGTCGTCATCGAGTCGGTGGTCGTGGAGACCCGCTAGTGCCGTGCCGGGCGTCGCGAGCCGGTGAACCTTTCCGGTCACGGCACTAGCCACCCCCGGTTCCCCGGCCGAAACCCCGTGGCCACGTCCGAAGGGAACCATTCGCCCCGCTCGTCCGTAAGGATGGGCGGGGCGACGCACGTGGGTACGACGACTTAGGGGATCTCATGGACCAGGCGCCAGGCAGCCCGCAGGGCCCCGAGGACCACAGCGCCCAGCCCGCGCAGAACGCGCCGGGCTGCTACCGGCACCCCGACCGCGCGACCGGCATCCGCTGCACCCGCTGCGACCGCCCGATCTGCCCCGAGTGCATGGTCAGCGCCTCGGTCGGCTTCCAGTGCCCCGACTGCGTCCGCGGCGCCTCCGGCACAGGGCCCGCCCCCACCGCCGCCCGGCCCCGCACCATCGCCGGCGGCACCGTCACCGCCGACCCCCGACTGGTCACCAAGATCCTCCTCGGCATCAACGTCGCGGTCTTCGTCGCCGTCCACATCCGGTCCTCGCTCCTGAACGACCTGGTCCTCATCGGCTCCTGGCCGCCGGCCCCCTTCACGCCCTCCCAGGGCGTCGCCGAGGGCGAGTGGTACCGCATGGTGACCTCGATGTTCACCCACCAGGCCGTCTGGCACATCGGCTTCAACATGCTCAGCCTCTGGTGGCTCGGCGGCCCCCTCGAAGCCGCCCTCGGCCGGGCCCGCTACCTCACCCTCTACCTCGTCTCGGGCCTCGCCGGCAGCGCCCTGACCTATCTGCTGGCCTCCCCGACCAGCGCCTCGCTGGGCGCCTCCGGAGCGATCTTCGGTCTCTTCGGCGCCACCGCCGTCCTCATGCGCCGCCTCAACTACGACATGCGGCCGATCATCGCCCTGCTGGTGATCAACCTGATCTTCACCTTCGGCTGGGGCAACATCGCCTGGCAGGCCCACATCGGCGGCCTGGTCGCGGGCGTCGTGACCGGCTACGCCATGGTCCACGCCCCGCGCGAACGACGGGCGCTGATCCAGTACGGCACCTGCGCCCTGGTCCTCGTGGTGATCGTGGGCATGACGCTTCTGCGCACCGCACAGCTCACCTGAGCTGGCGTTTTCCACAGCGTGTGGCGGATCTTGTGCATAGTGTGCGGGAACAGGTGTGCCCCCTGTCACTGACCAGCATTTCCGCAGGTCAGACAGGGGGCGAACAAGCTTTCGGTTGCCGGTCAGTCAGTCACACCGGCGTCAACACCCGAGAGGTTATCCACAGATCGTCGTTCTTTTTCCCCACCGTGTGGACACTGTGGACAAAGGCTGTGGATAACTCAGTGGATAGCCCTGGGCAGAGGTGTGTTCACCACCCCGTGGCCCTTACTTCCACTGCGTCGAGACGCCGAATCCGGCGGCGATGAAGCCGAAGCCCACGACGATGTTCCAGTTGTCCAGCTTGTCGATGGGCAGCGAACCGTCGGTCACATAGAAAACGACGATCCAGGCCAGCCCGAGAAGGAACATGGCCAGCATCACGGGCGCGACCCATGCGCGGCTGTTCAGCTTGATCGCGGTCGCCTGCTTGGCAGGCGGCGGCGTGTAGTCGGCCTTCTTGCGGATACGTGACTTCGGCACGAGGGTCTCTCCTGTCGATGCGCTGCGTGGCCGCGCAGGGAACTGGCGTGGGCTCCGGGGCAGCGTACAAGGGGACACTGAGTGCTCCCCCGGGCGTCCGTTAGCGTAGTGCTTCCGCGCCGCCGAAGGAGATAAGGGTACGTTGAGCAATTCTGCCGACTCTCCGGGGACGGAGGCCAGCCCTACCCGTGTGCGCCGTTTCCGGCCGGTTCGGGTCCTCACAGTGGGCGTCTTCGCTCTCGCGGGACTCATTTTCTTCACCAGCTTCAACACGGCCAAGGGCACCAACATCCGCACGGACACGTCCCTGCTGAAGCTTTCCGACCTCATCCAGGAGCGCAGCCGCAAGAACGGTGAGCTCGGCGACTCCAACGCGTCACTCCGCGGTGACATCGAGTCCCTGGCGGAGCGGGACGACGGCAGCACCAAGGCCGAGGACGCCAAGCTCGCCGCCCTGGAGAAGAACGCGGGCACGCAGAAGCTGAGGGGGGACGCCGTCTCGGTCACGCTGAACGACGCTCCGCCGGACGCCACCGCGAAGCTGCCGGGGTATCCGGAGCCCCAGCCGGACTACCTGGTGATCCACCAGCAGGACCTCCAGGCGGTGGTGAACGCCCTGTGGCAGGGGGGCGCCCAGGGGATCAGGGTGATGGACCAGCGACTGATCTCGACGAGCGCCGTGCGCTGTGTGGGCAACACCCTGATCCTCCAGGGGCGGGTCTACTCGCCGCCGTACAAGATCACGGCGGTCGGTGATCCGGAGAAGCTGCAGAAGGCGCTGGCGGAGGCGCCGTCGATCCAGAACTACATGGTGTACGTCAACGTGTACGGGCTCGGCTGGAAAGTCGAGGAGGACGGGGCGGTGACTCTTCCCGGCTACTCGGGCACAGTGGATCTGCAGTACGCCAAACCCGTCGAGTAGGTCGTGCGAGCCCGCTGGGGAGCTGCCGGTGCGCGGTGTGGTCAGGACCGTCAGTGAACTGTGCATCACCGTCGGCAGCCTGATCGTGCTGTTCGTGGTGTACGTGCTCTTCTGGACCGGGGTGCGGGCCGACGGGGCGATGGACCACCAGGTCGACGTCCTCCAGGACCAGTGGGCCAGGAGCAGCGTCCGGCCGGCCGCGTCCGCGTCCGCCGGGAGTGCGGGACCGGGTGCCGCTGTCGCTCCGCGGGCGCCGGGGCCGTACTCGTACGGGAAGCCTTTCGCGATCATGTACATCCCGCGTCTTGGTTTCACGTGGAACAAGCCGGTGCTGGAGGGCACCGGTACGGACGTGCTGAAGAACGGGCTGGGCCACTACGCGCGGACCGCGCGGCTCGGGCAGCGGGGCAACTTCTCGGTGGCCGGGCACCGGCGCACGTACGGCGATCCGTTCAAGGATTTCCCCACGCTGCGACGGGGGGACGCAGTCGTACTGACGGACGGGTCGACGTGGTTCACCTACCGGATCGACAAAGGGCCGTACAAAACCGTTCCCACGGACGTCGAGGTGATCGACGCTGTGCCACGTAAGTCGGGGTATACGCGTCCGGGCCGGTATCTGACGCTGACCACGTGCGATCCGGAGTGGGGGCACAGTCACCGGCTGATCGTGTGGGCGCACCTGGACTCCACACAGCCTGTGGAGGCCGGTAAACCAAGGGCTCTGCGCCGCTAGTCTGGTGCGGTACGGCGTGGGTCTGGTGCCGTGGTACGACGGAAGGGACGGCATGTACGGCTGGATCTGGCGGCATCTGCCGGGGAACGCGTGGGTGAAGGCGTTCCTCTCCCTGATGTTGGTGATGGCCGTGGTCTACGCCCTGTTCCAGTACGTCTTTCCGTGGGCCGAACCGCTGCTTCCCTTCAACGATGTGACGGTGGACAACCAGTGAGTGCGCGGATTCTCGTCGTGGACAACTACGACAGCTTCGTCTTCAACCTGGTCCAGTACCTGTACCAGCTGGGCGCCGAGTGTGAGGTGCTGCGCAACGACGAGGTGTCGACGGCGCACGCGCAGGACGGTTTCGACGGTGTGCTGCTGTCGCCGGGGCCGGGCACGCCGGAGGAGGCCGGGGTGTGCGTCGAGATGGTGCGGCACTGCGCGTCGACCGGAGTGCCGGTGTTCGGGGTGTGCCTGGGCATGCAGTCGATGCAGGTGGCGTACGGCGGCGTGGTGAACCGGGCCCCGGAGCTGCTGCACGGGAAGACGTCCGCGGTGGAGCACGGGGGCCGGGGCGTCTTCGCCGGTCTGCCGTCGCCTTTCACGGCGACCCGCTATCACTCGCTCGCGGCGGAGCCGGGCACGGTACCGGCCGAGCTGGAGGTCACCGCGCGGACGCACGACGGCATCATCATGGGGCTGCGTCACCGCGAACTGCCGGTGGAGGGTGTGCAGTTCCATCCCGAGTCGGTGCTGACCGAGCACGGGCACCGGATGCTGGCCAACTGGTTGCTGGAGTGCGGTGACCAGGGTGCGGTGGCGAGGTCGGCGGGGCTTGCCCCGGTGGTGGGCAGGGCCTCGGCGTGACCGCGCTGCGCCCCGAGCGCGAGGACGCGTACGGCGGTGACGCGTCGTACGGGGCGTACGGCGGTGACGCCTACGGCGGGGCGCCGTACCAGCCGCCGATCGACGAGGAGACGGTGGCGCTGCGGCTGCCGGAGCCACCGCCTCTGGCCGGTGGCTACAGGTCCGTTCCTGGCGCCTCGTCGGCCTCTCCTGCCACAGGAACCCCCGCGGGTGGCCGTGCGGCCCGCAGAAGGGCCGCCAAGCGTCGTGGTGGGCGTCACGGGGGCGTGTCCGAGTCCTCCGCTCCACCGGAGCGGGGCGAGGGGCGGGCCTCGGCGCCGAGTTCCCGTATGGAGGCGCGGCGGCAGGCGCGGGCGCGGAAACCCGGCGCGGCGGTGGTCGCGAGCCGGGCCATAGGCGAGGTGTTCATCACCACCGGTGTGCTGATGCTGCTGTTCGTGACCTACCAGTTGTGGTGGACGAACGTCCGGGCGCACGCGCAGGCGGACAAGGAGACGAGCAGTCTCCAGAACGACTGGGCGAACGGCAAGCGCGCTCCCGGTGCCTTCCAGCCGGGGCAGGGTTTCGCGATCCTGCACATCCCGAAGCTGGATGTGGTGGTGCCGATCGCGGAGGGTGTCAGCAACAAGAAGGTGCTGGACCGGGGCATGGTCGGTCACTACGGCGAGGGCGCGCTGAAGACGGCGATGCCGGACGCGAAGACGGGCAACTTCTCGCTGGCTGGGCACCGGAACACGCACGGTGAGCCGTTCCGGTACATCAACAGGCTGAAGGCGGGCGACGCGATCGTCGTCGAGACGCAGGACAAGTACTTCGTCTACAAGATGTCGTCGATGCTGCCGGTGACCGCTCCGAGCAACACGACGGTGATCGAGCCCGTCCCCAAGGGGTCCGGTTTCACCGTGCCCGGTCGGTACATCACGCTCACCACGTGTACGCCGGAGTTCACCAGCAAGTACCGGTTGATCGTCTGGGGCAAGATGGTCGAGGAACGGCCGCGCAGCAAGGGCAAGCCGGATGCGCTCGTCGAGTAGGGACGGATAGAAGTGGCAGCGACCACCGGCGACACCGAGCAGCACGAGGACCAGGCCGACGCGCAGGTACCGCCCCGTCGTGGCCCCGGCCGGATCGCCCTGGCGGCCAGTGTCTTCGGTGAACTGCTCATCACCGCGGGGCTGGTGCTCGGTCTGTTCGTCGTGTACTCGCTGTGGTGGACGAACGTCGTCGCGGACCGCAAGGCGGACCGGGAGGGCGACAAGGTCCGCGACACGTGGGCCCAGGTCCGCGGGCCCGGTGCGCTGAACACCAGGAAGGGCATCGGCTTCCTGCACGTGCCGGCGATGGGGAGCGGCGAGGTGCTGGTCGAGAAGGGCACGTCGACGAAGATCCTCAACAACGGTGTCGCCGGCTACTACACCGACCCCGTCAAGGCCGCGCTGCCGACCACCGGCAAGAAGGGCAACTTCAGCCTGGCCGCCCACCGCGACGGCCACGGGGCGAAGTTCCACGACATCGACAAGATCCGCAAGGGTGACCCGATCGTCTTCGAGACGAAGGACGAGTGGTACGTCTACAAGGTCTACGGCATCCTTCCCGAGACGTCGAAGTACAACGTCAGGGTCCTCGGCGCGATCCCCCGCGAGTCCGGCAGGAGGAAGGCCGGCCACTACATCACCCTGACGACCTGCACACCGGTGTTCACCTCCCGGTACCGCTATGTGGTCTGGGGCGAACTGGTGCGGGTCCAGAAGGTCGACAGCGACCGGACACCGCCCCGGGAACTGGGCTGAGCGGGCTGAAACCCGCGGTACGACGACCGAGCCCGGCCCCCGTCAACAGGGGCCGGGCTCTTGGCGTGCTGGGTGCGGGCGGCGTGCCGTCGGGGGAGGTCAGTCCTGCGGGCGGAACGCTGTGCCGGTGACTCCTCCGAAGAAGTTGGTGCCGCCGTCGTTGCCGCCGTTGTTGTTGCCGTTGTTCTGGCCCACCGTGACGAGGTCGACGGAGGAGCCGGCGTCGACCTGGGTGCCCTGGGCCGGGTTGGAGGTGAAGACGATGGAGTTGTCGTCGTTCGAGCCGGTGATGTTGCCGACCTTCAGCCCCGCCTGCTGGATCAGGTTCTTGGCGTCCTTGAGGGTCTGGCCCTGGATGTTGGGGACCGCGACCTTCTGTGGCTGCTTCGCCTTGCCGATCTGGATGGTGACCGTGGAGTTCTTGTCGGCCTGGGTGCCGGCCTGCGGTGAGGTCGCGATGACCTTGCCGACCTGGTTCTGGTCGTCGGTCTCGACCTCGGTGCAGTTCCCGGAGAGGTCGTTGTCCGACATCTGCGCCTTGGCGGCGTCACAGGACTGGCCGATGACGTCCGGGACGGTGGCCTTCTCGGCGGCCTTGGCGATGGTGAGGGTGATCGTCGATCCCTTCTCCACCTCGTTGCCCTTGACCGGGTCCTGGTTCAGCACGGTGTTCGGCTCGTCCGTGGACTCCCGTGTCACCGTCTTGATCTTGAACTGGTAGTCGTCGCCCGTGAGTTGCGAGGTCGCTTCGTCCAGTTTCAGGCCGATGACGCTGGGCACGGTGACCTTCGGCGCGCCGGTGGAGACGACCAGGTCGACGCTGGTGTTCTTGTCGACCTTGGTGCCCTCGGTCGGGTCGGAGGAGCAGATCTTGCCCTTGCTCTGGGCCTCGCAGGGCTTCTGGGAGATCGTGCCGACCTTGAGGTCACTGTTGGTCAGCAGCTTCGTGGCGTCGGCTCTGCTCTGGCCCACGAGATTGGGGACCGCGACGGTGTTGTTGCTCACCCCGTCGCCGCCGAAGATCCACCTGCCGATGAGGATCGCGCCGACGAGGACCAGGACGCCGGCCACGACCAGCAGGATGGTCGAGGTGTTCGACTTCTTCTGGCGGCGCCGGTCGGGGCGGTCGTCGTAGCCGTAACCGCCTTCGTCGGGGTTCATGGGCGGCAGCATCGACGTGGCGCCGGCGTCCGTGGAGCGCAGGGCCGTCGTCGGCTGCTCGTCCGGGTAGCCGCCGTAGCCCACGGATCCCATGGCGGCGGTGGCCGCGACCGGCTGGCCGTCGAGGCAGGCCTCGATGTCGGCGCGCATCTCGTCGGCCGACTGGTAGCGATAGTCGGGGTCCTTGGTGAGGGCCTTGAGGACGATCGCGTCCATCTCGGGCGTGATCTCGGCGTCGAAGACGCTCGGCGGCTGCGGTTCCTCGCGGACGTGCTGGTAGGCGACCGCGACCGGGGAGTCCCCGACGAACGGCGGTCGCACCGTGAGGAGTTCGTAGAGCAGGCAGCCCGTCGAGTAGAGGTCCGAGCGGGCGTCGACCTGTTCGCCCTTGGCCTGCTCCGGGGAGAGGTACTGGGCGGTGCCGATGACCGCGGCCGTCTGCGTCATCGTCATGCCGGAGTCGCCCATGGCGCGGGCGATGCCGAAGTCCATGACCTTGACCTGGCCGTTGCGCGTCAGCATGACGTTGGCCGGCTTGATGTCACGGTGGACGATGCCGCTGCGGTGGGCGTACTCGAGCCCCTGGAGGATGCCGATGGTCATCTCCAGTGTGCGCTCCGGCAGCAGCTTGCGGCCGCTGTGGAGGAGCTCACGGAGTGTGGAGCCGTCGACGTACTCCATGACAATGTACGGGATCGAGACCCCGTCGATGTAGTCCTCGCCCGTGTCGTAGACCGCGACGATCGCGGGATGGTTGAGCGAGGCGGCCGACTGGGCCTCCCGGCGGAACCGGGCCTGGAAGGACGGGTCGCGCGCGAGGTCCGCGCGCAGCGTCTTCACCGCCACGGTACGGCCGAGGCGGGTGTCATGGGCGAGGTAGACCTCCGCCATGCCACCGCGGCCGAGCACATGGCCCAGTTCGTACCGGCCGCCGAGGCGACGCGGCTCTTCCATAGTTCCCTACCAGCCCTCTCCGTCGGTCCCGGCCTGCACGTGTGTGCGGCCGGAGGCTGCCGTCCGGGCATACCGTACCCGGATCCCTCTGTGTGACCTGGCCAAGCCCGTCACCCGATACAGGACCGGTATCGCAACGTGCACCGATGTGAGGGGGACGTGATCGGGGTCACTGCTTGCTGTTGATGACCGCCTCCATCACGCTCTTCGCGATGGGGGCCGCGAGACCGCCGCCGGAGATGTCGTCACGGTTGGCGTTGTCGTCCTCGACGACCACCGCCACGGCGACCGGTGAGCTGTTGTCGCTGAGCTTGGCGTAGGACAGGAACCATGCGTACGGGTTCTTGCTGTTCGCGACACCGTGCTGGGCGGTACCGGTCTTGCCGCCCACGGTGACGCCGTCGATCTGCGCGGCGGTACCGGTGCCCTCCTTGACGACCGTCTCCATCATCGACTGCAGGATCTGGGCGTTCTTGGAGGACAGGGGGCGGCCGAGTTCCTGGGGGTCGGTCTGTTCCAGGGTGTCGAGGTTGGGCGCCTGGAGCTTGTCGACCATGTAGGGCTTCATCAGCTTGCCGTCGTTGGCGACCGCGGAGGCGACCATGGCCATCTGCAGCGGGGTGGCGGCGGTGTTGTACTGGCCGATCGAGGACAGCGCGGTCTGCGACTGGTTCATGTCCTCGGAGAAGACCGACGCGTTGGAGCGGACCGGCGTGAACTGCTCGGAGTCGAAGCCGAACTTCTTGGCCTCCGCGAGCATCTTGTCGTTGCCGAGGTCCGCGCCGACCTTGCCGAAGACGCTGTTGCAGGAGTAGCGCAGGGCGATCCGCAGCGTCGCGTTCTTGCAGGGGATGTTGCCCTCGTTCTTCAGCGGGGTCGTGGTGCCGGGCATGATCCACGGCAGCGGCGAGTCCGTCTTCTGGTCGGCGGAGGAGTAGAGGCCGTTCTCCAGGGCCGCGGCGGCGGTCACCACCTTGAAGGTGGAACCGGGCGGGTAGGTCTCGCGCAGCGCCCGGTTCAGCATCGGGTCGTCGGGGTTGTTCTTCTTGAGGAGCTTGTTCCAGGCCTCCCCGTCGTTGGACCCGGCGATCGTGGACGGGTCGTACGACGGGTAGGAGGCGAGGGCCAGGATCGCGCCGGTGGACGGGTCGATGGCGGCGACGGCGCCCTTGCCGCGCTTGGAGAGGCCCTCGTAGGCGGCCTTCTGGGCGGCGGCGTTGAGGGTGGTGACGACGTTGCCGCCCTCCTTCGGCTTGCCCGTGATCATGTCGAGGGTGTTGCGGAAGAACAGCCGGTCGTCGGTGCCGGTGAGGATGCCGTCCTCGATGTTCTCGATCTGGTTGGTGCCGTACGCCTGCGAGGCGAACCCGGTGACGGGCGCCCACATGGCGCCGTCCTTGTAGGTGCGCTTGTACTCGAAGTCGCCGCTGGAGGTCTTCTTGGAGTCGGTGATGGACTTGCCGTCGACGATGATGTCGCCGCGCGGGGTGGCGTACTGCTCGATCGCCACCCGGCGGTTGTTGGTGTCCGTGCGCAGTTCGTCGGCCTTGACGTACTGGAGCCAGTTGTCGCGCAGCAGCAGTGTGAGGACGAGCAGAGCGCAGAAGATCGCGATCCGGCGCAGGGGCTTGTTCATGACGGGCGGACCACCTGGGTCATCTCGGCGTCGGGGCTGGGGGCGGGGGTCGGCGCCGGGCGGCGCGCGGTGTCGCTGATGCGCAGCAGGATGCCGATGAGGGCCCAGTTGGCGATGACGGCGGAGCCACCGGAGGCCAGGAACGGCATCGTCATACCGGTCAGCGGGATCAGGCCCATGACGCCGCCAGCGACGACGAACACCTGGAGGGCGAAGGCGCCGGACAGGCCGATGGCGAGGAGCTTGCCGAAGGGGTCGCGGGCGGCGAGGGCCGTGCGCACGCCGCGCTCCACGATGAGGGCGTAGAGCATCAGGATCGCCATGACGCCGGCGAGGCCGAGTTCCTCGCCGAAGGTGGCGAGGATGAAGTCGGAGTTGGCGGCGAAGCGGATGAGCTCGGAGTGGCCCTGGCCCAGTCCGGTGCCGAGGGTGCCGCCGGAGCCGAAGGCCCACAGGGCCTGCATGGCCTGCTCGGAGTGGATTCCGGTGGCGCCCGGGGTGCGGCTGAGCGTGTACTCCTTCATCGGGTCGAGCCAGGCCTGGACGCGCTGCTGGACGTGCGACTCGAAGCTGGCCACGCCGACGGCGCCGGCCGAGGACATCAGCAGACCGAAGACGATCCAGCTGGTCCGCTCGGTGGCGACGTACAGCATGATGACGAACATTCCGAAGAACAGCAGCGACGTACCGAGGTCCGTCTCGAAGACCAGGATCAGGATCGAGACGAACCACACGACCAGGATGGGTCCGAGGTCGCGGCCGCGCGGCAGGTAGAGACCCATGAAGCGGCGGCTGGCGAGCGCGAGGGCGTCCCGCTTCACCATCAGGTAGCCGGCGAAGAAGATCGCCAGGACGATCTTCGCGAACTCGCCGGGCTGGATGGAGAAGCCGGCGACCGAGATCCAGATCTTGGCGCCGTAGAGGTTCTTGCCGAGGCCCGGCACCAGCGGCAGCAGGAGCAGGACGAGCGCGCCGACCATCGAGATGTAGGTGTAGCGCTGCAGGGCGCGGTGGTCCTTGAGGAAGATCAGCACCACGGCGAAGAGGGCGATGCCCAGGGCCGTGTACAGCAGCTGCCGTGAGGCGGCGTGACCTGCCTGGCCGATCGACTGGAGCAGTTTGGACTGGTCCAGGCGCCAGATGATGACGAGACCGAGTCCGTTCAGCAGGGTCGCCAGCGGCAGCAGCAGCGGGTCCGCGTACGGCGCGAACTTCCGTACGACGAGATGGCCGATGCCGGCCAGCAGACCGAGGCCCAGGCCGTAGCTGAGCAGGCCGGCGGGGACCTTGTCGTCGATGGCCAGTCCCACGTTGGCGTACGCGAAGACCGGGATGACCACCGCGAACACCAGGAGCGCGAGCTCGGTGTTGCGCCGGCTCGGGGTGCCGATCGAGCCGATGGTGGACGTGTGGTGCGTCGGTGTGTTGGTAGTACTGCTCATCGTGTGACAGGGCCTCTCACGGCTTGGCTACTGCTTGTCGCACAGCGAGACGACCTTCTGCTCCTGGTCGGAGAGGCTGGGGCCGGGGCTGGGGGTGGGCGCGGTCGGGGTCGGGGACGGTGAGGCCGTTCCCGACGCGTGCGGGCTCGGCGACGCCTTGGACGTGAGGGAGGTGCTGGTGGTTCCCGTGGTGCCACCGGTCTTGCCCGTGGTGGTCTTCGAACTGTTCGCGGCGGCGGCCCGCTCGGCCTGCTTCTGGCAGGCGGAGGCCTGCACGGCGAGCTCGGAGATCTTCGACCGGGCGTCCGGCAGACCGCCCTCCGCGATCGTCGCCTTGACCTGCTTCTGCTGGTAGGGCGGCAGGTACTTGAGTTCGATCTCGGGGTGATCCTTCTCCACCTTGGACAACGAGACCCAGGCGAGGTCCTGGCTGATGCCCCGGTACAGCGCGACGTGCTCACCGTTGGCGCCGACGTAGTACTGCGTCTGCGTCCAGCGGTAGCCGCCGTAGAGGCCGCCGCCGACCACGGCGAGGGCGAGGACGGTGTAGAAGGATCTCTTCAGCCACCTGCGGCCCTTGCGGGGCTTGACGAAGTCCTCGTCGGTGTAGTCGTCGAAGCCGCCGGTCTGGATGTAGCCGGTGGTGTCGCCGGAGCCGGGCGGGCCGAAGCCGCCCGCGCCGCCCTGTCCGGGCACCTGGCGGCCGAGGCCGGAGGCGCGGCCGGCGGGCGTCTGCATGATGCCGTTGTCGTGGCCGGGGTGCTGCTGGTTCTCGGCGACGGCGCCGACGACGACCGGGGTGTCGGACAGCTGCCCGGCGAGGGTGTCCCCGGTGTCGAGGTCGAGGACGTCGGCGACGATCACCGTGATGTTGTCGGGGCCGCCGCCGCGCAGGGCGAGCTGGATCAGCTCCTGCACGGTCTCCTGGGGGCCCTGGTAGCTGGCGAGGGTGTCCTCGAGGGTCTGGTGGGACACGACGCCCGACAGGCCGTCGGAGCAGATCAGGTAGCGGTCGCCGGCGCGGACCTCGCGGATGGAGAGGTCGGGCTCGACGTGCTCGCCGCTGCCCAGCGCGCGCATCAGCAGGGAGCGCTGCGGGTGGGTGGTGGCTTCCTCTTCGGTGATGCGGCCCTCGTCGACGAGGCGCTGCACCCAGGTGTGGTCCTGGGTGATCTGGGTGAGGACGCCGTCGCGCAGCAGGTACGCGCGCGAGTCGCCGACGTGCACCAGGCCCAGTCGCTGGCCGGTCCACAGCAGCGCGGTGAGCGTGGTGCCCATGCCTTCGAGCTGGGGGTCGTCCTCGACCATCGAGCGCAACTGGTCGTTGGCGCGCTGGACGGCGGTGCCGAGGGAGGTGAGGAGGTCGGAGCCGGGCACGTCGTCGTCGAGGGCGACGATCGTCGAGATGGCCTCGGAGGAGGCGACCTCGCCGGCCGCGGCGCCGCCCATTCCGTCGGCGATGGCGAGCAGACGCGGACCGGCGTATCCGGAGTCCTCGTTGCCCTCCCGGATCATGCCCTTGTGCGATCCGGCGGCGAAGCGCAGTGACAGACTCATGCGCACCTCGCCCGTCGGCTCCGGGTACATCCGCACGGTGCCCACCCTCCGGTCGGGAGCGCGCCGGGACCCGGGGTGCCGGCCTCCGCGGCGTGCTCGCTCCGCTCGCACTCATTCATGACGTAGTACTACTTCCGCAGCTCGATGACGGTCTTGCCGATGCGGATCGGCGCGCCCGGCGCGATCGGCGTGGGGGTCGTCAGCCGCGTTCGGTCGAGGTACGTGCCGTTGGTGGAGCCCAGGTCCTCGACGATCCACTGACCGTCGCGGTCCGGGTAGATCCTGGCATGGCGGCTGGAGGCGTAGTCGTCGTCCAGCACGATGGTGCTGTCGTGCGCCCGGCCCAGCGTGATGGTCTGGCCCTGCAGCGCGACGGTGGTGCCGGTGAGGGTGCCCTCCGTCACGACCAGCTTGGTGGGCGCGTTACGGCGCTGGCGGCCGCCCGAGGCCTGCTGGCGCTGGGGCGGCGGTGCCGCCGCCTGTTGCCGGGCGGCCTGCTGCTGCGGCCGGCCGGATTCCCGTCGCGACCCGCGCTGAGTGACGCGCGTTCCGAACAGGTCGCTGCGGATGACCTGCACGGCCACGATCACGAACAGCCACAGAACGGCCAGGAAACCCAGCCGCATGACCGTGAGGGTCAGCTCTGACATTGCCCCCGCTTCACCCTTCGGCTTGCCGGTAAATGATGGTGGTACTGCCCACGACGATCCGCGAGCCGTCGCGGAGCGTAGCGCGAGTGGTGTGCTGCCCGTCCACCACGATGCCGTTGGTGGACCCGAGATCCTGGATCGTCGAGGGCGTTCCGGTCCGGATCTCACAGTGCCGGCGCGAGACGCCGGGGTCGTCGATCCGCACGTCGGCTTCGGTGCTGCGGCCCAGCACCAGCGTTGCGCGGGAGATCTGATGGCGGGTGCCGTTGATCTCGATCCAGTGGCGGGTGCGGGTGCCTGCCGGGGCCGCGGCCGCGGGCCGCTGGCCGTGGGGCGCGGCGCCGGGACGGCCGCCGGGCGGCGGCGCGGCGGGCATGGGCGGGGCGCCGGCGGGCGCGGCGGCCGGCGGGTAGCCGTAGCCCCCGGGCCGGCCGGGGGCCGGGTTCGCCGGGGCGGGTCCGGGGGCCGCCTGCTGGTTGCTGGAGGACGCGAGGGTGCGGCTGCGGACCCGGTACAGACCGGTGTCGAGGTCGTCGGCCTTCTCCAGATGGACCTTGATGGGGCCCATGAAGGTGTAGCGCTGCTGCTTCGCGTAGTCGCGCACCATGCCGGCGAGCTCGTCGCCGAGCTGCCCGGAGTAGGGGCTGAGCCGCTCGAAGTCCGGCGTGCTCAGCTCCACGATGAAGTCGTTGGGTACGACGGTCCGGTCGCGGTTCCAGATGGTCGCGTTGTTGTCGCACTCGCGCTGGAGCGCTCCCGCGATCTCCACGGGCTGCACCTCGGACTTGAACACCTTGGCGAAGGTGCCGTTGACCAGACCTTCGAGACGCTGCTCGAATTTCTTCAGGACTCCCATGGGGCACCTCCTCCGTAGTCGCCGACGTCCTGTCGCCCGCCGATCGGGCTCTGTCCTGCCTTGTACTGCCGATACTGCTTACTGATCGTATCCACGCGCCGGTAAATCGGCTGGTTCCCCCTGTCGGCCCGGTCGACGGGTGTCGACGCCTGACGACGTTCCCGCCGGAGCTCGTCTTCGAACTCCTTCGGGCCCCGGTCCTGCCAAGGATCGTAGAGGCGGCCGCAGACCAGTGTCCCGCACCTGACTGTGGACCCCGCCCTGCTCCAGGGGAGACGAGCGGTACCGGTACGAGGTTGATACGTGAACCGGCCGACGTTGATACGTGCCCGGAGGCCCGGCGGGTCGCCGGGTCGGGGGCGGTCGGTGACGAAGGTGCTGGTGGGCGGCTGCCCCGCCGTAAGCGATGTGAACCCACCCCTGCCAGCGTGCTAATGTTCTGGCTGTCGGAAGGCGCCGCCCGCAAGGGGTCGGAGCCGGAAAACACACCCAATGCGCGGGTGGCGGAATAGGCAGACGCGCTGGATTCAGGTTCCAGTGCCCGAAAGGGCGTGGGGGTTCAACTCCCCCCTCGCGCACAGTTGAAAGCCCCGCAGGTCTTCGGATCTGCGGGGCTTTCGCGTTGCCGCGCGGCGGCGCGGTCGTGACCTGCTGAGTCGGGTGTCCGGGCGCTGCGTCGGCCGGCCGCCGGGGGCCCTGGGGCAGCCGACCGCGGGGGCCGGCCCTGGGTCGCGCGGGGTCCCGCGGGCGGATGTCCGCGGCATCGCCGGGCGGGTGACCGGGATTACCTGGTGAGGACAATCACACGAGCCGTCGCGGAGTTGTCCACAGGGTCTGACGCGTTTCGGCCACCGGCTGTACGGTTCGCACGAGTTGATGTTCGTGCGGGCGGTGTGGGGGAGGCGGTCGGCGTGAGCCAGGTCGGTGCGGAAGAAGCGGCGCGGGAGTCGGCCGAGTCGGCGCCCCGGCGGCTGCCCCGGGTGCGGGGCTTCGCCGAGTGGCCCGCCGGCGGGTCACCCAAGAGCGAGGGCAAGGCCCTTCGCGAACAGATCCCCCGCAGTGCGCACGCCACGTTCGAAGCCGACCCCTCCCGGCCCGACGCGCTGAGCGCGGTCGAGGAGTCCGGACACGGCCGGCTGCCCGAACTCACCCCCATCCGGGTCGGACGGATGGCGGCCACACCCTTCGCCTTCCTGCGCGGTTCGGCGGGCCTGATGGCCCACGACCTCGCACGCACCCCCGTCACCAGGATCCGCGCCCAGATCTGCGGCGACGCCCACGCGGCGAACTTCGGCCTCTACGGCGACGCCCGCGGCGGCCTGGTCATCGACCTGAACGACTTCGACGAGACGGTCCACGGTCCCTGGGAGTGGGACCTCAAGCGGCTCGCCGCCTCCCTCGTGCTCGCCGGGCGGGCCGCCGGCGCCGACGAGGACACCTGCCGCAAGGCGGCCCACGACGCGGCGGGCGCCTACCGCCGCACCATGCGCCTGCTCGCCAAACTCCCCGTCCTCGACGCGTGGAACGCCATCGCGGACGAGGAACTCGTCTCCCACACCGACGCCCACGACCTGCTCGGCACCCTGGAACGCGTCTCCGAGAAGGCCCGCGCCAACACCAGCGGACGCTTCGCGGCGAAGTCGACGGAACCGTCCGAGGACGGCGGGCGCCGCTTCGTCGACGCCCAGCCGGTTCTGCGGCGCGTTCCCGACGCGGAGGCCGCGGCCGTCGCCTCGTCCCTCGCCGAGTACCTGACCACGCTGTCCGAGGACCGCCTGCCCCTGCTGGCCCGGCACGCCGTGCACGACGTCGCCTTCCGCGTGGTCGGCACCGGAAGCGTCGGCACCCGGTCCTACGTCGTGCTGCTCCTGGACCACCGGGACGAGCCCCTTGTCCTCCAGGTGAAGGAGGCCCGCCCCTCCGCGCTGCTGCCGCACCTGGCGAGCGCCGGGTTCGACACGCCCGAGGTCGCGCACGAGGGCCGCCGTGTCGTCCTCGGCCAGAAGCGCATGCAGGTCGTCAGCGACATCCTGCTGGGCTGGACGACGGTCGGCGAACGCCCCTTCCAGGTACGGCAGTTCCGCAACCGCAAGGGCAGCGTCGACCCCGCGGCCCTCGCCGCCGACCAACTGGACGACTACGGCCGCATGACCGGCGCCCTGCTGGCCCGCGCCCACTCCCACAGCGCCGACCCCCGCCGCGTCGCGGGCTACTGCGGCAAGAGCGAGGAACTCGACGAGGCGATCGCCGCCTTCGCCGTCTCCTACGCCGACCGCACCGAGGCCGACCACGCGGAACTCGTGACCGCGGTGCGCGCGGGACGGATCGCCGCGGAACTGGGCGTCTGAGGGGCCGGACCGCGGGAAGCCGCGACGGGGACGCGAAGGGGCAGGCGGCCGACGTGGGCAGGGCTGGTGCGTGAGCCGTCCGCCCGTGGGGGAAGCGACGGTCGGCCGGGCCGGGCGTGGCCTACGCTGGTCGGGTGACGAGCCCGGAGACTGAGCAGGACGGTGCCGCCGGCGAAACCCCGGTGGCACCGCAGGATGGCGCCCCCCGCCCCGAGGAGCGGCTGGAGCGCGCCGTGCGGGCCGCCGAGCAGGCGCTGATCGAGTACGAGATCGCGGTGGAGACCTTCCGCATCGAGGTCGAGAACTTCTCGCGCCTGCACCACCAGCGGCTCGGCCCGATGTACTCCCGCCTCGACGAGCTGGACGCGCAGATCGCCGAGGCGCGGGCCGCCCGCACCGGTGACCCCGAGGACCTGCGCAAGGCGGACGAGGCGCGCGCCCGCGTCATGCCCATGCCCGGCGTCGAGGAACTGTTCAACGGCTGGATGGACGGGGACGGTCTGTTCCCGGAGGCGGCCGCGATGCTCACGGACCAGCCGGTCCGGCCCCCGCAGCGGGTGCGTCCCAGCGACGAGGCCCGCAAGCTCTACCGCGAGCTGGCCCGCAAGGCCCACCCCGACCTGGCGCAGGACGAGTCCGAGCAGGCCCGGCGCGAGGAGTTCATCACCCGCGTCAACGCCGCCTACGCCCGCGGCGACGTGGCGCTGCTGAAGGAACTGGCCGAGGAGTGGGCGGCGGGCCCGGTGCCCAAGGAGCCGCCCCCGACCCCCGCCGAGGAGCTCTACGCCCGCCTGGAGTGGCTCGCCCAGCGCAAGGAACTCCTCGCCCATGTCGCGCGGGAGCTGGAGGAGAGCGCGATCGGCGGGATGCTGCGCCTGGCACCGGACGACCCCGACCGGCTGCTGGAGGAGATCGCCGAGCAGCTCCTCGCCCAGGTCTCCGAACGTGAGGTGGAACTCGCCTCGATGCGCGCCGGGGAAGAGGACCAACAGCACGGGCAGCAGGGGGAGCAGGGGCAGGACGAGCCGGGCGAGCAGGGCGAGTAGTGCGGGCGGGGGCCGCCGTCGTCCTTCGGGTGGCCGGGCCGGGGCGCGGGCGGGTCCGGTAGCGTCGGGGTCATGCATTTCGGAGCTGGTGTGCCCACGGTCGAGGTCCCGGACCTCAAGGACGGCGACTTCCTGCTGGACGTCCGCGAGGACGACGAGTGGCGGGCCGGTCACGCCGAAGGGGCGCTGCACATTCCCATCAGTGAGTTCGTCGCCCGGTACGGCGAGCTGACCGAGGCCGCCCCGCAGGACGGCACGATCAACGTGATCTGCCGCTCCGGCGGCCGCTCGGCCCAGGTCACGACGTACCTCGTCCAGCAGGGCCTGGACGCCGTGAACGTCGACGGCGGCATGCAGGTGTGGGCGGCCGCCGGGCGCCCCGTGGTCACCGACGAGGGACAGCCGGGGTTCGTTCTCTAGGACGTCCGGGGCCGCCGGGGATCTCGGGATTTCCCGGGCCGGCATGGAGCGGCCCTGTGGGCCCTCGCGGTCGGCCGGTCAGGCCGGTGCGTGGGCCGCCAGCAGGTCGCCCAGGGCCTCCTCGTGCGCGGACGCCGGACCGAGCGACAGCTCCAGGTGCTTGGCCCAGGCGTGGTACCGGTGCAGCGAGTAGTCCACGTCGGCGCCGAAGCCACCGTGCAGGTGCTGGGCGGTCTGCACGATCCGCCGTACCCCCTCCGACGCCCAGATCTTGGCGACCGCCACATCCCCCGAGGCGGGCAGCGCCCCCTGCGCGCCCGAACCGATGCGCCACGCGGCCTGCCACAGCGTGGCCTCCATCGCGCGCAGGTCGATGTACCGGTCGGCGGCCTGGACGGCGACCGCCTGGAAAGTGGCCACCGGATGCCCGAACTGTTCGCGCTTGCCGGTGTAGTCGCCGGTCATCCGCAGCACCTGCCGGCCGAGGCCGAGCGCCAGCGCACAGGTGCCGGTGGTCAGCAGGTCGCGCAGCCACTCCCAGGCGCCCTCGGCGTCGATGACGTCCCGCGCCGCGATCCGCGCCGACTCCAGGCGCAGTTCACCGAGGCGTTCACCGGTGGTGGAGATCTGCTCGGCGAGCGCGACCCCCTCGTGGACGCGGGGCACCAGGGCGAGCACCGTGCGGTCGTCGGCCGTGTGGGCGGGCACGAGAACGAAGTCGGCGTCGTACGCCCACGGCACCGCCGTCTGCACCCCGTCGAGGATCCATCCGGCGCCCTCTCCGCCTTGCGCGGAGCCGCCTTCCCGCTGTCCGTGCCCCTGCCCGGTGGTGATGGTGTCCCGCGTGTCGCCGTCCCGCCGGGCGGTCACGGCGCGTTCGGCCGGGTCATGGCCGGTCCGGCCACTCGCTGCGACGGTCACCACGACCTCTCCGCGGCCCACCCGCGCCAGCAGAGCGGACTTCAACTCCCCTCGCCCGTACGCCTGGACGGTCGCCGCGGCGGCGCTGCTCTCCAGGAGCGGCATCCGCGCCAGCACCTTCGCCGACTCGCTCAGCACCAGGCACAGCGCGACGGCGTCCAGCCCCGCCCCGCCGTACTCGGCGTCCAGCAGCAGGCTCAGCAGGTCCGCCTCGGCGACCCTTGCCCACAGGGCGCGGTCGAAGTCGTCGGCGACGGCGCCCGCGGTGAGGGCGGGGCTGGGGACCCCGTCCGGTGCGACCCCGGCGAACACCCCCCGGGCCGCCTCGGCCGCCGCCTGCTGCTCCTCGCTGAAGGTGAAGTCCACGGTCCCTGCCCTCCCACGCGCACACCGGCCGCCGGCCGGCCGGCGCGACCTGGTCCGGCCCACTGGTCTGACGGTGCGTCAAGATAGAACAGGTTCTACAAGAAGGGAACGGGCCGGAGCGCACGCGTGGCGCTCGCGGGCGGCGGGGCAGGAGGCATCACGGCACCGGGGCGGCTGCGGCGGCCACGCCGGGGTGGGTCGTGGCGGCCGTGGTCGTCGTGAGGTTCGTCCTCAGCGGTCGAAGTCCAGTTCCACCTTCTCCGTCACCGGATGCGACTGGCACGCCAGCACGTACCCCGCCTCCGTCTCCTCCGTCTCCAGGGCGAAGTTGCGGTCCATGCGCACCTCGCCGGCGACCAGGAAGGCCCGGCAGGTACCGCACACCCCGCCCTTGCAGGCGTAGGGCGCGTCGGGCCGGTTGCGCAGCACCGTCTCCAGGAGGGATTCGCCGGCCTGGACGGGCCAGCTCCCGCCGCGTCCGTCGAGTCGCGCCGTCACCGTGCTGTGCGCGGGGGCCGGGCGGGCCGGTGCGGTGGTGGTGCCCGCGTCGACGTGGAAGATCTCCTCGTGGACGCGCGACCGCGCCACCCCCAGTCCGCGCAGCGCCTGTTCGGCGCCCTGGACGAGTCCGTAGGGCCCGCACAGGAACCATCCCGCCACCTGCTCGACGGGCAGCAGCGCCGGCAGCAGTCCGGTCAGCCGCTCGCGGTCCAGGCGGCCGGAGGGGAGCCCCGCCTGCTGTTCCTCGCGGGAGAGCACGGTCACCACCTGGAGCCGCTGCGGGTAGCGGTCCTTGAGGTCGGCGACCTCCTCCAGGAACATCGTCGAGGCGGACGTCCGGTCGGCGCGTATCAGACAGAACCGGGCCGCCGGCTCGCGCGCCAGCAGGGTCGAGACGATCGACAGCACCGGCGTGATGCCGCTGCCGCCCACCACCGCGGCGTACAGGCCGGGCGACGGCTCCAGGGTGAAGCGGCCGGCCGGGGTCATCACGTCCAGCTCGTCGCCGACGTTGGTCTCCTTGAAGGCGTACGCCGAGAAGGCGCCTCCCTCGACCAGGCGCACCCCGACGCGCAGGGTGCGCGGTCCCTCGCCGTCCGGGGCCGGAGCCTGGGAGCAGATCGAGTACGTGCGCCGGGTCTCGGTGCCGTCGGCGGTGCGCCGCAGGGTCAGATGCTGGCCGGGTGCGTGCCGGAACTCCTCGCGCAGGGCCGGCGGCACCGTGAGGGTGAGGGCGACGGAGTCGTCGGTGAGGCGGTCGACCGCGGCCACCGGGAGCGCGTGGAAGCGGGCCATCACAACTCCTTGAAGTGGTCGAACGGTTCACGGCAGGACAGGCACCGCCGCAGCGCCTTGCAGGCCGTGGAGGAGAAGCGGCTGAGCAGCTCGGTGTCGGCCGATCCGCAGTGCGGGCAGCGGACCGGCTCCGGCTCGGTGCCGGCGGCCGCCCGGGTCGTTCCCAGCTGGAGGACGACCGGCTCGGAGGCGAGGTGCCTGCGGGGCGGGGCGATGCCGAACTCGCGCAGTTTGCGCAGCCCTTCGGGCGAGATGTCGTCGGTCGACCAGGCGGGCGTGAGCACGGTGCGGACGGTGACCTCCCGCATCCCGTGGTCGTGCAGGACCCGCTCGATGTCCGTCGACATCGCCTCCACGGCCGGGCAGCCGGTGTACGTCGGGGTCAGTTCGACCTCGACCGAGTGCTCGCCCCGGACGTGCACCGCGCGCACCACGCCCAGCTCGTGCAGGGTGAGCACCGGGAGTTCGGGGTCGGGCACCGAGCCGGCGACCTCCAGGAGTTCCGCCTCCAGCGGGGTGAGCGTCACCATGACGCCCCCGGGTGGCTGCGGTGCAGGTGCTGCATCTCGGCGAGCATCCGGCCGAAGGACTCGGTGTGCAGGCCCTCGCGGCCGGCGCCCGCCGCCCACGCCCCGGACCGCGGCCCCTCGGGGACGGTCAGGGTGGCGCGCCGCAGCACATCCCCGACGGAGGCGAGCCAGGCGGACTCCAGCCGCTGTCCGTCGATGTCGAGACCGTCGACCGGCCGGAACAGTTCGCCGGTGAAGCGCCACAGTGCCGTGCAGGCCCGCTGCATCCGCTCGTGGCTGACCTCCGTGCCGTCGCCGAGCCGCAGGGTCCACTGCTCGGCGTGGTCGCGGTGGTAGGCGACCTCCTTGACGGCCTTCGCGGCGAGCGGGGCGAACGGGCCGTCCGACGCGGCCAGTTCGCCGTACAGGAGGTGCTGGTAGGTGGAGAAGTAGAGCTGGCGGGCGATGGTGTGGGCGAAGTCGCCGTTCGGCTGCTCGACGAGCTGGAGGTTGCGGAAGGCGCGTTCCTCACGCAGGTACGCCAGTTCGTCCTCGTCGCCGGCCATCGACAGCAGGAGCCGGGCCTGACCCAGCAGGTCCAGCGCGATGTTGGCGAGGGCGACCTCCTCCTCGAGGACGGGTGCGTGGCCCGCCCACTCTCCCAGGCGGTGCGACAGCACCAGTGCGTCGTCGCCGAGGGCGAGGGCGGCCGCGGTGGGGGTGGCGGGAACCGTGGTGGTCACAGGTGCTTCACCCCTTCCGGGATCTCGTAGAACGTGGGGTGCCGGTAGGGCTTGTCGGCGGAGGGCTCGAAGAACGGGTCCTTCTCGTCGGGGGAGGACGCCGTGACCGCCGACGACGGGACGACCCAGATCGACACGCCCTCGCCGCGCCGGGTGTATAGGTCACGGGCGTTGCGCAGGGCGAACTCCGCGTCCGGAGCGTGCAGGCTGCCGGCGTGGGTGTGGGAGAGGCCGCGGCGTGAGCGCACGAAGACCTCCCACAGGGGCCAGTCGGTGTTCGTCATGCTCGCGTCGCTCCTGTCTCGCCGGTGTGCTTGGCCGCGTAGGACGCGGCCGCCTCGCGCACCCAGGCGCCCTCTTCGTGGGCCTGCCTGCGCTGGTTGATCCGCTGGTCGTTGCACGGGCCGTTGCCCTTGAGGACCTCCCAGAACTCCGTCCAGTCGATCGGGCCGAAGTCTTGGTGCCCGCGCTCCTCGTTCCACTTCAGGTCCGGGTCCGGCAGGGCGAGGCCCAGGGACTCGGCCTGGGGGACGCAGATGTCGACGAAGCGCTGCCGCAGCTCGTCGTTGGAGTGCCGCTTGATCTTCCAGGCCATCGACTGCGCGGAGTGCCCGGACTCCTCGTCCGGCGGCCCGAACATCATCAGGGACGGCCACCACCAGCGGTCGACCGCGTCCTGCGCCATCGCGTGCTGTGCGGGGGTGCCGCGGCTGAGGGCCAGCAGCAGTTCGTAGCCCTGGCGCTGGTGGAAGGACTCCTCCTTGCAGACACGGACCATCGCGCGGGCGTAGGGACCGTAGGAGCAGCGGCACAGGGGGACCTGGTTGGTGATCGCGGCGCCGTCCACCAGCCAGCCGATCGCGCCGACGTCCGCCCAGGTCAGCGTGGGGTAGTTGAAGATCGAGGAGTACTTCTGGCGGCCGGTGTGGAGCTTGTCGAGGAGTTCGTCGCGGCCGGTGCCGAGGGTCTCGGCCGCGCTGTACAGGTACAGGCCGTGGCCGGCCTCGTCCTGGACCTTGGCCATCAGGATCGCCTTGCGGCGCAGTGAGGGCGCGCGGGTGATCCAGTTGGCCTCCGGCTGCATGCCGATGATCTCGGAGTGGGCGTGCTGTGCCATCTGGCGAACCAGCGTCGCCCGGTAGGCGTCGGGCATCCAGTCGCGCGGCTCGATGCGCTCGTCGGCGGCCACGGCGGCGTCGAAGGCGCGTGCGTACGCGTCGGTGCCGGGCGCGCCGCCCTCCGGGCCGTACGCCTGTGGGTCGTCCGCCGGTGTGCGGGCCGTCTGGTGCGCGGCTGCTGTCGCCATGAGGTCCCCTCGACCTGGTCTCTGCCGGAACATGCTCCCGACCGATCGTTCGGTTCGTGCGATTCCATGGTGTGACGGGCGCCGTAAGGTGTCAACCGTTGTGGATAACCTGCGGGCGGCCCTGTGGACAACCCGGGCGGCGGTGGCGGGTGGCGACGGTCACGGTGAGGCAGCCGCGGTGGGGGCTGTGCCCGGCGGGCGGGCCTGAGTACCGTTCCGTGCGAGCACCGTGGGTGCGGTGTGGGCGGTGGTGCGGCGCGGCAGGGCGGCCGGGCGGACCGGAATCGGGGAACGGGGCGGAATGGACGCGTACGACGGAGGCTCGAACGCCCCTCGCGTGCCGGGGGCACCGGCTGATCCGCCGGTACGGGCCGAATCGTCGGCACCGGCTGATCCGTCTGCTCGGACCGAACCGCCGGCAGCGGTCGAACCGCCGGCACCGGCTGAAGCGGCCGAGCCGATCGGATCGGACAGACCGATGAGGTCGGCGGAACCCGGGGAACCGGCCGATCCCGCCCAACCGGCGGAACCGAAAGCGCCGGCCGATCCCGCCGATCCCGCCGATCCCGCCAATCCCGCCAATCCCGCCGAACCGATAGAACTGGCCCATCCCGCCGAACCGGAAGGCCCTACGCCCCCGGACCCGCATGACGGATCCCCCCATGACGGATCCCCGCCTGACGGGCCCTCGTACGACGGGCCCTCGTACGACGGGCCCCCGTACGCCACGTCCCTGCACCACGCCCCCCTCTACGACGAGCCGCGCACCAGCGTCGCCGCGTTGTCCCTCCGCTACAGGATCGCCGTGGCGCTGACCCTCGCGGTCGTCGCGATCGCGGTCTGTGTCCACGTCGGCATGGTCTTCCTGCACGTCGCCCCGTCGAACACGCTGACGAAGCAGCACGGCAAGGTCGTCTACGACTGGATCAATCCCGAGTTCGAGCAGAACTGGATGCTGTTCGCCCCCAACCCGCTCCAGCAGGACATCGCGGTCCAGGTCCGCGCCCAGGTCAGCACGGCGGACGGTGGGACGCGGACGACCCGCTGGTACGACCTGTCCGCCCAGGACGGCCGGGCCATCGACGGCAACCTGCTCCCGAGCCATACACAGCAGAACGAACTGCGCCGGGCCTGGGACTTCTTCGTCTCCACGCACGACGGCCAGAACCGGGCCACGAACGTGCGCGGCTCCCTGGCGGAGACGTATCTGCGCCGCATCCTGGTGCTGCGCCTGGGCCGCTCGGACGCGGCCGGGTCCGACGGGGTCGTCGAGCGGGTGCAGGCCCGTTCCCGCACCACCTACGTGCGCCCGCCGAAGTGGAGCAAGGAGCAGGTCCCGGACACCCCGGTGTACCGCGAGCTGTCCTGGTGGTCGGTGCCGGACGGCGAAGCCGCGGGAGGCGTCCGGTGAACCGGTTCGCCCTGTCGGTCTCGCGCGGCATCGCCCGCGTCACCGGGTCCGCCCTCGGCCCGTACCAGACGGCCGTGGTGCGGATCGGCTTCAGCGCGACCTGGCTGCTGTTCCTGCTGCGCGAGTACCCCCACCGCCAGGAGCTGTACGGCCCCGACGGCCCATGGAGCTGGGGCCTCGCCCAGCAGCTGATCGCGAACAACGGCGCCTTCACGGCACTGATCTGGTCCGACTCCCGGGTGTGGTTCGAGCTGGTCTACGCGCTCGCCGTGCTGTCGGGCGTCCTGCTGCTGCTGGGCTGGCACACGCGCGCGCTGTCCGTCCTCTTCATGGCCGGCGTGCTGTCGCTGCAGAACCGCAGCGTCTTCATGGGGGACGGCGGCGACAACGTCCTGCACCTGATGTGCATCTACCTCGTGTTCACTCGCTGCGCCCAGGTGTGGTCGCTGGACGCGCGGCGGGCCCGGCGGACGCGCGGGGCACGCGCGCGCGGGGAATGGGTCGTGGACCGAACGGGTCCGGCCTTGTGGGGGGTGCTCGGCGCGGTGCTGGTCACGGTGACCTCCGCCGGGTGGCTCTTCGACGGCGACCTGTTCGTGCCGCTGCTGCTGTGGGCCGTGTGGCTCGCGTCGGCCGTGTGGTGGGTGGTCGGGCACCGCGCGAGGACCGCCGAGCCGAGAATCCTGCTCGACGTCGTCGCCAACGTCGTGCACAACGGTGCCCTGCTCGTGATCATGGCCGAGGCCTGTCTGATCTACGCCACGGCGGGCTGGTACAAGATCCAGGGGTCGCGCTGGCAGGACGGCACGGCCGTCTACTACCCCCTGCACCTCGACTCCTTCTCCCCCTGGCCCGCCCTCGCCGACCTGCTGTCGTCCAGCGGCACGATGGTGATGCTGGTGACCTACGGGACCGTCATCGTGCAGGTCGCCTTCCCGTTCACGCTGTTCAACCGGCGGGTGAAGAACGTCCTGCTGGCCGCCATGATCATGGAGCACGCCGTGATCGCCGTGGTGCTCGGGCTGCCGTTCTTCTCGCTGGCGATGATCGCCGCCGACGCGGTGTTCCTGCCGACGTCCTTCCTGCGCCGGCTGGGCGACCGGGCGACGCGCGGGCGCGTGCGGACGGCGGCGTGACGACGCCGTACGGCGCTGCCCGGGCCGCGCAGCGCCCCCGAGAGCGCCGAGGAGTCGCACGTAGGCTTCACGGCATGACCGAACCGGCCCCCGACCCCGCCCCCGCTTCCGTGAGTCTCTGGCACCGGCTCGCCGGCTCCTGCGTGCTGCTCGACGGCTTCCACGCCCTCAAGCACGCGCTGCGCTTCGGGGCCGAGATCCCGGTGGCGGTCACCGGCGACCGGGCGGCCGCGCTGGCCCTCGCCGAGGAACTCGCCCCGGACGTACGGGAGACGCTGGCCGGGCTGCTGACCGAGGTGCCCGAGGCGACGTACACGTCCCTGGTGCCGCGACCGCACCCGACGGCGGTGGCCGCCCTGGCCGTGCGCCCCGCGCGCGCGGCCAACCTGGAGCGGCTCGCGCGCGTGCCGCGCCGGGCGCCGGTCGTGGTTCTCGACCAGCCGCGCAACCTGGGCAACGCGGGGGCCGTGATCCGGCTGGCGGCCGGCTTCGGGGCCACCGGCGTCGTCACCACCGGAACCCTCGACCCCTGGCATCCCACGGTGGTGCGCGGCGGGGCCGGGCTGCACTACGCGACCGCCGTGGAGCGGCTCACCGTCGAGGAACTGCCGGCCGGGCCGGTGTTCGCCCTCGATCCGGAGGGCGAGGACATCCGCGGGCTGAAGCTGCCGGACGACGCGGTGCTCGCCTTCGGCTCGGAGCGCAGCGGGCTGTCCGACGCCCTGCGCGCGCGGGCCGACCATCTGGTCGCGCTGCCGATGCGCCCCCAGGTCTCCAGCTACAACCTCGCGACCAGTGTGGCCATGACGCCGTACCACTGGAGTGCCACCGGGGGCGCACACCAGGCCTGAGCCGGGGACGGACCCCGGGTCTTCCGTCCGGATCGGGCCGGCCCCCGCGAGCCCGGCCCGATCCGAACGCAAGGCCCTACGCCTCCCGGCGCACCTCGACCACGCGGAAGCGGTTGGACACGAACGCGCCGTCGCACAGGGCCGCGTTGGCCGCCGGGTTGCCGCCCGAGCCGTGGAAGTCGGAGAACGCGGCCGTCTGGTTGACGTACACCCCGCCGGTGAGGTTCAGCGAGAGCTGGGCGGCCTCCTCCAGGCAGACCTCCCGCACCTCGGCCTCGACCTCCTCATCGGTGGTGTACGCGCCGACCGTCATCGCGCCCTTGTCGCGGACTGTCCGCCGCAGCAGTCCGACCGCGTCCGCCGCCGAGTCGACCGCGACGGCGAAGGAGACCGGCCCGAAGCACTCGCTCATGTAGGCGGCCTCGTCGTCCGGCTTGGCGCCGTCGAGCTTGACGATCACGGGTGAGCGCACGACCGCGCCCGGGAACTCCGGGTTCGCGATCTCCCGTGAGGCGAGGGCGACTTCGCCGAGGCCGGCCGCGGCCTCCAGACGGGCCTTCACGTCCGGGTTGACGATGGCGCCGAGCAGGGCGTTCGCGCGCGCGTCGTCGCCCAGGAGGCCGTCGACCGCGCGGGCGAGGTCGGCCACCACCTCGTCGAACGACTTGGGGCCCTCGTCGGTGCGGATGCCGTCCCGGGGGATGAGCAGGTTCTGCGGCGTCGTGCACATCTGGCCGCTGTACAGCGACAGCGAGAAGGCCAGGTTGGACAGCATGCCCTTGTAGTCGCCGGCGGAGTGCACGAGGACCGAGTTGACGCCGGCCTTCTCCGTGTAGACCTGCGCCTGGCGGGCGTTGGCCTCCAGCCAGTCGCCGAACGTGGTCGAACCGGTGTAGTCGATGATCTTGATCTCGGGGCGGGTGGCCAGCGTTCTGGCGATGCCCTCGCCGGGCCGTTCGGTGGCCAGCGCCACCAGGTTGGGGTCGAAACCGGCCTCGGCGAGCACCTCGCGCGCGACCTGCACGGTCAGTGCGAGAGGCAGCACCGCGCGCGGGTGCGGCTTCACCAGGACGGCGTTGCCGGTGGCCAGGGACGCGAACAGGCCCGGGTAGCCGTTCCACGTCGGGAAGGTGTTGCAGCCGATGAGCAGCGCGATGCCGCGCGGGACCGGCGTGAACTGCTTGGTGAGGGCGAGCGGGTCGCGCTTGCCCTGGGGCTTGGTCCACTCCGCGGTGTCGGGGGTGCGGACCTGCTCCACGTACGCGTAGGCCACCGCCTCCAGACCGCGGTCCTGCGCGTGCGGGCCGCCCGCCTGGAAGGCCATCATGAAGGCCTGGCCGCTGGTGTGCATGACCGCGTGCGCGAACTCGTGCGTCCGGTCGCTGATCCGCTTGAGGATCTCCAGACACACCACCGCGCGCGTCTCGGCGCCCGCGTCGCGCCAGGCGCGCTGCCCGGCCCTCATCGCGGGCAGCAGCACGTCGATGTCGGCGTGCGGGTAGCTCACGCCCAGTTCGAGGCCGTACGGGGAGACCTCGCCGCCCGTCCAGTCGTCCGTGCCGGGCTGGTCCAGGTCGAGGCGGGTGCCGAGGAGGGCGTCGAAGGCGGCCTTGCCCGCCGCCATGTCCAGGCTGCCGTTCTCGCCGTAGGCCTTGGGGTGCTCGGGGTGCGGGGACCAGTACGCGCGCGTGCGGATCGCCTCCAGCGCCTGGTCGAGGGTGGGCCGGTGCTGGGCGATCAGCTGGTGCGCGGTGAGTTCGGCGGCCATCAGGGACCAACTCCTCGTTTCAAGAACTCTTCCTTGAGCTCATGACCTGGGCGGAAACAGCCGGACAGGGTTAGAGTAACCGAACGATCGGTCGGGACAAGGGGGACCGCCGCATCTGTGGAAATCCCCGTGCGGGAGGATCGCGCACATGACAGGACTCGACCTCAGCAGCCCCGTGGCCGTCGTCGGCACCGGCACCATGGGTCAGGGCATCGCCCAGGTCGCGCTGGTCGCGGGCCATCGCGTACGGCTGTACGACACCGTTCCCGGGCGTGCCCGGGACGCGGCCGCGGCGATCGGCGCCCGTCTCGACCGGCTCGTCGAGAAGGACCGGCTCGCCGGCTCCGCCCGGGACTCCGCGCGTGCCCGGCTGCTGCCAGCCGCCCACCTCGGCGACCTCGCGGACTGCGCGCTGGTCGTCGAAGCCGTCCTGGAGCGGCTGGACGTCAAGCAGGAACTGTTCAGGGAACTGGAAGGCGTCGTCGGCGAGGACTGCCTGCTCGCCACCAACACCTCCTCCCTGTCCGTGACCGCGATCGGCGGCGCCCTGCGCAACCCCGGCCGCTTGGTGGGCCTGCACTTCTTCAACCCCGCGCCGCTGCTGCCGCTCGTCGAGGTGGTCTCCGGGTTCGCCACCGACGTCACCTCGGCCACGCGCGCGTACGAGATGGCGCGCGCCTGGGGCAAGACCCCGGTCGCCTGCGCGGACACGCCCGGTTTCATCGTCAACCGCATCGCGCGGCCCTTCTACGCCGAGGCGTTCGCGGTGTACGAGGCCCAGGGCGCCGACCCGGCCACCATCGACGCGGTGCTGCGCGAGTCGGGCGGCTTCCGGATGGGCGCCTTCGAGCTGACCGACCTCATCGGCCAGGACGTCAACGAGTCCGTCACGCACTCCGTGTGGCGGTCCTTCTTCCAGGACGTCCGCTTCACGCCCTCGCTGGCCCAGCAACGGCTCGTCGAGGCGGGCCGGCTCGGCCGCAAGACCGGACAGGGCTGGTACGACCACGGCGCCGGCGCCGAGCGCTCCGAGCCGCACACCGCGGAGGACTCCCGGCCGCCCGCCTACGTGGTCGCCGAGGGCGACCTGGGCCCCGCCTCCGAACTCGTCGCGCTGATCGGCGAGGCGGGTATCCCGGTGCGCGCGGAGGACGAGGACCACGGCACCCGGCTGGTCCTGCCCAGCGGCGGGCAGCTGGCGCTCGCCGACGGTCAGACCTCCGTGGAGTTCCGCGACGTCGTCTACTTCGACCTGGCGCTCGACTACCGCAAGGCCACCCGGATCGCCCTGTCCGCCTCCCAGGACACCGCCCCGCAGACCCTCGCCGAGGCCATCGGCCTGTTCCAGGCCCTCGGCAAGAAGGTCAGCGTCATCGGGGACGTCCCCGGCATGATCGTCGCCCGCACGGTCGCCCGGATCATCGACCTCGCGCACGACGCCGTCGCCAAGGGCGTGGCGACCGAGGAGGACGTCGACACCGCGATGCGCCAGGGCGTGAACTATCCGCTCGGCCCCTTCGAGTGGAGCCGCAGGCTCGGCAAGGAGTGGGCCTACGACCTCCTGGACGACCTGCACCTGCGCGAGCCCTCGGGCCGCTACGCGCCGTCCCTCGCGCTCTACCGTCACCGGTACGCCAGCGACAAGCGGGAAGGCAGCAGCTCATGACCACCGCCAAGCGCGACACGTACACCCCGGAGACGCTCCTGTCCGTCGCCGTGCAGGTCTTCATCGAGCGCGGCTACGACGGCACCTCCATGGAGCACCTCTCCAAGGCGGCCGGCATCTCCAAGTCCTCGATCTACCACCACGTGGCGGGCAAGGAGGAGCTGCTGCGCCGCGCCGTGAGCCGGGCTCTGGACGGGCTCTTCGGGATCCTCGACGAGGAGCCCGCGCGCGCGGGGCGTGCCGTGGAGCGCCTGGAGTACGTCGTGCGGCGCATGGTCGAGGTGCTGATGGCGGAACTGCCGTACGTGACGCTGCTGCTGCGGGTGCGCGGCAACACGGACACCGAACGGTGGGCGCTGGAGCGGCGCCGCGACTTCGACCACCGGGTCGCCGCGCTGCTGCGGGCGGCCGCCGCCGACGGGGAGGTGCGCGGGGACGTGGAGGTGCGGCTCGCCACCCGGCTCGTCTTCGGGATGATCAACTCGATCGTCGAGTGGTATCGGCCCGACGGAGGCGGCACGGCCGAGCGCGAGGTGGCCGACGCGGTGGCGCGGCTGGTGTTCTCCGGGCTGCGCCGGCAGCCCTGACCTCGGCGGCCCTGACCCCTGTGGCCCTGGCCCTGGTGCCGCGACCTCGGCGTCCTCAGCCCTGCGGTTCCAGGTCCTCCTCCTCGAAGACCAGCAGGGTGCGCGTGCTCAGCACCTCGGGCATCGCCTGGAGCCGGGTGAGGACCAGTTCGCGCAAGGCCCGGTTGTCGGGCGTGTGCACCAGGAGCAGTACGTCGAAGTCGCCGCCGACCAGCGCGATGTGGGAGGCGCCGGGAAGCTGTCTGAGCGCCTCGCGCACGGTGCGCCAGGAGTTCTGGACGATCTTCAGGGTGATGTACGCCGACGTCCCGTGCCCTGCCCGTTCGTGGTCGACGCGGGCTCCGAAGCCGCGGATCACGCCGTCCTCGACGAGCCGGTTGATCCGCGCGTAGGCGTTGGCACGCGAGACGTGCACCCGTTCGGCGACCGACCGTATCGAGGCGCGGCCGTCCGCCTGGAGCATCTGCAGGATGTCCTGGTCTATGGCGTCCAGCGGCCGCGGGGGCGGCGGGGCCGGCGGCGTGGTGCCGTTCTCGGCACCTTCGGCCATTTGTTCAGGTGCCATGTCCCCCCGCCTCCCTACCATGGACGTACTGCGTCCATCTGAGGTTGTGCAGAACCGTTTGTCCACAGCCTGGAGGTGCCTGTAGCCAAAATGTGCCGACGACCGAACAATCGGTAGGTGGGACGCGTCACATCCGTGACGCGTCCGAAGCCGCTCCCACGAGGAGGTGCCGTCATGACGGTCATGGAGCAGCGCGGCGCGTACCGCCCGGCGCCGCCGCCCGCCTGGCAGCCCCGCACCGACCCCGCGCCGCTGTTGCCCGACGCGGAGCCGTACCGCGTCCTCGGCACCGACGCGGCCGCCGAGGCCGACCCGGCCCTGCTGCGCCGGCTGCACACCGAACTGGTGCGCGGCCGCCGCTACAACGCCCAGGCCACCGCCCTCACCAAGCAGGGACGGCTCGCCGTCTACCCCTCCAGCACCGGCCAGGAGGCCTGCGAGGTCGCCGCCGCGCTGGTCCTGGAGGACCGCGACTGGCTGTTCCCCAGCTACCGCGACACGCTCGCCGCCGTCGCCCGTGGCCTCGACCCGGTCCAGGCGCTCACCCTGCTGCGCGGCGACTGGCACACCGGCTACGACCCGCGCGAGCACCGCATCGCCCCGCTCTGCACCCCCCTCGCCACCCAGCTCCCGCACGCCGTCGGTCTCGCGCACGCCGCGCGCCTCAAGGGCGACGACGTGGTGGCGCTGGCCATGGTCGGCGACGGCGGCACCAGTGAGGGCGACTTCCACGAGGCACTGAACTTCGCCGCCGTCTGGCAGGCCCCGGTCGTCTTCCTGGTCCAGAACAACGGCTTCGCGATCTCCGTCCCGCTCGCCAAGCAGACCGCGGCCCCGTCGCTGGCCCACAAGGCCGTCGGCTACGGCATGCCCGGCCGCCTGGTCGACGGCAACGACGCGGCCGCCGTGCACGAGGTCCTCTCCGACGCCGTCCGGCACGCGCGCGCGGGCGGCGGGCCCACGCTCGTCGAGGCGATCACCTACCGCGTCGACGCCCACACCAACGCCGACGACGCGACGCGCTACCGCGGCGACACCGAGGTGGCCGCCTGGCGCGCGCACGACCCCATCGCGCTGCTGGAGCACGAACTGACCGAGCGCGGCCTCATCGACGAGGACGGCATCCGGGCCGCCCGCGACGCCGCCGAGACCATGGCGGCCGACCTGCGCGCCCGCATGAACCAGGACCCGGCGCTCGACCCCATGGACCTCTTCGCCCACGTGTACGCGCGGCCCACGCCCCAGCTGCGTGAGCAGGAGGCCCAGTTGCGGGCGGAGCTCGAGGCGGAACAGGAGGAGACGCGCCGATGACGACCGTCGCCCTCAAGCCGGCCACCATGGCGCAGGCCCTCACGCGCGCGATGCGCGACGCGATGGCCGCCGACCCGACCGTCCACGTCATGGGCGAGGACGTCGGCGCGCTCGGTGGTGTCTTCCGGGTCACCGACGGACTCGTGAAGGAGTTCGGCGAGGACCGCTGCACCGACACCCCGCTCGCCGAGGCGGGCATTCTCGGCACGGCCGTCGGCATGGCGATGTACGGGCTCCGGCCGGTCGTCGAGATGCAGTTCGACGCGTTCGCCTACCCGGCGTTCGAGCAGCTGATCTCGCACGTGTCCCGGATGCGCAACCGCACCCGCGGGGCGATGCCCCTGCCGCTGACGATCCGCGTGCCCTACGGCGGCGGCATCGGCGGGGTCGAGCACCACAGTGACTCGTCCGAGGCGTACTACATGGCGACCCCGGGACTGCACGTCGTCACGCCCGCGACCGTCGCCGACGCCTACGGGCTGCTGCGCGCCGCCATCGCCTCCGACGACCCGGTCGTCTTCCTGGAGCCCAAGCGCCTGTACTGGTCGAAGGACTCCTGGAACCCCGAGGAGCCGCAGGCCGTCGAGCCGATAGGCCGCGCCGTGGTGCGGCGCCCCGGCCGCAGCGCCACGCTCATCACCTACGGCCCGTCGGTCCCGGTCTGCCTCGAAGCCGCCGAGGCCGCGCGCGAGGAGGGCTGGGACCTGGAGGTCGTCGACCTGCGCTCCCTCGTGCCGTTCGACGACGAGACGGTCTGCGCGTCGGTCCGGCGGACCGGCCGCGCGGTCGTCGTGCACGAGTCGGGCGGCTTCGGCGGCCCCGGCGGGGAGATCGCGGCCCGCGTCACCGAGCGCTGCTTCCACCACCTGGAGGCGCCGGTGCTGCGGGTGGCCGGGTTCGACATCCCTTATCCGCCGCCGATGCTGGAGCGTCACCACCTGCCCGGTGTGGACCGCGTCCTGGACGCCGTGGGGCGCCTGCAGTGGGAGGCCGAGAGCTGATGGCGCACGCTTCCGACATGCACAGCCTGGAGTTCAGGCTCCCCGACCTCGGGGAGGGCCTCACCGAGGCCGAGATCGTCCGCTGGCTGGTCGAGGTCGGCGACCTCGTCACCGTCGACCAGCCGGTCGTCGAGGTCGAGACCGCGAAGGCGATGGTCGAGGTCCCCTGCCCCTACGGCGGTGTCGTCACCGCCCGCTTCGGCGAGGAGGGCACGGAACTGCCCGTCGGGGCGCCGCTGATCACCGTGGCGGTCGGCGCACCGCCCGCCGGCGGCTCGACCGGGGGCTCGGGCAACGTGCTGGTGGGATACGGCACCTCCGAGGCACCCGCGCGCAGGCGCCGCGTCCGGCCGACGCCGACGGTCTCCGGCGCGGCCGCCGCGCCCGCACCCGCCCCTGCCGCGCTCGCCCCTGCCACACCCGCGCCCTCACGCGCGCCGAAGGCGAACGGGAGCCCCGTCCCGTCGGGGGCGAAGGGTCCCGGCGTCGAGGTCCCCGCGGCCGTTCACGCCCCCGGCGTTCCCGGGGCCGGTCACACCAGGACGGTGGACGGGCCGGTGCCCGTGATCTCGCCGCTGGTGCGCAGGCTCGCGCGGGAGAACGGACTGGACCTCAGGGAGCTGACCGGTTCCGGACCCGACGGACTGATCCTGCGGGCCGACGTGGAGCACGCGCTGCGTGCGGCCGCCGGCCAGGTCACGGTGACGGAGCCCTTGACCGCCCCCGCGCCCTCCGCGCCCTCCGCGTCTGGGCAACTCGCACCGGCCTTCGCCCCCGGCTCCGCCCCCGCGTCCGGCAACGGCTCCGCCTCCGGAACCGGCACCCGTGTCCCGCTCAAGGGTGTCCGCGGGGCCGTGGCCGACAAGCTCTCCCGCAGTCGCCGGGAGATCCCGGACGCGACCTGCTGGGTCGACGCCGACGCCACCGAACTCATGCGGGCGCGTACGGCGATGAACGCGGCCGGCGGACCGAAGGTCTCCCTCCTCTCCCTGCTGGCGCGGATCTGCACCGCCGCACTGGCCCGGTTCCCCGAACTCAACTCGACGGTGGACATGGAGGCCCGGGAGATCGTCCGACTCGACGCCGTGCACCTGGGGTTCGCCGCGCAGACCGAGCGCGGGCTCGTCGTCCCCGTCGTCCGGGACGCGCACGCACGGCACGCCGAGTCGCTCGGCGCGGAGTTCGCCCGGCTGACCGAGGCGGCCAGGGCGGGGAAGCTGACCCCGGCGGAACTCACCGGCGGCACCTTCACGTTGAACAACTACGGCGTGTTCGGGGTCGACGGCTCCACGCCGATCATCAACCACCCCGAGGCGGCCATGCTCGGCGTCGGCCGGATAATCCCCAAGCCCTGGGTGCACGAGGGCGAGCTGGCGGTCCGGCAGGTCGTCCAGCTCTCGCTCACCTTCGACCACCGGGTGTGCGACGGCGGTACGGCGGGCGGTTTCCTGCGGTTCGTGGCGGACTGCGTGGAACAGCCGGCGGTCCTGCTGCGCACCCTGTGATCACGGCGGCTCCCGCTCGTTCCCTGTGATCAGGGCGGGACGCATACTCGGGGGGTGACCGCGCACGAGCCCCACGCCGCCCACGGCACAGCCGCCTCCGGCGCCTTCGGCGTCGACGCTCTCGGCACCGGCACCCCCGGTGCCGAGGCACCCGACGCCGAGGTCCACGATGCCGTCGTGCTCGCCGGGGGTGCCGCCCGGCGGCTCGGCGGCGCGGACAAGCCCGGTGTGCGTGTGGGCGGGCGGGCGCTGCTCGACCGTGTCCTGGCCGCCTGCGCCGGGGCACGGACCGTCATCGTCGTCGCCGACCCCCGGCCGACCGCCCGCCCGGTGACCTGGGCCCGCGAGGACCCGCCCGGCGGCGGCCCGCTGGCCGCGCTCGACGCCGGCCTTCGGCACACCACCGCGGAACAGGTCGTCGTGGTCTCCGCCGACCTCCCGTTCCTCGCCGAACCGACCGTACGGCGGCTGCTGTCCGAGCTCCGCACGAGCGGCGCCGAGGGCGTGCTGCTCACCGACGCCGACGGCCGCGACCAGCCTCTGGTGGCCGCCTACCGCACGGAGGCGCTGCGCCGCGAACTGGCCAGCCTCGCCGGAGCCGGAGCCACAGCTTCAGGAGTCCCGCCCGCCGACGCCCCTACCTCGGGAGTCAGGGTCGCCGGAACCGCATCCCCAGACACCCCGGTCGCCGAAGCCGCATCCCCAGACACCCCGGTCGCCGAAGCCCTACCCACCGACGTCCCGCCGACCGGCGCCCCGCCCCCCAGCCGTCCCGCCGCCGGCGCTGGTCTCAGTGGGCTGCCTTTGCGCCGGCTGACCGCGCGGCTCGACCTCACCCGTGTCCCCGACCCGGTCGCGTCCTTCGACTGCGACACCTGGGACGACATCGCCACTGCCAGGGCACGCATCAGGGAGCATGGGCACGTGTTGGATGAATGGATTTCCGCAGTCAAGGACGAACTCGGGATCGACCTCGACGTCGACACCGGCATGCTGCTCGATCTGGCCCGCGACGCCGCGCACGGCGTGGCCCGGCCCGCGGCACCGCTGACGACGTTCCTCGTCGGCTACGCCGCCGCGCTGGCCGGAGGAGGGCCCGAGGCCGTCGCCGAGGCGTCCCGCAGGGCCGCAGCCCTCGCCCTGCGCTGGGTGGACGAGGCCGCCGAGGCCAGGAGCGACGCGGCCCCGGACGCGACGCCGGAGGCCGGTCACGCCGAGGGGCCGGGGCCCGACGCGGCCCCCGGCACCACCCCCGGTACCGGTCCGGACGCCGGATGACCGCCCGCGGCACCCGGGCCGGCGGAAACGCGGGACGCCTGGAACCCGACGACCTCGACGTCGAGGAGGCGCTCGCCCTCGTGAAGGAAGACAACGGCCGCGCCCCCACCGGCGACGGCCGCCCGCACGGCGACCAGGTGCCCGCGCCCACCCCCGCCCCACAGGGTGAGCACGGGTCGGGAAGCCGTCCCGAAGCCGCTCGCGACCCCGCCCGCGAACACGCGCACGAGGCCACCCCCTGGCCCCGGGCCAGAGCGGTCGCCGAACGGGCCGCCGCCCGTCCCGGCACCCCGGGGTCCCGCCGCGAGCCCGTCTCCGTGCCCCTCGACGGCGCCCTCGGACTCACCCTGGCCGCCCCCCTGACCGCGCTCACCGACCTGCCCTCCTTCGACACCTCCGCGATGGACGGCTGGGCGGTGTCCGGCCCCGGCCCCTGGGACGTACGCGAGGAAGGCGTTCTGGCCGGGCACGCCGAGCCGGCGTCCCTCACCGACGGCGAGGCCGCCCGCATCGCCACCGGCGCCCGCATCCCCCTCGACACCACCGCGGTGCTCCGCAGTGAGCACGGCCGCGCCGACGACCGGGGCCGGCTGCACGCGACTCGCGAACCGCAACACGGCCAGGACATCCGCCCGCGCGGCCAGGAATGCCGTAGCGGCGACCAACTCCTCCCCGCCGGGGCCCTCGTGACCCCCGCGGTGCTCGGTCTGGCCGCCGCCGCCGGATACGACACCCTCACGGCGGTCCCCCGCCCCCGGGTCGACGTCCTCGTCCTCGGCGACGAGTTGCTCACCGAGGGCCTGCCGCACGACGGCCTGATCCGTGACGCCCTCGGCCCGCTCCTGCCGCCCTGGCTGCGCGCGCTCGGCGCCGAGGTCACCGCCGTCCGCAGGCTCGGCGACGACGCCAAGGCGCTGCACAGGGCGATCACGTCGTCCCGAGCCGACCTGATCGTCACCACCGGCGGTACCGCGTCCGGTCCGGTGGACCACGTCCATCCCACCCTGAAGCGGATCGGCGCCGAACTCCTGGTGGACGGCGTCGCGGTGCGGCCGGGCCACCCGATGCTGTTGGCCCGCATCAAGGAGGACCAGCACCTCGTCGGCCTGCCCGGCAACCCGCTGGCGGCCGTATCCGGGCTGCTCACCCTGGCCGAGCCGCTGCTGCGGACGCTCGCGGCACGCCCCGCCCCGGAGCCGTACACGCTGCCCCTCCAGGACGGGGTGCACGGGCATCCGTACGACACCCGGCTCATCCCCGTGGTGCTGCGCGGCGACCGGGCGGCACCACTGCACTACAACGGCCCGGCCATGCTCCGTGGCATCGCCGCGGCCGATGCCCTCGCCGTCGTACCGCCGGGTGGGGCCCGGGCGGGGCAGGAGACCGAACTGCTCGACCTGCCGTGGGCCGCCGCGGGCATCGGGGTGTGTTTCACGTGAAACTTCCCGGCCATGACGCGATCGCCCGCCAGGCGGACGAACATATCGTGCCCCACCGGGTGAAACTGCCGAGGAATGTGGTGGTGCACCCGTACGGGCAGGTCGCCAAGAGGCTGTCCCTGGCCCTGCTCGTGCTGGTCGCGACCGCGCTGATCGTCTATGCCGACCACGACGGCTACAACGACACCTCGGACGGCTCGGTCGACCTCCTCGACGCCTTCTACTACGCGACGGTCACGCTCTCGACCACCGGGTACGGCGACATCACGCCCGTCAGTGACGCCGCCCGGCTGACCAACATCTTCGTCATCACGCCCCTGCGGGTGCTGTTCCTGATCATCCTCGTCGGCACCACCCTCGAGGTCCTGACGGAACGCACTCGTGAGGAATGGCGGCTCAACCGCTGGAGGTCCACCTTGCGCGACCACACCGTCGTCGTCGGCTTCGGCACGAAGGGGCGCTCCGCGATCCAGACCGTCTGTGCGACGGGCCTGAAGAAGGAGCAGGTCGTGGTGGTCGACCCCAGCGTCAAGGCGATCGACCTGGCCTCCGCCGAGGGCTATGCGGGCGTGATCGGGGACGCGACGCGCAGCGAGGTGCTCAAGCGGGCCGAGGTGCACCGGGCGCGGCAGGTCATCATCGCGACCCAGCGCGACGACACCGCCGTCCTGGTGACTCTGACGGCCCGCCAGCTCAACCGGGCCGCGAAGATCGTGGCCGCGGTGCGTGAGGAGGAGAACGCCCCGCTGCTGAAGCAGTCGGGCGCCGACGCGGTCATCACCAGCGCCAGCGCGGCCGGCCGGCTGCTCGGCCTGTCCGTGCTCAGTCCGGCGGCCGGCATGGTGATGGAGGACCTCATCCAGCAGGGCAGCGGGCTGGACATCGTCGAACGCCCCGTCATAAAGGCCGAGGTGGGCAGGAACCCGCGGGACACGGAGGACCTGGTGGTCAGCGTCGTACGCGGGCACCGGGTGCTCGGCTACGACGATCCGGTCGTCGGAACCCTGCAACTGACGGACCGGCTCATCACGATCGTGCGGGCGTCACCGGGGTCGCAGATCGCACCCGACGTCCGCCCGCTGCGCCGGGACTGACGCCCTGCCCGGAGGTCCACGGCCCCCGGACCCCTCCCGTGGTGAGGGGCGACGGCGACTCGGCGGGCAGACCTGGGGTGCGGCGGGCGGCGAGGGGTAGCGTCCCTCTCATGTATGCGATCACGATTCCCGAACCTGGCGGACCCGAGGCGCTGGTGTGGGAGGAGGTCCCGGACCCGGCGCCCGGCGAGGGCGAGGTGCTGGTCGAGGTGGTGGCCGGCGCCGTGAACCGGGCCGACATCCTCCAGCGGCAGGGCTTCTACAACCCCCCGCCCGGCGCGTCCCCCTACCCCGGCCTCGAATGCTCGGGACGGATCGCCGAGGTCGGCCCCGGCGTCTCCGGCTGGTCGATCGGCGACGAGGTGTGCGCCCTGCTGTCCGGCGGCGGCTACGCCGAGAAGGTCGTCGTCCCGGCCGGTCAGCTGCTGCCCGTGCCCGCGGGCGTCGATCTCCGGCAGGCCGCGGCGCTGCCGGAGGTGACCTGCACGGTGTGGTCCAACGTCTTCATGATCGCCCACCTGCGTCCGGCCGAGACGCTCCTCGTGCACGGCGGTTCCAGTGGCATCGGCACCATGGCGATCCAGCTGGGCAAGGCCGTCGGCGCGAAGGTCGCCGTGACGGCGGGCACGCGGGAGAAGCTGGACAGCTGCGCCGAGCTGGGTGCCGAGATCCTGGTCAACTACCGGGAGCAGGACTTCGTCGCCGAGGTCAGGAAGGCCACGGACGGCGCCGGGGCCGACGTCATCCTCGACAACATGGGCGCCAAGTACCTGGACCGCAACGTCCAGGCGCTCGCCGTCAACGGACGGCTCGCCGTCATCGGCATGCAGGGCGGTGTCAAGGCGCAGCTGGACCTCGCCACGCTGCTGGGCAAGCGGGCCGCGATCAGCGCGACCTCGCTGCGGGCCCGCCCGCTGGGCGAGAAGGCGACCATCGTGGCCGCCGTACGCGAGCACGTCTGGCCGCTCATCGAGGCCGGGCACGTCCGTCCGGTCGTCGACCGCGAGATCCCGATGAGCGACGCGGCCGGAGCGCACCGGGTCGTGGAGGACAGCGGTCACATCGGCAAGGTTCTGCTGGTCACCTGAGGGAAGCCCGGGCGCCCCTTTCCTAGCCGCGGCGCAGGCGCAGGCCGAGGAAGGCGAGGCCGAGGCCCAGTCCGACGAGGATCAGCCCGCTGCCCAGGGGCAGGATCGGGAGGGTGGCCCCGACCGCGCGCCCGGTCTGCGCCGTGTTCTGCCGGTCGGCTCCGGTCGGGGACGCGGTCGGCGCCTCGGGGGTCCGCCGCGGCGGCTCGGCCTCTGCGGTGGCCTCGTCATCCGCCTCCGGGTCCGCGGTGTCCGTGTCCTGCGGGGCGTCGCCCCCGCCGCCCGGGTCCGCCCCGAGGACGTCGTGTCCGCCCTGGTCCTCGTCCTCCGTCGGGGTCGGGGCCTCGTTCCGTCCCGGCCGCTGCCGCCCCTCGCCCGCGCGGCTCCCGGCCCGGCTCGGTTCGGCGGACGCCGACTCCGACGCCGAGGGTGAGGCATGGCGCGCACCGGCGCGGGAGGAGTCCGGCGACGGACCGGCGGGTGACGACCCGACACGGTCGGGGGGCCCGGCACGGGACGAGGATCCCGCGCCGTACGACGGGGACCCGGCCCGGTGCCGTGCCCCCGCACCTCCCCGGTGCGAGGAGTCGGCACCGCGCGAGGGGTCGGCGGAGGACAACTGTTCAGCGCGGTAGGGCGATTCGGCGCCGTACGCCGTGCCGCCCCCGTACACCGGGACGACAGCGCACGCCGCCAGGACGAGCAGCCACCCTGCCGGCCGAAGCCCCGGCGGACGCCGTCCGTGCGGTCCGCGTGGCCGGTCGGGTCTCCACAGCCATGAAGTCACGGAACAAGCCTCACACCGCCTGGCAATTCCGGCATTCCGGGTTCCGCCGGCAGGTCGACGCGGACCGTGGACGGTGGATCACTCTCCGAGGGGGGCACCACACTGACGAGGTGCACGCGTGCGAGAGAATGGCGGCATGGAGATGCCGAGGAACGAAAGGTCACCGGAGAACCCCCAGATCCTGGTCGTGGGCCAGGACGGAATGGCGCTCGGTGGCACCGGAGACGAGGACTCCCGCGAGGTCCCGGTGACGGAGATGGTGGAACAGCCCGCGAAGGTCATGAGGATCGGCAGCATGATCAAGCAGCTCCTGGAGGAGGTGCGTGCCGCTCCTCTCGACGAGGCGAGCAGAGTCCGGCTGAAGGAGATCCACTCCAGCTCGGTGAAGGAGCTGGAGGACGGTCTGGCGCCGGAACTCGTCGAGGAGCTGGAACGGCTCTCCCTGCCCTTCACGCACGACGCCACCCCGAGTGACGCGGAACTGCGCATCGCGCAGGCCCAGTTGGTCGGCTGGCTGGAGGGGCTCTTCCACGGGATCCAGACCACCCTGTTCGCCCAGCAGATGGCCGCGCGGGCCCAGCTGGAGCAGATGCGCCGCGCCCTGCCGCCCGGGGTCGGCGGTGCCGAGGGAGGCGACGACCCGCGGACGGTCGGCCGTTCGGGAGGCCCGTACCTGTAGGCCGCGCCCCGGACCGGCCACCGGACCGGTCTCGCGGACGGACCCGTACCAGGGTGGACACCCGTCGGCCGAACGCGGGCGTCCACCGACCGGACGCGGACACCCATCCATCGAACGCATCAGGCCCGGCAGCTCACGCTGCCGGGCCTCTCACATGACCGCTCACTACGGCGGCGGCGGCACCGCCCTCAGGCCGGGTCACCCGTGGAGATGTCGAACTGGATCTCCGGCGGGTTGTCCGGGTCGAAGTCCGTGCCGGCCTGCGGGGACTGGCGCATCACGGTGTCCTGGCCGTAGGTGTTCTCGTCCACCGGATGCTTCGCGTAGTGCCAGCCGGCGGCCTGGAGACAGGCGAGGACCGAGGTCCAGTTCTTGAACCCGAAGTCGGGCATCTTGACCTTGTCGGGGTCGTTGTACGACTCCTGCGGCTCGGTGCACTCGGTCTTGTCGATCGTCTTCGACAGATCGGGGCCCCGGTGCCCGGACACCGCCGACGTGGTCGCGCTGGCGCTGCTGCCCCCGCTCCCCTTGGTGTCGTCGCCGCTGCCGCCGTTCATCATCAGGGCCGCGACGAGGCCGCCGACCGCGACCAGCGAGACGAGGATCGAGCCGATGACCACCGGCTTGTTGCTCCTGCCGCCGGCCGGCGACGCGGTCGTGGCGGGCTGCGGGGTGAGGTTGTACGGCGGCGGCGTCGACCCGGCCTGGTGCTGCGGCGCGTAGGAGGCCGGGCCGGGCGTCTGGTAGCCGGCCTGCTGCGGATAGCCGTACGCCGGGGCGGGCGTCGCGGGCGGCGGGGTGCCGTAGGGGCCGGGCAGCGGCTGGTACGGCGTCTGCACGTTGCCCGGCGGGGCCTGGGCCGACTGGTCGACCGGCGGGAAGACCGCGGAGCCGACCCCGGAGCCGCTCGGCGTGGGGGTCCCCGGCACGATGCTCGGCGCTGCCGGCTGGAGGGACGCGGCCACCCGCAGGCACTCGTCGCGCATGGCCTCGGCGCTGGGGAAGCGCTCGTTCGGGTTCTTCTTCAGGGCGCGGGCGACCAGCGCGTCCACGGCCGGCGGCAGCGCGCGGTTGACCGAGGACGGCGCGACCGGCTCCTCCTGCACATGCGCGTACGCGATGGCCAGCGGCGAGTCCGCGTCGAACGGCAGCCGACCGGTGACCAGCTGGAAAAGCATGATGCCGACCGAGTACAGGTCGGAGCGGGCGTCCACGCCGCGGCCCAGCGCCTGCTCAGGCGACAGGTACTGCGGCGTGCCGACGACCATGCCGGTCTGCGTCATGGAGGTGACGCCGGACTGCATGGCGCGGGCGATGCCGAAGTCCATCACCTTGACGACCCCGCGCTTGGTCATCATGACGTTGCCCGGCTTGATGTCCCGGTGGACCAGGCCCATCTCGTGACTGATCTCCAGCGCGGCCAGCACGTCCGCGGTGATCTTCAGCGCCTTGTCGGCGGGCATCGCGCCCTGCCGCCGCACGTCCTCGTCGAGGACCGAGCCGAGGGGGCGGCCCTCGACGTACTCCATGACGATGTAGGGCATGGTCGCGCCGCCGAGGTCGTCCTCGCCGGTGTCGAAGACCGAGACGATGTTGGTGTGGGTGAGCTTGGCCACGGCCTGGGCCTCACGGCGGAAACGCTCGCGGAACGCCTGCTCGCGGCCCAGCTCGGTGTGCAGCGTCTTGACCGCGACCTGCCGGTCCAGCACCGTGTCGTACGCGAGGTGCACCGAGGCCATGCCGCCCTCGCCGAGCAAGTCGCGCAGCTGGTAGCGGCCACCGGCGAGTGCGCGCCCCGCATACCGGCCCTGAGCGCCGTCCTGGCTCATGTCCCGTGTCCCCCGTAGCCCTCAGACGCCGTCGCTGATCGTTGATCGAAAGGGTGATTCCCGGCCAAGTGTGCCGGAGGGCAGTGACACGTCAAGCTCGGTGCCCGATCCGTGACCGTACGCGAAAGAAGCGTCGCGGAAGCGTTACAGGTGCCCTACGGCCGGTACACACGATTTGCACGGCCAGGCGCACTACGGGTTTGATGGCCGGTCCGTCGCGGACGGGTGCCGGGCTCCTCCCGGACCGGCGGCTTGCCCGGAGGCTGTAGCGTGGCCGACGGAGACCGTGACAACACCGCGCGCACCGCGGGCAGAAACGACGGCGAGGACTGATGGCACAGCAGCAGCGCGCTCAGGGCCCGTCCGACCCCGAGGCGACTGGCGGCGGGATGTCGGATGCGCCGGAGCTGTGGGGCAATGGCGGACTGGTCGGTGACGGCCGGTACCGGCTCACCCGCAGACTCGGCCGGGGCGGTATGGCGGAGGTCTTCGCCGCCGAGGACGTCCGTCTCGGACGCACCGTGGCGGTCAAGCTGTTGCGCGGGGACCTCGCCGAGGACCCCGTCTCCAAGGCCCGCTTCACCCGCGAGGCACAGTCGGTGGCCGGCCTCAACCACCACTCCATCGTCGCCGTGTACGACTCCGGCGAGGACTTCGTGGGCGGCCAGTCGGTGCCGTACATCGTGATGGAGATCGTCGAGGGCCGCACCATCCGCGACCTGCTCCTCAACGCGGAGGCGCCCGGCCCCGAGCAGGCCCTGATCATCGTCTCCGGGGTGCTGGAGGCGCTCGCCTACTCGCATCAGCACGGCATCGTGCACCGCGACATCAAACCGGCGAACGTCATCATCACCGACAACGGCGCCGTCAAGGTGATGGACTTCGGCATCGCGCGCGCCCTGCACGGCGCGTCCACCACCATGACCCAGACCGGCATGGTCATGGGCACCCCGCAGTACCTCTCCCCGGAGCAGGCGCTCGGCAAGGCCGTCGACCACCGCTCCGACCTCTACGCGACCGGCTGTCTCCTCTACGAACTGCTCGCGCTGCGCCCGCCGTTCACCGGCGAGACCCCGCTGTCGGTGGTCTACCAGCACGTCCAGGACATCCCGGTGCCCCCGTCGGAGACCTCGGACGGCGCGTGCCCGCCGGAGCTCGACGGACTCGTCATGCGCTCCCTCGCCAAGGAGCCGGACGACCGGTTCCAGACCGCGGAGGAGATGCGCGGACTGGTCCAGTACGCCCTGCAGATGCTGTACGACCAGGGCGGCCACACCGGCACCTGGAACACCGGCCCGGTGGGGGTGCACGACGGGCGGAACACGCCGGCGGCGGGCTTCGCGAGCACCACGGTGCTGCCGCACTCCGGTGACTCCTCCGGCACCACGCAGATCCCGCAGCAGATCCTGCCCGCCGGGTACGGCGGCGGGGACGAGGGCGGTTTCGAGGGACACGGCAACCGGGGCAGCGGCCGCGGCAAGCTGTGGATCCTCGCCGTCCTCGCGGTCGTCGCCATCGCCGCGGGAGTCGCGCTGGCGCTGAACAACACCGGCGGGAGCGACGGCGGCCCGGGCACGACCCATTCACCGACCACCTCGCGGTCCGCGAAGGACGAGAAGGACACCGAGACGCCGAGCGACAAGGCGACCGACCCGGAGACGGGTTCGTCCTCCGACGACGACACGGGGACGGGCTCCAACCAGGACTGGACGCCGTCGTACAGCCCGTCGTACACGCCCTCCAAGAGCTACAGCAGCGAGCCGAGCAGCGAGCCCTCCGCGCCGGCGTCGAGCGCGGCGCCGACGCAGGAGACGAGCGCCCCGGAGACCGACCCGCCCGTGACGGCGGACCCCACGGACGGTGGTGGCGGCGACGGCGGCGCCGACGGCGGTACGACGACCGGGAACGACGGTCTCTGACCCGCGGCGGCCGGTCGATCTCACGGAAAGCAGGGCTCCACGCGCGCGTGGAGCCCTGCTTCGTGTCCGGGGGCCCGCCCGGCGGCCTGGGGGAAATTGCCGGGGTTTCGCACCTTTGCTGCCGAATGCCGTTCTTGCCCCTGATCAAAAGCCGCGCCCGGGCAGACTCTTCCCGTGAACTGGGTCACCGGGATAACGTGCCGTTGTTCCGGCCCCCTGCAAGGCTGTGACCAGGAATTGTTCCCGATTTCGCGATTTACTTGGAAATCCAAGCAAAATCGCAGGTCAGGAGGGGTTTCACAGAAATGTGAAGCACTGGGTAACGTGCCTTGTGCAGGATGCTCGCCGGGGCACCTGTCACGCCTGTTCCCCAACGTGCGCGCCCACCCTGCGCGCCCCTGGGGCTATGGGTGAGCCGCACTGGCGCCCGGCGAACCCGGGTAGCCGGACCGACGGAGGAGCACACGTGACCGTGGAGAGCACTGCCGCGCGCACATCGCGACGCAGCGCCAGTACCAAGAGCACGGCCGGCAAGCGGACGACCGCGAAGAAGCCGCCGGGCACCGAGCCCGAGCTCGTACAACTGCTGACGCCCGAGGGCAAGCGCGTCAAGAACGCGGTGTACGACGGGTACGTCGCCGCCATCACCCCCGACGAGCTCCGCGGCCTGTACCGCGACATGGTGCTCACCCGCCGCTTCGACGCCGAGGCCACGGCCCTGCAGCGCCAGGGCGAACTGGGCCTGTGGGCCTCGCTGCTCGGCCAGGAGGCCGCCCAGATCGGCTCCGGCCGGGCCCTGCGCGACGACGACTACGTCTTCCCGACCTACCGCGAGCACGGCGTCGCCTGGTGCCGCGGGGTCGACCCGACCAACCTGCTCGGCATGTTCCGCGGGGTAAACAACGGCGGCTGGGACCCCAACGGCAACAACTTCCACCTGTACACGATCGTCATCGGCGCGCAGACCCTGCACGCGACCGGCTACGCGATGGGCGTGGCCAAGGACGGCGCGGACAGCGCGGTGATCGCCTACTTCGGCGACGGCGCCTCCAGCCAGGGCGACGTCGCGGAGTCGTTCACCTTCTCCGCGGTCTACAACGCCCCGGTGGTGTTCTTCTGCCAGAACAACCAGTGGGCGATCTCCGAGCCGACCGAGCGGCAGACGCGCGTCCCGCTGTACCAGCGGGCCCAGGGCTACGGCTTCCCCGGCGTGCGCGTGGACGGCAACGACGTGCTGGCCTGCCTCGCGGTGACGCAGTGGGCGCTGGAGCGCGCCCGCCGCGGTGAGGGCCCGACCCTGGTCGAGGCGTACACCTACCGCATGGGCGCCCACACCACCTCCGACGACCCGACGAAGTACCGGGCCGACGAGGAGCGCCAGGCATGGGAGGCCAAGGACCCGATCCTGCGTCTGCGTGCCTACCTGGAGTCCTCAAACCACGCGGACGACGGATTCTTCGCGGAACTCGAGACCGAGAGCGAAGCGTTGGGCAGGCGAGTGCGCGAAGCGGTCCGTGCCATGCCGGACCCGGACCGGTTCGCCATCTTCGAGAACGTGTACGCGGACGGGCACGCGCTCGTCGACGAGGAGCGAGCCCAGTTCGCCGCCTACCAGGCGTCGTTCGCGGACGAAGAGGGGGGCAAGTGACATGGCGGCGCCCGTGACATCCACCAGCATGGCCGTGGCCAAGGCGATCAACGAGTCGCTGCGCCGCGCCCTGGAGGCCGACCCCAAGGTCCTGATCATGGGGGAGGACGTCGGCAAGCTCGGCGGCGTCTTCCGCGTGACGGACGGCCTGCAGAAGGACTTCGGCGAGAGCCGGGTCATCGACACCCCGCTCGCCGAGTCGGGCATCGTCGGCACGGCGATCGGCCTGGCCCTCCGCGGCTACCGCCCGGTCGTCGAAATCCAGTTCGACGGGTTCGTCTTCCCGGCGTACGACCAGATCGTCACCCAGCTGGCGAAGATGCACGCGCGCTCGCTGGGCAAGGTCAAGCTCCCGGTCGTCGTCCGCATCCCCTACGGCGGCGGCATCGGCGCGGTGGAGCACCACTCGGAGTCCCCCGAGTCGCTCTTCGCGCACGTCTCCGGCCTGAAGGTCGTCTCCCCGTCGAACGCGGAGGACGCCTACTGGATGATGCAGCAGGCCATCCAGAGCGACGACCCGGTGATCTTCTTCGAGCCCAAGCGGCGCTACTGGGACAAGGCCGAGGTCAACACGGAGGCCATCCCCGGCCCCCTGCACAAGGCCCGTGTCGTCCGTGAGGGCGGCGACCTCACCCTCGTCGCCTACGGCCCGATGGTGAAGACGTGCCTGGAGGTCGCCGACGTGGCCGCCGAGGAGGGCAGGTCGCTGGAGGTCCTGGACCTGCGCTCGATCTCCCCGCTCGACTTCGACTCCATCCAGACCTCGGTCGAGAAGACCCGCCGTCTGGTCGTCGTCCACGAGGCGCCGGTGTTCTTCGGCTCGGGCGCGGAGATCGCCGCCCGGATCACGGAGCGCTGCTTCTACCACCTGGAGGCCCCCGTGCTGCGGGTCGGCGGCTATCACGCCCCGTACCCGCCGGCGCGGCTGGAGGAGGAGTACCTGCCGGGCCTGGACCGGGTGCTCGACGCCGTCGACCGTGCCCTGGCGTACTGAGGAGAAGGTCGTGACGACGATGACTGACGCGTCCGTACGCGAGTTCAAGATGCCCGACGTGGGCGAGGGGCTCACCGAGGCCGAGATCCTCAAGTGGTACGTCAAGCCGGGCGACACCGTCACCGACGGCCAGGTCGTCTGCGAGGTCGAGACGGCCAAGGCGGCGGTGGAACTGCCCATCCCCTACGACGGCGTGGTCCGCGACCTGCACTTCGCCGAGGGCACCACGGTGGACGTGGGCACGCCGATCATCGCGGTGGCCGTGGCGGGCGGGGGCGCCGCTCCGGCCGCCGAACCGGCTCCCGCGCCCGTCGAGCAGCCGGCGGAGGAGGCGAAGCCACCGGCCCGCCAGCCGGTCCTCGTGGGCTACGGGGTCGCCGCGTCCTCGACCCGGCGCCGTCCCCGCAAGGGTCCCGAGCTCCCCGTGCGGGAGGCGTCGGCGGCCGTCCTGGCCGAGCTCAACGGGCACGGGACGACGGCCGTGCGCTCGCGCCCGCTGGCCAAGCCGCCGGTGCGCAAGCTGGCGAAGGACCTCGGCGTCGACCTGACGACGGTGGTGCCCTCCGGCCCGGACGGCGTCATCACCCGCGAGGACGTCCACGCGGCGGCGGCACCCGCGCCCGCGCCGGTCGCCGAGCCCGTGGCGGCCCCGGTGCCCGTCGCGCCCCAGGCGCCGGTCGTCACCTACGACACGGCCCGCGAGACCCGCGTCCCGGTGAAGGGCGTCCGCAAGGCGACGGCGGCGGCGATGGTCGGCTCGGCGTTCACCGCGCCGCACGTCACGGAGTTCGTGACGGTCGACGTGACCCGCACGCTGAAGCTGGTCGAGGAGCTCAAGCGGGACCCCGGGAAGCACGAGATGCAGGGCCTGCGGATCAACCCGCTGCTGCTGATCGCCAAGGCCCTGCTGGTCGCGATCAAGCGGCACCCCGACATCAACGCCTCCTGGGACGAGGCCAACCAGGAGATCGTGGTCAAGCACTACGTCAACCTGGGCATCGCGGCCGCCACCCCCCGTGGCCTGATCGTCCCCAACATCAAGGACGCGCAGGCCAAGACGCTGCCGCAGCTGGCCCAGTCGCTGGGCGAGCTGGTCTCCACGGCCCGCGAGGGCCGGACGTCACCGGCCGACATGCAGGGCGGCACGGTGACGATCACCAACGTCGGCGTCTTCGGCGTCGACACCGGCACGCCGATCCTCAACCCCGGCGAGGCCGCGATCCTCGCGGTCGGCGCGATCAAGCTCCAGCCGTGGGTCCACAAGGGCAAGGTGAAGCCACGCCAGGTCACCACCCTGGCCCTGTCCTTCGACCACCGCCTGGTCGACGGGGAACTGGGCTCGAGGGTCCTCGCGGACGTGGCAGCGATCCTGGAACAACCCAAAAGGCTGATCACGTGGGCCTGAGGGGCCGCGACGCGATAGCTTGAACGACGAAGGGTCGGCCGCAATTTCGGAGTGCGGCCGCCCCTTCACCTCTTCATCCCGTCAGGACCGGTTCAGCACGTAGACCGGCGCCCCTTCCTCGCTGCCGCCCCGCGAGTGGATGCAGGCGTGCTTGCGCAGCAGGCGCAGGCACTCGTTGACGCGGTGCACCGTCAGTCCGGTGCGAGCGGCGATCGATTCGAGCGGCTCGCGCAGCTCACCCCGTTCGACCAGGACCGGCGCGATCACGACGGCCACCGTCCACACGTCCTCGGTGACGGACAGCCGCTCCCGCCAGTCGGCCAGGACGGACTCGGTGGTGGGAAGCGCGGAGAGGGCCGCGGTGGGTGCCGGCCGGTCGAGAGCCAGGACGTCCAGCCGGTTCGCGATGCGTTCCATGGCCTGGGCGATGGCCTGCTGCGCGGTGAGTGTCGCGCGCTGCATCTCCACCATCTCCCGCTGGGTCTCGACCACGCTCCGCTGCATGGCCAGCATGTCCCGTTGCAGGGTGAGTGACTCGTGCTGGGCGACGGCGAGTTGTTCGTCCGCCAGCAGGTTGCGCTCCTCCAGCCGGACGATGGCGTCAGCCACCTGCTCCGGCATGGCGTACGCGACGGGGGCGCCCGGGGCGGCGGGCTGCACCTCGGCCTCCTGGAGGGTGTAGGAACCCTCGCGCTGGATCGTCTCGATGACTTCGGCGACCCACTGCTTGAACGGGGCGCAGGCTGGTTTGGTGCACGCGTTCACGAGCAGGATCAGACCCTGGAGGTCGATCAGCTGCAGGTCTCGGCGCCAGCTCCGACCTGCGGGAACGCTCAGACCGTGACTTCCAGTCACTGTCTCGAGATTGTCTCGGTGCTCTTCTGGAACGTGGTCCAGGATCGCCTTGCGAGGCGTGGTGTACCCCAACTCCTTGCACACGTCCACCGCCGGGAACCAGTGCGCTCCGTCCGGCATGGTCAGTCGTCGGACCCGGTCCCCCGTGGCCGCGTAGACGAAGTCGCTGACGTCGATCGCCTCGTGCCGCTCACCCGTGTCGGGCTTCCTGCTGGGTTCGTTCATGTGAACCACCTCCGCAGCGGAACGTAGGGCGGAGGAAATCGAATATGCCAGCCGGGGCAATGATGTTCACCATTGCGAGTTATGTGCGTCTGTTGGGCTTGCGATTCGCTTCCGGATACGGCAAAGGGGCCCGCCGCGTGCACCGTGGCGGGCCCCTTCTGTGGTCGGCGGGGGTCAGCCGAGCCTGGCGAAGCCGTAGTTGAGGAGCTTCTTCGCGTCCGTCTCGCGCTGGGTGACCGAGGTGGAGGCGAGCACCGTGCCGATGACCGTCTTGCCGTTGCGGGTCGCGGCGAAGACCAGGCAGTACTTGGCCTCGGGGCCGGAGCCGGTCTTCACACCGATCGTGCCGCTGTAACTGCTGAGCAGCGTGTTGGTGTTGGTCCAGGCACCCATCGTGCGGGTGCTGCCCGTCTTGGTGATGGTCTTCGCGGTGTACGACTTTGTCTTGACGACCGTCCTGAACGTGGAGCTCTTCATCGCGCTGCTGGCGAGCTTCGTCAGGTCCTTCGCCGTCGAGTAGTTGGCGCCGTTGCCGATGCCGTCGAACGAGTCGAAGTGGGTGCTGGTCAGGCCGAGCTGCGCGGCCTTGGAGTTCATCTTGCCGATGAACGACTTCACCCGTGCGGCCCGCGTCGAGCCGGTGCCGTACTTGTCGGCGAGCGCGTACGCGGCGTCGCAACCCGAGGGCAGCATCAGCCCGTAGAGCAGCTGACGCACGGTCACCTTGTCGCCGACGATCAGGTGGGCCGACGAGGCCGTGTTCGCGACGATGTAGTCGCTGTAGGCCTTCTGGATCGTGACCTTGGAGTCGAGGTTGAGGTTCGACTGCGTCAGCACGACCTTGGCGGTCATGATCTTCGTGGTGGAGCCGGTGGACATCTTGGTGGTCGAGCCCTTGGAGAAGAGCGACGAGCCGTTGGCGTTGTTCATCACGTAGCCGGTCTTGGCCACGATCGTGGGTGCGGTGACGGCCTGTGCGGGCGCAGCGGTGAGCGCGCCGGTCGCGAGCATCGCGCCGGTCGTGACGGCGACGGCGGCGGCTCGGCGAACGCGGACGCCTTGAATGCCGTTTATCAAGTCAGATACCCCGAATACGTTGAATGCCCCTGAGGTGCGGCCGAGTTGAGGTGGCGCAGTAGGTGGGGCCGCATGTGTGTGACACGTAAGTAGCACAGAAGGTTGTGCGGCCGCTGAGGCGGGTCTGAATTTTTTCGCCGATGCCCCCGCCGATGCCCCCGCCGGCGACCCTCCGGGCGGTCCGCATCGTGGACGGGGCCGCGTCATGCGTACGTGATGTATCTAAGATGTGCGCATGCCCTCCTCCGCCCCGCCGGCCGCTCCCGTCCCCGTCAAGCAGCCCCCCGCCGCCGACCGCGTCTACGGCCACGTCAAGCAGGGCGTCCTGGACCGCCGCTACGAGGGCGGGACCCTGCTCACCGAAGGGGAACTCGCCGACGCGGTGGGGGTCTCCCGCACGCCGGTCCGCGAGGCGCTGCTGCGGCTGGAGGCCGAGGGCCTGATCAGGCTGTACCCGAAGAAGGGCGCGCTGGTCCTGCCCGTCTCCGCGCAGGAGATCGCGGACGTGGTGGAGACCCGCCTGCTGGTCGAGGAGCACGCCGCCCGCAAGGCAGTACCGGCGCCCGCCCGGCTCATCGAGCGGCTGGAGGAGCTGCTCGCCCGGCAGAAGGAGCAGGCCGCCGCCGGTGACCTGGCCGCGGCCGCCGTCACCGACCGGTGCTTCCACGCCGAGATCGTCCGCAGCGGCGGCAACGAGATCCTCTCCCGCCTCTACGACCAGCTCCGCGACCGGCAGTTGCGGATGGGCGTCGCCGTACTGCACTCGCACCCCGACCGGATCGCCAAGACGCTGACCGAGCATCAGGAGATCCTCGACGCGCTGCGTTCCGGGGACGCGGAGGCCGCCGTCGCGGTCGTCCACCGGCACGTCGGATGGTTCTCCCACCTCGCGCGGGGAGAGGTGCGATGAGCAGCTCCTCGTCCGTCACTCTGCCGGGCGACCCGCCGGGCGGCCGGCGCGCGGTCGCCGTCTGGGGCATCGGCGTCTGCGTCTACTTCGTCGCCGTCATCTTCCGTACGTCCCTGGGCGTGGCCGGCCTCGACGCGGCCGACCGCTTCCACGTCAACGCCTCCGCCCTGTCCACCTTCTCGATCCTCCAACTCCTCGTCTACGCGGGCATGCAGATCCCCGTGGGCCTGCTGGTGGACCGGCTCGGCACGAAGCGGGTCCTCGGCATCGGCGCGGTGCTGTTCACCGCGGGGCAGCTCGGCTTCGCGTTCTCCCCGTCGTACGGCACCGCCCTCGCCTCGCGCGCGCTGCTGGGCTGCGGCGACGCGATGACGTTCATCAGCGTGCTGCGGCTGGGCACCCGCTGGTTCCCCGCCCGGCGCGGTCCGCAGGTCGCGCAGTTCGCGGGGCTGGCAGGAATGGCCGGAAACCTCGTCTCCACGCTGGTGCTGGCCCGGCTGCTGCACGGCGTCGGCTGGACGGCGGCGTTCGCGGGCAGCGCGCTCGCCGGCGTCGTGGTCCTCGTGCTGCTCCTGCTGTTCCTCAAGGACCACCCGGAGGGCCACGAACCGGAGCCGTTCCCGCACCGGGGAGCCGCGTACGTCCGCCGGCAGATCGCCGCCTCCTGGCGGGAACCGGGCACCAGGCTCGGCCTGTGGGTGCACTTCACGACGCAGTTCCCGGCGATGGTGTTCCTGCTGCTGTGGGGCCTGCCCTTCCTGGTGGAGGCGCAGGGCCTGTCCCGCGCCACGGCCGGGGAGCTGCTCACCCTGGTGGTGCTGTCGAACATGGTGGTCGGACTGGTCTACGGCCAGGTCATCGCCCGGCACCACGCGGCGCGGCTGCCGCTCGCGCTCGGCACCGTGGCGGCGACGGCGACCCTGTGGGCGGTGACGCTGGCCTGTCCGCTCGTGTTCTCCGTCGCGCACGTGCCGATGTGGCTGCTGATCGTGCTGTGCGCGGTGCTCGGCGCCTGCGGACCCGCCTCGATGATCGGCTTCGACTTCGCGCGGCCGGCGAACCCGCCGGAACGTCAGGGGACGGCCTCCGGAATCACCAACATGGGTGGTTTCGTGGCCTCCATGACGACCCTGTTCGCCGTCGGTGTGCTGCTGGACGCCACGGGTGGCGACTACACGGTCGCGTTCTCCGCGGTGTTCGTGCTCCAGGCGGTCGGTGTCAGCCAGATCCTGCGCCTGCGCGGGCGCGCCGCCCGGCGCGAACGCGAGCGGCTGGTGGCCAGCCGGGTGGAGACGGTGCACGTACCGGCGTGACGGGAGCGGGACCGGGTGGTGCCGGTGGGTACCGCCCGGGGGCGCCGACGTTTTCCACCCGGGGTCGGCCTCCCCTCGTTCACCGGCGCCCGACGGGCCCCGTCGCCCTCCTCCGCGATGATCGGCCGGACGGCTCCCGGCTAGTTCGTCACCGTGAAGTTGTCCAGGATCGCCTTGACCAGCATCGGGTCCCCGTCCGCCTTCAGTCGGTCCGACACGGCCTCCGGTGTGGTGCGGCCGCAGGCCAGGCGGACGTACGTCTCCCAGGGGAGGGTGAAGACCGCGGCCGGGCCGAGTGCCGGGGCCGTCTCCAGGGTGCCGCGCCCCTGGATGTCGACGCGGACCGTGCGCAGGAACTCGACGGGTCCGTGCACGTCGATGATGACCGCCGAGCTGCGCGGGGCGCCCGCGTCCTCCGCGATGAGCCGCGGGAGCCGGGCGAGCAGCACGTCACGGGTGACGTGCGCGCCGGGGGAGTCGAGGTTGCCCGGGCTGCCGAGCGCGGTGCGCAGATCCTGCTCGTGCACCCACACGTTGAACGCGTGGGTGCGCATCGACTCCTCCAGGGTCAGCTCCGTGCCCAGCGGACCGCGCACCTTCGTACCCGGGTCACGCGAGTCGTTGCGCAGCTGCCGGTTGCGGCGAATGATCGTGTACTCCAGCTCGGAGGTCATCTCCGGTGCCGTGTGGTGACGGCGGACGTCGACCTGCATCTCCGTGTAGCGCTGGTGGTCGTTGGTGACGTGGAACAGGTCGCGGGGCAGTGTGTGGATGGGCCGCGGATCGCCGAGCATCTCGTTGTCCAGTCCGATGACGTGGGAGACGACGTCCCGGACCGACCAGCTGGGGCACGGGGTGCGCCGGTTCCACTCGGCCTCCGCGAGCGGCTGCACCAGCTCGGATATCGCTTCGATGGAGTGGGTCCAGGCGTCGGCGTAGGGCTGGAGGGTGGGATGCAGACTCACGGAACGGGACCCCTCGGCGGTCGGTACACGGGTGGTTGTGGCGGCGTTGCCAGCGGGAGGCGGCTGCTGTCGGCGGGTGTCTTGGAACGCTAAGTTACGCTGCTGTGAGGCACCCCGGCAGTGCTTTCGTGTGACGATCGTAGGCCCGTGTGAACGACTCGAATGCCAGGACGGTGGTAGTGTGCGCGCCTCTTTGATCCAGATCACCGTGGACGAGGCCGAACCGGTCGCCGAACGGCGGCAGCGGGCGGCGTCCCTGGTACGGGATCAGGCCGGGGCCGACCTCGTCGTCCTGCCGGAGCTGTGGACGACCGGCGCCTTCGCCTACGAGGAGTTCGCGCGCGAGGCCGAGCCGCTCGAGGGGCCCACCTGCGAAACGATGGCGAAGGCGGCGAGCGACGCGGGCGTCTGGCTGCACGCGGGCTCCATCCCGGAACGCGCGACGCCGGACGGTGACGGGTCCCCCGGCGGTACGCCCGCCGGCCAGGGCCCGCTCTACAACACCTCTCTCCTCTTCTCCCCCTCCGGTGAACTGGCCGCCTCCTACCGCAAGATCCACCGCTTCGGCTTCGACAAGGGTGAGGCCGTGCTGATGGGCGCGGGGCGCGACCTGGTGACGGTGCGTCTGCCCACCACCACCCTCGGCCTGGCCACCTGTTACGACCTCCGTTTCCCCGAACTCTTCCGCGGTCTCGTCGACGCCGGCGCCGAGACATTCGTCGTGTCGGCGGGCTGGCCGGAGCGCCGGCGGGCGCACTGGACGCTGCTGGCGCAGGCGCGGGCGGTGGAGAACCAGGCGTTCGTGCTCGCGTGTGGAACGGCCGGGACCCACGCCGGAGTTCCGCAGGCCGGTCACTCGATCGTGGTGGACCCGTGGGGCGAGGTCCTGGCGGAGGCCGGGCCCGGCGAGCAGGTGCTGACGGTCGACTTCGACCCCGGGAAGGTCGCGAGGACCCGTGAGCAGTTCCCGGCCCTGAAGGACCGGGTGCTCTGAGCGCTCCGCGCGCCCCCGCCCACCCGCCGGGACGGGCGGGGCCACGGACACCGCCCACCCGCCGGGACGGGCGGGCCTCGGACACCGCCCCCCGGTACCCGCCGGGACACCGTCCCCGCCTACCCGCCGGGACGGGCGGGGGCGCGGACACCGCCCCGGTGCCCGCCGGGACACCGCCCTCCGGTCCCTAGTCCTCCCCCCGCTCCTTCTCCGCCAGGTGGATCACGCACACGGCCACCGCGATCAGCAGCGCCGGGTCCGCGTCCTCCCGTACGACGTCGACGCCGTAGGTCTCGCGGACGTGCAGCCAGCGACGGGAGATGACGGCGAGCAGCTCGCCGTCGAACTCGACGGCGAACTCGCGGTCGAGGATCTTGCCGCTGACGTCCAGCTCGGTGCTGCCGTCCGCCAGGGACACGCGGTAGTGGTTGCGCAGCAGCGACAGCCGCTTGCGCCGGATGGTGGCCAGTGGCTCGCCGTCCCGCTCGATCACCATGGTGTCGCGCAGCGCGAACATCTTCTGGTGGATGTCGATCAGGACGCGCCCGTGGGTGTCCTTCAACTCGAAGGTGTCCCGCATCCGCATCGCCTTGCCGTCGACGAGGAACACCTTGTTGCCGTGCTGGTCCTCGATCCAGTAGTCGTCACCGAAGCCGAGGAGCCGGTCGCGTACGAGGAATCTCATACCGTTACCGCTTCCCCACCCACCGTGAGCAAACGCCGCCGGTAGGCCGACGGACTGACTCCGGCCGCACGTTCGCGGCCCGCGCCAGGCCGCGAGGGCGGGGCCGGGCCGGCGCTCCGGCGTGGATGTCGGTGCGCGGTGGCACGCTGGAGCCATGACCGACTCGTCCCCGCCCCCCTCCCGCCGCCGGGCCCGCGTCCGCGCCCCCGAGCTCACCGGCAGGGGCGGCTGGCTGAACACCGGTGACCGGCAGTACAGCCTCGCCGACCTGCGCGGACGGATCGTCGTACTGGATTTCTGGACGTCCTGCTGCATCAACTGCCTGCACGTGATCGACGAGCTCCGTGATCTGGAGGCCAGGCACCGGGACACCGTCGTGGTCGTCGGGGTGCACTCGCCGAAGTTCGTGCACGAGGCCGAGCACGGGGTGGTCGTCGACGCGGTCGAGCGGTACGGCGTGGCGCATCCCGTGCTCGACGACCCCGAGCTCGTGACGTGGAACCAGTACGCCGTCCGGGCCTGGCCGACGCTCGTCGTGATCGACCCGGAGGGGTATGTCGTCACGCAGCACTCGGGCGAGGGGCATGTGCCGGCCATCGAGCGGCTGGTGACGGAGCTGGAGGCGGAGCACGGGGCGAAGGGCACGCTGCGGCGCGGTGACGGGCCGTACGTGGCGCCGGAGCCCGAACCGACGGTGTTGCGCTTCCCCGGCAAGGTGGTGCTGCTGCCGGGCGGGAACTTCCTGGTCAGTGACACGACCCGGCATCAGCTGGTGGAGCTGGCCGCGGACGCGGAGACCGTCGTCCGGCGGTTCGGCTCCGGTGAGAGGGGGTTCGCCGACGGCACGGCGGAGACGGCCGCCTTCGACGAGCCGCAGGGCCTCGCCCTCCTCGGCGAGGATGACGAGGGCGGCGGGGGCGGCTCGGTCGGCGGCTCGGTCGTCGTCGCCGACACCGTCAACCACGCCCTGCGCCGCCTCGACCTGGGCACCGGGGAGGTGACCACACTCGCGGGCACGGGCCGGCAGTGGTGGCGGGGGTCGCCCACCTCCGGGCCGGCCCGGGAGGTCGACCTGTCGTCGCCGTGGGACCTGGCGGTGTTCGGCGGGCGGGTGTGGATCGCGATGGCCGGCGTGCACCAGTTGTGGGCGTACGACCCGGTGGACGGCACGGTCGCCGTGATGGCCGGCACCGCCGAGGAGGGGCTGCTCGACGGGCCCGCGGCCGGGGCCCTGTTCGCGCAGCCCTCGGGGCTCGCGGCGACCGCCGACCGGTTGTGGCTGGCCGACTCGGAGACCTCGGCGCTGCGCTGGGTGGATCACGGCGGGGCGGTGCACACCGCCGTCGGCTCGGGGCTGTTCGACTTCGGTCACCGCGACGGCCCCGCCGAACAGGCTTTCTTCCAGCACCCGTTGGGGGTCACCGCGCTGCCCGACGGCTCGGTCGCCGTCTGCGACACGTACAACAACGCCCTGCGCCGGTACGACCCCGCGACCGGGCAGGTCACCACGCTCGCCACGGACCTGAGGGAGCCGAGCGGCGCGGTGCTGGTGGGCGGCGACCTGGTGGTCGTGGAGTCGGCGCGGCACCGGCTGACCCGGCTGCGTCTGCCGCCGGAGGCCGCGCGGGTGCCCTCCGCGGCCGGCCGTACCCGGCGCGGGAGCACCGAGGTGGCACCGGGCAGGCTCGCCCTGGACGTGGAGTTCCGGGTTCCGGCGGGTCACAGGCTCGACACGCTCACCGATCCGGCCGGGGGGACGGGTGAAGGCGAAGGCGCGGGCACTCCCCGCGGCTCGGCCACGCGCCTGCTGGTGTCCGCCACCCCGCCCGGTCTGCTGCTGTCGGGCGGCGGCGCGGGCACCGGTCTCTCCCGCACCCTGCGGCTCGACCCGGAGGTGGCGGAGGGCGTCCTGCATGTCTCGGCGTGGGCCGCGACCTGCGACGACGACCCCGCCGTCGCGTACCCGGCCTGCCATGTCCACCAGCAGGACTGGGGCGTGCCCGTCCGCCTCACGCGGGAGGGGACGGACCGCCTGTCCCTGGTCCTGGCGGACCAGGACATCTGAACCGGCCGGGGGTCAGACGCCGTATCCGTCGCTGTAGCCGTCACGCGGGCGGTGCCGGTCCTCTTCGACGACCGTCGTCGTGGGCGGCGGCACCATGACCCGACGGCGCCGGGCGATGCTGCTGAAGGTCGAGACGCCGATCAGTCCCACGATCATGAGGATGATGCCGACGAGGTCGAGGTTGACCCCTTTCATCTCCCAGTCGGTCGCGAACGTGAGGATGGCTCCCGCGGCGATGAGGATGATGCATCCGCCGAGGCCCATGGCTGTTGCCTCCCTGTCCGGACCGGTCGTTCCGGCCCGGACTTGCGGGTACCCCGGCTGTCAACCCCCATGCAGCGGGCGCCCGTTCTATCCCTCCAGGAACGCCACCAGCGCGTTGCCCAGCAGGTGGGGGTCGTCGGCGCCGCACAACTCCCGTGCGCTGTGCATGGAGAGGATGGCCACGCCGATGTCCACGGTCCTGATGCCGTGCCGGGCCGCGGTGATCGGTCCGATCGTGGTGCCGCAGGGCATGGAGTTGTTGGAGACGAAGGACTGGAAGGGCACGCCGGCCTTCTCGCAGGCGGCGGCGAACACCGCGCGGCCCGAACCGTCGGTCGCGTAGCGGTTGTTGACGTTGACCTTGAGGATGGGGCCGCCGTTGACGCGCGGGTGGTGGGTCGGGTCGTGCCGTTCCGCGTAGTTGGGGTGCACGGCGTGACCGGTGTCGGAGGAGAGGCAGACGCTGCCGGCGAAGGCCCTCGCCCGGTCCTCGTAGGTCCCGCCGCGCGCGAACACCGAACGCTCCAGCACGCCGCCGAGCAGCGGCCCGTCCGCGCCGGTGTCCGACTGCGAGCCGTTCTCCTCGTGGTCGAAGGCGGCCAGCACCGGGATGTACGACAGGGCGGAGCCGCCGGCGGCGGCGCTCAGGGCGGCCACGGCGGCCTGCACGGACAGCAGGTTGTCCATGCGCGGGCCGGCGACCAGCTCCTCGTCGCGGCCGAGGTAGGCGGGCCGTTCGACGGAGTGGACCATCAGGTCCCACCCGGTGACCTGGCCGGCCGCGAGTGCGCTCTCCTCCTCCAGGAAGGAGATCAGGTCGCCGTCGCCGGCGGCGCCGAGCCCCCACACGGGCTGCAGGTGCCGCTGCTTGTCCAGCTTGAGGCCGTCGGAGTTCACCGCACGGTCCAGGTGGATGGCGAGCTGCGGGACGCGCAGCAGGGGCCGGTCGACGTTCACCAGCCGGGTGGAGCCGTCCCGCAGGGTCAGCCGGCCGGCGAGGCCCAGGTCGCGGTCGAGCCACGAGTTGAGCAGCGGGCCGCCGTAGATCTCGACGGCGACCTGGCGCCAGCCGTGCGCGCCGGTGTCGGGCTGGGGCTTGACCCGCAGGTTGGGCGAGTCGGTGTGCGCGCCGATGATGCGGAACGGCGTGTGCGGGTCGGCGCCCTCGGGGACGTACCAGGCGACGATCGCGCCGCCCCGCAGCACGTACTTCCCGCCGCTCGTCCCGTCCCACGCGTCCGTCTCCGCGACCTGGCGGAAGCCGGCCTTCTCCAGCCGCTCGGCGGCGTTGGCCACCGCGTGGTACGGCGTCGGGCTGGCCGCGAGGAAGGCCATGAGGTCATCGGTGAGGCCGCGGTCGAAGCGGGAGGGTGCGCTCATGGGTTCACCTTAACGACGTACGAGGGCCCGCTCCCGGTGACGGGGAGCGGGCCCTCGTGAGGACGGTGTGGAGTTCCGCGAGGCTGTACGGGGTTGTACGGCTGCGTCCTAGAACGCGTCCTCGTCGAGTTCCATCAGGTCGAGTTCGACGCCCTCGGCGACCTTGCGGGCGAGGGTCACGCCGGGCAGGACGTTGGCCGCGAAGAACTTCGCCGCCGCGATCTTGCCGGTGTAGAACGGCCGGTCCTTCGCGGTGGCCGTCTCCAGCTTCTCGGCGGCGATCGCGGCGCCCTTGAGGAGCAGGTAGCCGACGACCACGTCACCGGAGGCGAGCAGGAGGCGGGTGGTGTTGAGGCCCACCTTGTAGATGTTCTTGACGTCCTGCTCGGTCGAGGCGAGGTCGGTGAGCATCAGGCCGACGATGGCCTCCAGCTCGACCGCGGCCTTGGCGAGGTGCTCGCGCGCCCCGGCCAGGTCCTCGCCGCCGGTGCCGAGCGCCAGGAACTTCTTGATGTCCTCGGCCAGCGAGTTCAGCGCGGCGCCCTGGTTGCGGACGATCTTCCGGAAGAAGAAGTCCTGGCCCTGGATCGCGGTGGTGCCCTCGTACAGGGTGTCGATCTTGGCGTCGCGGATGTACTGCTCGATCGGGTACTCCTGCAGGAAGCCGGAGCCGCCGAAGGTCTGCAGGGACTGGGCGAGCTGCTCGTAACCCTTCTCGGAGCCGTAGCCCTTGACGATGGGCAGCAGCAGGTCGTTGAGGGCGTGGTCGGCGGAGGTGTCCTCGCCGCCCGCCTCCTTGACCGCGATGGTGTCCTGGACGGACGCGGTGTAGAGGACGAGGGCGCGCATGCCCTCGGCGTACGCCTTCTGCGTGATCAGCGAGCGGCGGACGTCCGGGTGGTGGGTGACGGTGACCTTGGGCGCGGTCTTGTCCATGAAGTTCGCGAGGTCGGGCCCCTGGACGCGCTCCTTGGCGTACTCCAGCGCGTTGAGGTAGCCGGTCGACAGGGTCGAGATGGCCTTCGTGCCGACCATCATCCGGGCGAACTCGATGATGCGGAACATCTGGCGGATGCCGTCGTGCTTGTCGCCGATCAGCCAGCCCTTGGCGGGGTGGCGGTCGCCGAAGGTCATCTCGCAGGTGTTGGACGCCTTGAGGCCCATCTTGTGCTCGACGTTGGTGGCGTAGACGCCGTTGCGCTCGCCGAGTTCGCCGGTCTCGAAGTCGAAGAGGTACTTCGGGACGAGGAAGAGGGACAGGCCCTTGGTGCCGGGGCCGGCGCCCTCGGGGCGGGCGAGGACGTAGTGGAGGATGTTCTCCTCCATGTCGTGCTCACCGGAGGTGATGAAGCGCTTGACGCCCTCGATGTGCCAGGAGCCGTCCTCCTGCTGGACGGCCTTGGTGCGGCCGGCGCCGACGTCCGAGCCCGCGTCGGGCTCGGTGAGCACCATGGTGGAGCCCCAGGTCCGGTCGACGGCGATCTTCGCGATCTTCTTCTGGACGGCGTTGCCCTCGTCGAAGAGGATGCCGGCGAACGCCGGGCCGGAGGAGTACATCCACACGGCCGGGTTGGCGCCGAGGATCAGCTCCGCGTACGACCAGATCAGGGACGGGGGAGCGGTGGTGCCGCCGATCTCCTCGGGCAGGCCCAGGCGCCAGTACTCGGAGTCCATGAAGGCCTTGTAGCTCTTCTTGAAGGACGCCGGGACCGGGGCGGTGTTCGTCTCGGGGTCGAAGACCGGCGGGTTGCGGTCGGCGTCCGCGAAGGACTCGGCCAGCTCGTTCTCCGAGAGGCGGGTCAGTTCTTCGAGGACGCTCTTCGCGGTCTCGGTGTCCATCTCCTCGAACGGGCCGGTGCCGTACAGCTTGTCGCGCCCGAGGACCTCGAAGAGGTTGAACTCGATGTCGCGGAGATTCGACTTGTAGTGCCCCATGGCGACGGCTCCGTAGCGAGATCGGCGAGGCGGTGGTTCCTCGCGCCGGTTCTTGGTTCACATGGATCTGGTTCACGTACCAACTAGTAGCTACGATGATGCTACCCGTCGGTAATAAGACGCAACCCCGAAGGGGTCATCTGTGAGCCGTTACTCTTTCGGGCATGTACGGCTACGACCAGAACGCCGGTGCTCAGCAGCAGTACGCCCCGCCGCAGCAGCCCATGCCCGGGGGCGCCGGAGCCTACGGGCAGCAGCCGCCGCTCTACCCCGAGCCGTCCCCGCCCTCGCTGGCGGACGCGGTGCGCGCCTTCACCACCGGCCAGGTGACCGCGGAGGACTTCCAGCAGGTCTTCGCGACCTCGAAGGTCTACTGCCCGCGCGGTGACAACCCCGGTTTCCTGGCCCTGCACAACACCCAGCAGCCGGTGATCCCGATGTTCACCTCGCTCAAGGAGCTGCGGCGGTACGCGGGCAAGGAGTCCAAGTACTTCGTGATCACCGGCGCCGAGATGATCGACCTGCTCCCCACCGGCTACGGCTTCGTCCTCGACATGGAGGGCGAGCACCGCATGGTCTTCGACGCGAAGGCCGTGGAGCAGATGGTCGAGTTCGCGATGCGCCGGATGTACGGCTGAGTCGCCGCCCGATCCGGTCCGGTCCTCCTGGACGACGGCCGGCGCCCCGACGAGGGGCGCCGGCCGTCTGTTGTCTCCGGAGGGAATGCGCTCCGCTCCTTCGCGGTTAGGGGTGGCAGAAAGTTCAACGCTCAACTAAACTCGGAGCACAAGGAGGTACCGACATGCCTGCAGTGACCGTCGAGAACCCGCTGACGCTGCCCCGCGTCGCCGTGTCCGCAGACGCCGTGGCCCGTCCCGTGCTCACCGTCACGACCGCACCGAGCGGTTTCGAGGGTGAGGGCTTCCCGGTGCGCCGAGCGTTCGCCGGGATCAACTACCGCCACCTGGACCCGTTCATCATGATGGACCAGATGGGCGAGGTGGAGTACGCGCCGGGCGAGCCCAAGGGAACCCCCTGGCACCCGCACCGCGGCTTCGAGACCGTGACGTACATCATCGACGGGATCTTCGACCACCAGGACTCGCAGGGCGGTGGCGGCACCATCACCAACGGCGACACCCAGTGGATGACCGCGGGTTCGGGCCTCCTGCACATCGAGGCGCCGCCGGAGTCGCTGGTCATGTCCGGCGGACTCTTCCACGGCCTGCAGCTGTGGGTGAACCTGCCGGCCAAGGACAAGATGATGGCGCCGCGCTACCAGGACATCCGGGGCGGCAACGTCCAGCTGCTCACCACGCCCGACGGCGGCGCGCTGCTGCGCGTCATCGCGGGCGAGCTCGACGGCCACCAGGGTCCCGGTGTCACGCACACCCCGATCTCCATGATCCACGCGACGGTCGCGCCGGGCGCCGAGCTCACGCTGCCGTGGCGGGAGGACTTCAACGGGCTGGCCTACGTGCTGGCCGGGCGCGGTTTTGTCGGCACCGAACGGCGTCCCGTCCACAAGGGCCAGACGGCGGTCTTCGGCGCCGGTTCCTCGCTGACCGTCCGCGCGGACGAGCAGCAGGACTCCAACACCCCGGACCTGGAGGTCGTCCTGCTGGGCGGCCGGCCGATCCGAGAGCCGATGGCGCACTACGGGCCGTTCGTGATGAACACCCGCGACGAACTCCAGCAGGCGTTCGAGGACTTCCAGAAGGGCCGCCTCGGCACGATCCCCGCGGTCCACGGCATGACCGAGGGCGGCCTTTAACCCCCCGGTCCCCGCGACCGTGGCAACGGGCCCGAAGGAGCGAGTGGTTTCGCGGCTTCGGGCCCGTCGCCGTGTCCGGGGCCCGCCGGCCCGGACCCGTTCGGCTGTTCCCGGGTGACAGGCGGGGCGGGATGTGGCCGGATGGGAGGGGTGCAGGTACCCCGAGCGCTGCTTCCCGAGTCCGTACGACGGCTGGCCGCCTGGTGTGTCGTCGTGCTGCTCGTCTCCGGGGTCGTCTACGTGGGCATCCAGGTGTGCGCGGCGCTGCGGACCGCGGTCACCCCGGTGCTGCTGGCGCTGCTGGGGACCGCGCTGCTGCGGCCGCTGTACCGGCGCCTGGTGCGGGCCGGGGTCAACGGGTCGGTCGCCGCCGGGCTCACCTGTGTCGCCGTGGTCGCCGTGGTCGGCGGGGCCGTCTACATCGTCGTGGCCGCGCTGATCGACACCGGGGACCAGATCGTCGCCTCGCTGAAGGACGCCGCGACCTCGGTCGCCGAGCACTTCGGGGCGGCGGGGACCTCCCTGGACGACGTGGCGTCCAACGCGCGGGAGTTGCTGACCAAGTTCGGCGGGACCGCCGCCTCGAACGTCATCAGCGGGGTCAGTGTCGTCGGCGAGAGCATCGCCATGGCCGTGCTCGCGCTGCTGCTCGTCTTCTTCTTCCTGCGGGACGCGCACCGGGCCGTCGGCGCGCTGCGCGGTATGGCGCCGCAGGGCACCGCCGACGTCCTGGAGGCGATGGCGCGCCGGGCCTTCGAGGCCGTCGAGGGGTTCATGCGCGGGACCACCCTCATCGCCCTGATCGACGCCACCTGCATCACCGTCGGTCTGCTGATCCTCAAGGTCCCGGGCGCCGTCGGACTCGGCGCGCTGGTGTTCGTCGGCGCCTACGTCCCCTATCTCGGCGCCTTCCTGTCCGGCGCCGTGGCCGTCCTGGTCGCCCTCGCTGACCGGGGGGTCGTCATCGCGCTGTGGACGTTCGGGGTGGTGCTCGCCGTGCAGGTCATCGAGGGACACGTGCTGCAGCCGGTGATCCAGAGCCGGACCGTGCAGATGCATCCGGCGGTGGTGCTGCTCGCGATCACCGCGGGAGCGTCCGTCGCCGGGATCCTGGGGATGCTGCTGGCCGTGCCCCTCACCGCGGCCGCGTCCGGGGTGGTGCACGAGCTGCGTGCGCGTTACGCCCCGTCCTCCGGGGCGTCCGCCTCGTAGAGCTCGAACCAGATGCTCTTGCCCTCGCCCCGCGGGTCGACCCCCCACATGTCCGCGAGCATCTCGATCAGCACCAGTCCGCGGCCCGAGGACGCCAGTTCGCCCGGGCGGCGCTTGTGGGGCAGGTCGTCGCTGGTGTCGGTGACCTCGACGTGCATCCGGCGGATACCGGGCTCCCCCCTGACCTCGGCCAGCAGCGTCGCGTCCGCGTCGGTGTGCACCAGGACGTTGGTGAGCAGCTCGGACAGCAGCAGCACCGCCGAGTCCACCTGCTCGGGGGAGGCCCAGTCGTGCAGCAGCTCCCGCAGCTGGTGCCGGGCCACGGCGACCCGCTCGGGTTCCGCCTGGGCGACCGCCAGCATCGTGCGCCGCACGGTGTGCCGTGTCGCGTCGTCCCCGTCGCGGGTGAAGTCGCCGCCCTCGTCGCGGCCCTGCCGGCGCAGCAGCAGGACGGCTATGTCGTCCTCCCGCCGGTCGGCCAGCGGGCCGGTGGTGTGGTGGGAGGAGGGTCCGTGCACACCCTGCACCAGGGCGTCGGCGAGTTCCTCCAGGTCCCCGTCGTGTGTCTCCAGGATCGCCCGGATGCGTTTCCAGCCGGTCTCCAGGTCGTGGCCGCCGGTCTCGATCAGGCCGTCGGTGCACAGCAGCATGGTCTCGCCGCGTTCGAGGGCGAGTCGTGTGGTCGGGTAGTCGCCGTCCGGGTCGATGCCCAGCGGCAGGCCGCCCGCCGTGGGTCGCGTCAGCACCGTCCCGTCCGCCATGCGTATCGCGGGGTCCGGGTGGCCGGCGCGGGCGATCTCCAGGATGCCGGTGCCCGGGTCGACCTCGACGTACAGGCAGGTCGCGAAGCGCAGGTCGGTGCTGTCGGGGTCCTCGTAGGTCATCCCGTGCAGGAAGCGGGAGGCGCGGGAGAGCACCGCGTCGGGGCGGTGGCCCTCCGAGGCGTACGCCCTGAGCGCGATCCGGAGCTGGCCCATCAGCCCGGCCGCCCGCACGTCATGGCCCTGGACGTCACCGATGACCAGGGCGAAGCGGCCCGAGCCGGACTGCGACCGGGAGGTGCCCCCGGGCAGCGGGATCATGTCGTACCAGTCGCCGCCGACCTGGAGGCCGCCGCCGGTGGGGACGTAGCGGGCGGCCACGCTCATGCCCGGGATCTGGGGTCCCAGGGTGGGCAGCATGGAGCGCTGGAGGCCGTCGGTGAGCTCCCGCTCCGACTCCGCGACCCCGGCCCGGGACAGGGCCTGGGCGAGCATGCGGGCGACCGTGGTGAGGACCGAGCGCTCGTCGGGGGTGAAGGCGACCGGGTGGCCGAAGGCCGCCATCCAGGCACCCATCGTGCGACCGGCCACGGTCAGCGGTACGAACGCCCAGGACTGGCGGCCGAAGTAGCGGGCGAGCGGCCAGGTGACGGGATAGCGGTCCTTGTACTGCTCGGGCGAGGACAGATAGACCGCCCGGCCGGTGCGGACCACCTCGGCCGCCGGGTAGTCCGTCTCCAGGTTCATGTGGGTGAAGGGGCCCTCGTCGCCGGGCTGCTGCCCGTGGTGGCCGATGATCGTCAGGCGGTCGCCCTCCACCCCGAAGACCGCGAGGCCGTCCGGGGAGAAGCCCGGCATCGACAGGCCGGCCGCCACCCGCAGCACCTCCTCCGTGGACCGGGCCTCGGCCAGCGCCCGGCCCGCGTCCAGCAGGAACGCCTCCCGGGAGCGCCGCCAGTCGCCGGTGACCGCCGTCCGTCCGGACGGGGTCCCCGGAGGCGGTTCGGTGACCTCCTGGAGGGTGCCGGTCAGCAGGAACGCCCGCCGCTCGGGGTCGTAGGACGGCTTGGAGCGGCTGCGCACGGTGCGGATCACCCGGCCCCGCTCGTCCATGATCCGGATGCGGACCTCGGCGAGGGTGCCCTCGGCGACGGCGAGCTGCACGACTCCGGTGATCTCGTTCCAGTCGACGGGATGGAGGCAGGCCCGTGCCTGGGCCTCCGTGAGGGTCGCCGGGCCGCCGGACAGCCCGAGCAGCCGAGCCGCCTCGGAATCCACCGTGACCAGCCCGTCCGCCGTGTCCCAGTGCCAGACGCCGGTCGCGAGCGTGGCCAGGACGTCCCCCACGGCGGGCAGGGGCTCACGAGTGCGCATTGCCCCACTTTAAGAAGAAGGACTCGAAGAATGCCACTGATGGCGTACGGCGACCGAGTGGGCGATCTTGAAACGGCCCGGCAAATGGTGGGGAGGCGATCTTTGGGTGCCCGGTACGCTGGGGGTGTTTCACGTGAAACAGCCCCCGATCCGCAAAGACTGGATGAACGACGATGCATCGGTACAGGTCCCACACCTGCGGCGAGCTCCGCGCCTCTGACGTCGGCACCGACGTCCGGCTGAGCGGCTGGCTGCACAATCGGCGCGACCTGGGCGGCATCCTCTTCATCGATCTGCGCGACCACTACGGCATCACGCAGCTCGTCGCCCGGCCCGGCACCCCCGCCTACGAGGCCCTCGACAAGGTCACCAAGGAGTCGACGGTCCGCGTCGACGGCAAGGTCGTCTCCCGGGGCACGGACAACGTGAACCCGGACCTGCCCACCGGTGAGATCGAGGTCGAGGTCGGCGAGGTCGAACTGCTCGGCGCCGCCCAGCCGCTGCCCTTCACGATCAACGCCGAGGACGGGGTCAACGAGGAGCGGCGTCTGGAGTACCGCTTCCTCGACCTGCGCCGCGAGCGCATGCACCGCAACATCATGCTGCGTACGGCGGTCATCTCGGCGATCCGGCACAAGATGACGGCGCTGGGCTTCAACGAGATGGCGACGCCGATCCTGTCGGCCACCTCCCCCGAGGGCGCCCGCGACTTCGTCGTCCCGTCCCGGCTGAACCCGGGCCGGTTCTACGCCCTTCCGCAGGCGCCGCAGCAGTTCAAGCAGCTGCTGATGATCTCGGGCTTCGACCGCTACTTCCAGATCGCCCCCTGCTTCCGTGACGAGGACGCCCGTGCGGACCGTTCGCCGGGTGAGTTCTACCAGCTCGACGTCGAGATGAGCTTCGTCGAGCAGGAGGACGTCTTCCAGCCGATCGAGAAGCTCATGACCGAGCTGTTCGAGGAGTTCGGCGGCGGCCGGCACGTCACCTCCCCGTTCCCCCGCATCCCGTTCCGCGAGTCGATGCTCAAGTACGGCTCCGACAAGCCGGACCTGCGCGCCAAGCTGGAGCTCGTGGACATCACCGATGTCTTCGAGGGCTCGGAGTTCAAGGCGTTCGCGGGCAAGCACGTGCGGGCACTGGCGGTGCCGGACGTCTCGGGCCAGCCTCGCAAGTTCTTCGACCAGCTCGGTGACTTCGCCGTCTCGCAGGGCGCCAAGGGTCTGGCCTGGGTGCGGGTCGCCGAGGACGGGTCGCTGACCGGCCCGATCGCGAAGTTCCTCACCGAGGAGAACGTCGCCGAGCTCACCAAGCGGCTCGGCCTGGCCGCCGGCCACGCCGTCTTCTTCGGCGCCGGCGAGTTCGACGAGGTCTCCAAGATCATGGGCGCGGTGCGGGTGGAAGCCGCCAAGCGCGCCGGGCAGTTCGAGGAGAACGTCTTCCGGTTCTGCTGGATCGTGGACTTCCCGATGTACGAGAAGGACGAGGAGAGCGGCGCGATCGACTTCTCGCACAACCCCTTCTCGATGCCGCAGGGCGGTCTGGAGGCCCTGGAGACCCAGGACCCGCTGGACATCCTGGGCTGGCAGTACGACATCGTGTGCAACGGCGTCGAGCTGTCCTCCGGCGCGATCCGTAACCACGAGCCCGACATCATGCTCAAGGCCTTCGAGATCGCGGGCTACGACCGGGAGACCGTCGAGGACAAGTTCGCCGGCATGCTGCGCGCCTTCCGCTTCGGCGCCCCGCCGCACGGCGGCATCGCCCCCGGCGTCGACCGCATCGTGATGCTGCTGGCCGACGAGCCCAACATCCGCGAGACGATCTCCTTCCCGCTCAACGGCAACGCCCAGGACCTGATGATGGGCGCGCCGACGGAGCTGGAGGAGACCCGGCTGCGGGAGCTGCACCTCTCGGTGCGCAAGCCGCAGCCGAAGTAGCGTCGGCAGCGCGAGTGGCTCGGAACCGTGGTCGGTTCCGAGCCACTTTCGCGTTCCCGGGTCGCTGACAGCTCTCTCCCATGCTCCTGACAGGTTCCGTCCCTAGCGTCCCGGCCTCATGACGGATCACCAGGAACCACACAGGGAACGGGAACTGACGCGCCGCACGGTCGTGGCCGCCGGCGCGGGCGGCCTCGCGGCGGCGGGCCTCGTCGGCAGCGGCCTGGCCACGAACGCCTTCGCGGGAGACGGCGGGACCGGCGCGGGCACGCCGGCGCGGGACGACGTCTGCTATCGCCTCACCTCGGAAACCGTCGAGGGCCCCTACTACATCGACGCTGACAAGCTCCGCCGGAACATCACCGAGGACCGGGAGGGCATCCCGCTCCGGCTCGACCTCGCGTTGATCGACTCCGAGACCTGCCGGCCGCTGCGTGACGCGGCCGTCGACATCTGGCACTGCGACGCGGCCGGCGTCTACTCCGGCTACGAGAACCAGGGCAACGGCGGTGGCGGCGGCCCCGCCCCCACGGGAGAGCCCCCGACCGGCACGCCCACCGGCGAACCCCCGACCGGCGGTCCCGGCGGCGGTGGCGGCGGCCACCAGGAACCCACGGACGACTCGCGCTACCTGCGCGGCACCTGGCGCACCGACCGGCACGGCCACGTCACCTTCCGGACGGTGTTCCCGGGCTGGTACCGGGGCCGGTGCGTGCACATCCACGTCAAGGTCCACGTGGACGGCGAGTGGACCGACGCCGGCTACGAGGGCGGCCACGCCTGCCACACCGGGCAGTTCTTCTTCGACGAGGAGTCCGTCCTCGCCTCGGCGGAGGTGGAGCCGTACGCGAGCAACGCCGCCGAACGCACGACCCTGACCGAGGACACGATCTACGACCAGAGCGGCGCCCGGGGCGGTCTGCTCAGGCTGCGCTACGACCGGCGGGACATCGCCAGGGGCGTGCACGCGTCCCTCACGGTCGGCGTCGATCCGGAGGTGACGGAGGACGGCCAGGCCGCCCCGCCCCGGCCGAGCACGTCGGCGTCCGCGTCCGCGTCGGCGTCGTAGGCGGCTGAACGGGGGAAGAACGGCGTGGGCTGTGGAAGCGGGGGTACTCGGCGCAGGACATCCCGCTTCCACGGCCCGTCGTCCGCTCCCGGTGACCTCACCGGCGACGCACAGCGGTCCTGGGGGCGAGAGCACAACGGCCCGTCGTCCCATGGGAGTACGGGGTCACGGGACCGCTGCCCGCCCCGGATCGCCACGCAGGGGAGGAAACCATGGGGTTCACGCTCGTGCTCGCCGTACTGCTCGTCGGCGGGGCGGTGTTCGCGGTCGTCGCTCAGCGGCGGCACCACAGCCGTACCCTGTCCGGCCTGGACGCGGAGGTCGAGGCGAACCGGTGGCTCGTACGGCTGGGCGGCGGTCTCCTTCCGTCCGACGTACGGGCCTGGGCGGCGGCGGACGAGGACGCGGCCCGCGCCCTGACGGAGGCGGCGGAGTGCCACCGCGAGGCCGGGGAGCGGCTGGCGGCGGCCCGGACGGCGGCGGACTACGACGGGGTGACGCGGACGGCGCGGGAGGGACTGCGCCATCTGGGCGTGGCCCGCTCGGCCCTGGCGACCGCCCCTGCCGCCGCGCCGCCCGAGCCCTCGGCGCTAGGTGGAGCACGAGCGAGGAACCCCCGGCAGGCGCCGGGTGCCGCGGCATCGGCCACCCCGGGCTGACAGCGGAAGGCCACCGGGCTGACACCGGAGGGCCCGGGGGGAAGGCCGCCGGCGTCACACGGTCAGCCCGCGCTGTCGCCGCCCGCAGGCTTCCGGGTGCGGCGGCGCAGGAACGGGCCGATACGGATCACGGCGCGCCGCTCGATGCCGGCGACCCGGCGCTCGACGGCGGCGAGCTGCTTGCGCGCGGCCTCCAGCTCCGCCCGCATGGCGTCGAGCTGTGGGCGGCGCTGGATGCTCGGGAGCTTCTCCGCCGTGCGCAGCCGGACGCGGAGTTCCCTGGTCGACCGCACCCGCTTCTCCGCCTGGAGCCGCAGCTCGGCTTCGGTCGTCGTGATCCGCTCGCGCAGCCGGCTCAGGCGGTAGCGCGTCTGCCCGTCGTCCGAGCGGTCCCAGACGGGCATCGACGCGGGCAGGTCCAGCGTGGCGAGGCGGGCGTCGAAGGCGGCGCCGCCGTCACCGTGGGTGTAGGTGTTCTGCGGGCCGTTGCGGTCCAGGAACGCGGTGATCCGCTCGAACCGCTCGCCGTGGCCCTTGATCATCGCCGAGAAACCGGCGTCGTCGTCCAGGTCGCGCGGGTCGGTGTCGGCGGGCAGTTCACTCTTCAGGTGGCCGGCCGTGAGTTCGCCGCGGACGCCGATGGAGGCGGAGCGGTCGAGGACGGCGTACGCGAAGCGGCGGACCGAGGCGGCCATCGGCGTGAGCCCGGGCGCGGGAGGTGGGGGCGCGGGACCCGTGGAAGCGCGCGGCAACCTTTCAAGGGGCCGCGGCCACTGAGGAGTTGTGGGCGCCGTTCAGCGGAGCCGCACACCTCGCACGTGATCCACCGGAACGTAAGGACTCCCCCGTGGCAACCCCCTCCCACCGCCGGTCCCTCCGCTCGCGGCGCCTCCTCGTCGTCTCCGCCGCCGTCGTGGCCGCAGGGGCCGGCGCGGCCACCCTCGTCATGAACGCGAACGCCGGTGGCGTCGACCTGTACCGCCAGACGCTGGCCGCCAAGGACGGCTGGGCGTCCTCGGGTGCGGGTACGACCGGCGGCGCGACAGCCGACATCGCGCACGTGTTCACCGTCAGCACCCGCGCGCAGCTCGTGAAGGCGCTGGGTTCCGTGTCGGACACCGCGCCCCGGATCATCAAGGTCAAGGGCACGATCGACGCCAACACCGACGACTCGGGCAGGAAGCTGACCTGCGCGGACTACTCCGCCGGCACGGGCTACTCGCTGTCCGCCTACCTCAAGGCGTACGACCCCGCCTCCTACGGCACCTCGAAGCTGCCGTCCGGCACCCAGGAGAAGGCCCGCGCCGCCGCCCAGTCCAAGCAGGCGAAGAACATCGTCTTCAAGGTGCCGGCCAACACCAGCGTCGTGGGCGTGCCCGGCACGAAGGCCGGGATCACCGGCGGCATGCTCCAGGTGCAGAACGTGGACAACGTCATCGTCCGCAACCTCGCCTTCTCCGCCACCGAGGACTGCTTTCCGCAGTGGGACCCGACGGACGGCGACGACGGCAACTGGAACTCAGACTACGACTCGCTCACCCTGCGCGGCGCGACCCATGTCTGGGCCGACCACAACTCGTTCACCGACGCCGCGCACTTCGACAGGGCCAACCCGAAGTACTACGGCCGCGAGTACCAGATCCACGACGGCGCCCTCGACATCACCAAGGGCTCGGACCTGGTGACCGTCGAGCGCAACCAGTTCACCAACCACGACAAGACGATGCTGATCGGCAGCAGTGACACCGACAGCACCGGCAAGCTGCGGGTCTCCATCCACCACAACGTGTGGAAGGGCATCGTGCAGCGCGCTCCGCTGGCCCGCATCGGCCAGGTCCACATCTACGACAACGTCTACGACACGACGACGCTGAACGGCTACGCCCCGCTCTACAGCATCAACTCCCGCGCCAGGGCCCAGGTCGTCGCGGAGGACAACTACTGGAAGGTGCCGAGCGGAGCGAAGCTCGCCAGGCTCCTCAGCGGAGACGGGACCGGCTCGGTCGCGGGCCGCGGCAACCTGGTCAACGGCACGGCCACCGACCTCGTCGCCGCGTACAACGCCGCGTCCTCGAAGAAGCTGAGGACGACCGTCAACTGGACGCCGACCCTCACCGCGGGCCTGACCTCGGCGAAGAACCTCCCGGCGGAACTGGCGACGACGACCGGAGCGGCTGTCCTCACCGCCTCCTGACCCCCCATACGGCCGGCGGCCCGGTGTCATCCTGTCCCGGGCCGCCGGCCTCCTCATGTCGGCGGAGCTTCTCTTCGCCCGTGTCGGGCGGGGCGCATGATGTTGTTCTCGAGTTTCAGAAGCCAGCGGAAATGGTCGACGAGCGATTCCACCAGGTGCGGATCCCGCAACACGACACCCAGTTCGATGTTGTCGGACAAGGCCCGGTCTGTGAGGTTGGCGCTGCCCAGTAGTGCGGTATGCCGGTCGGCGACGACGAGTTCGGCGTGAGCGGCGAGGGCTGGAACGCGGAACGTGACCTGTCCGGTGCCGAACTGTGGGAGTGGAGGCCGCAGAAGGAGCCGGGGTGCGGATGCGGCGGGTGTCGACGTTCGTGGTCCGGCCGGAGTAACGGCCGCCCGCCTACGGTGAGCGGTCGTTCCGGTCGGGGAGTCTGCGGGCTGCCGCCTCAGCGGTCAGTTCTCGAAGAGGTCCTTGGCTGTTGGGGAGGTGACGGCGCGCCGGAGCCAGCGACTCAGGGTCTCCAGGTCTCCGCAGCCGGTGATGCGCTCCCGGGTCTCCTCAGGGACGTCGATGCCACGCGCCGCCGAGGACGGCCAGGACGTCCTCGGCGGCGCGGCGCGTCTCGCCCTCGGCCCGGACCTCCTCGAAGAGGGGCGACTTGTGACGACGCCGATGCGTAGGGTGACTGTCCGGGGCTTGTCCACTGTTGTCCGGGCTGTCGGAGGGGGCTCCACGGGTGCGGGCGTCGCGGCACTGCGGGACGACTAAGGGGTGCGGCATGTCGGTGGACGGCGAGGTACGGCGACTCAGGACCGAGGCGGACGAGCCGGGGTGGGAGGTGGACCCGGACGACGAGTGGGGGGTGGCCGTCATCACCACGGTGGGGCGGCAGTTGAGGTTGCGGCGGGAGGCGGTGGGCATGCGGGCCGCCGACTTCGGGGTGGCCGTCGGCTACGGCGAGGACCTCGTCTACAAGATCGAGGGCGGGAAGCGGATCCCCCGGCAGGAGTACCTGGACAAAGCCGACGCGGTGTTGGGCGCGGGTGGGCTCATCGCGGCGGCCTGGGAGGACGTGAAGAAGGTCCGGTATCCGAAGAAGGTTCGGGAACTGGGCAAGCTGGAGGGGCAGGCCGTCGAGATCGGTCTGTACGAGTGCCACATCATCCCCGGGTTGTTGCAGACCTCGGAGCACGCGCGATCCGTGATCGGGGCGGCGCAGCCGCCGTACTCGCCGGACGATGTGGAGCGCATGGTGGCCGCTCGTCTGGCCCGGCAGTCGGTCTTCGAACGCTCACCGGCGCCGGCGCTCAGCTTCGTCCTGGAAGAGGGGGTCGTACGGCGACCCATCGGGGGCACAATGGCCTGGCGTCAGCAGCTTGAACGTCTGCTGGAGGTGGGGCGGTTGCACAACGTCGTGCTCCAGGTGATGCCGATGAACTGCGACACCCATTCCGGTCTGGACGGTCGCATCGAGCTGCTGAAGTTTCCGGACGGCACCGCCGTGGGGCGCTCGGACGGGGCGTTCAACGGCCGCCCGACCTCCGAACCCAAACACCTGCGCATCCTTGAGCTGCGGTATGGCACCATCCGGGCTCAGGCGCTCTCGCCAGGGGAGTCGCTGGCCGTCATCGAACATCTGCTGGGAGAAACATGATCCACAAGACCACTTCCGGGGACACCTCCGAGCTGGCGTGGTTCAAGAGCAGCTACAGCGGCGGCAACGACGGCAACTCCTGCGTGGAGCTCGCCCTGACTCCCGGCACCGTCCACGTCCGCGACTCCAAGAACGTCGCGGGTCCCCGGCTCGCGCTGGCCTCCGGCGCCTGGGCGCGCTTCGTCGCGTACGCCTCGGAACGCTGATCCCCCGAAGTACGGGCACGCCCGGTCGGCGTGCCCGTACCCCTCGTTTCGCCGTACGGAGTTACGCGGTCGGCTTCTCCTCCAGGCGGGGGAACAGGACCGCGCCCTTGGTGATCGTGGAGCCGGCCGGGAGGCGGCCCCAGTCGGCCGCTTCCCCGACGCGCTGGTCCGCGAGGGCGCCCAGGGACGCCTCCGCGCCCAGGGAGTCCCACAGCTTCTGCGAGGTGTCCGGCATCACCGGGTTGAGCAGGACGGCCAGTCCGCGCAGGGACTCGGCGGCCGTGTAGAGGATCGTGGCCAGCCGGGCCCTGCCCTCGGGGCTGTCGTCCTTGGCCACCTTCCACGGCTCCTGCTCCGTGATGTAGCCGTTGACCTGCTTGACGAAGTCGAAGACGGCCAGGATGCCGCCCTGGAAGTCCAGCTCCTCGCCGATCTTCCGGTCGGCCTCGGCGGCCGCCTTCGCCAGGCCGTCGTGCAGCGCCTTCTCGGCGTCGCCGTCGGCGGCGGACTCCGGCAGGGCGCCGCCGAAGTACTTGCCGACCATCGCCGCCACGCGGGACGCGAGGTTGCCGTAGTCGTTCGCCAGCTCGCTCGTGTAGCGGGCGGAGAAGTCCTCCCACGAGAAGGAGCCGTCCTGGCCGAAGGCGATGGCCCGCAGGAAGTACCAGCGGTACGCGTCCACGCCGAAGTGCGAGGTCAGGTCCTGCGGCTTGATGCCGGTCAGGTTCGACTTCGACATCTTCTCGCCGCCGACCATCAGCCAGCCGTTCGCGGCGACCTTCCCCGGCAGCGGCAGGCCCTGCGCCATCAGCATCGCGGGCCAGATCACCGCGTGGAAGCGCAGGATGTCCTTGCCGACCAGGTGGACGTCGGCCGGGAACGTGGACTCGAACTTCTCCTGGTTCTCGTTGTAGCCGACCGCGGTCGCGTAGTTCAGCAGCGCGTCGACCCACACGTAGATCACGTGCTTCTGGTCCCACGGGATCGGGATGCCCCAGTCGAACGTCGAGCGGGAGATCGACAGGTCCTGGAGCCCCTGGCGGACGAAGTTCAGCACCTCGTTGCGTGCGGACTCGGGCTGGATGAAGCCGGGGTTCGCCTCGTAATGGGCGAGGAGCTTGTCGCCGTACTCGCTCAGCTTGAAGAAGTAGTTCTCCTCGCTGAGGATCTCCACCGGCGTCTTGTGGATCGGGCAGAGCTTCTGACCGGCGAACTGGCCCTCGCCGTCGAGCAGCTCGCCCGGCAGCTTGTACTCCTCGCAGCCGACGCAGTACGGGCCCTCGTAGCCGCCCTTGTAGATCTCGTCCTTGTCGTACAGGTCCTGCACGAACTCCTGGACGCGGTCGGTGTGCCGCTTCTGCGTGGTGCGGATGAAGTCGTCGTTCGCGATCTCCAGGTGCTCCCACAGGGGGCGCCAGGACTCGTCGACGAGCTTGTCGGCCCACTGCTGCGGGCTGACGCCGTTCGCCTCCGCGGTGCGCATGATCTTCTGACCGTGCTCGTCCGTGCCGGTGAGGTACCACACCTTCTCGCCGCGCTGACGGTGCCAGCGGGTGAGCACGTCGCCTGCGACGGTCGTGTAGGCGTGGCCCAGGTGAGGAGCGTCGTTGACGTAGTAAATGGGGGTGGTGACGTAGTACGCCTTTCCACCCTGCTTCTCGGATCCAGTGGCCGCCATGGTCGAAATCCTACTGGCCCCGCGCAGATCGTCTCACCTGCGTTTCGGGGGGTGGACCCGTGTGCCGGTCCACCCCCCGAACAGCTCTCGCACCACCCGGGTGCTACGGCCGCCAGTTCGCCAGGACGCCCTCGTACAGCTCCGTGTCCGTCAGCTCCAGCGGGGTCGGGCCCGCGTGGAAGAAGGACGTGTTGCCCGTCCTGAGCTTGCGGAGGTAGTCGAACGCCTTGTTGTCCTGCTCGCCGAAGGCCACGAAGGAGAAGAACACCGAGGGGTGCTTCTTCGCGGCGTCCGTGAGGGACTGGGTCGCCGGGGTCTTCGCGTCCGGGGCGCCGTCCGTCTGGAAGATCACCAGGGCGGGGGTGGCGGCGTCCGCCGACTTCCGGTGGTGCGCGAGGACCTCCTCCACGGCCACGTGATAGCTCGTACGGCCCATGCGGCCGAGGGAGGCGTGCAGCTCGTCGATCTTGTTCTCGTGGTCGGCGGGGGTGAGGTCGGCGGTGCCGTCCAGTTCCGTCGAGAAGAAGACGACGTGGACGGTCGCCGTGTCCCCGGGGTCGAGGTGGGCGGCCAGCGCGAGGGTCTGGTCGGCCAGGGCCTGGGCGGAGCCGTCCTTGTAGTACGCGCGCATGCTCGCGGAGCGGTCGAGGACGAGGTAGACCTTGGCCTTGGTACCCGTGAGGTCGGTGTTCTTCAGGGTGGTGGCGGCGGCGGTGTAGGCGGTGGTCAGGCCCGGGGGGACGGGGGAGGCGTCTGTGACGCCCGCTGTCCGGGGTGCGGCCTCGGCTTCGCCGTCGGCCTTGGTGTTCCCGCCCGCACCACCCGTGCTGCTTTCGTCGTCAGCTGCGGGTGGCCCCTGTGGGGCGTCCTCGCCGTCGGCGGCCGCGGGTGCCTCGGCCTCGACCTCGACCTCGGCCTCGGGCTCTGCGGCCGGCTCGGGAGCCACCTCGGCCACCGGCTCAGCGGCCGGCTCGGGCTCGGTGACCGGCTCCGGCTCCGTGGCAGCCTCGGGCTCGGTGACCGGCTCCGGCTCCGTGGCAGCCTCGGGTTCCGGTTCGGCGGCGGGCTCGGGCTCGATGGTGGCGGCCACCGGCTCCGGCTCAGCGGCCGGCTCCGGCTCCGTGGCAGCCTCGGGTTCCGGTTCGGCGGCGGGCTCGGGCTCGGGCTCGATGGTGGCGGCCACCGGCTCCGGTTCCGTCGCGGCCACCGGTTCTGCGGCCGGCTCGGGTTCCGTCGTGGCCACCGGCTCCGGGGCGGGTGCGGTGGTGGCCTTCGGCTCCGGCTCCGGGGCGGGTGCGGTGGTGGCCTCCGGCTCCGGCTCCGGAGGGTTTGCCTCCGTCTTCGGTGCCTTCGCCGTCACCGGTGCCTTCGGCTGGGCGGGCACGTTGTCGAATGCCGCTGTGACGAGGTCGTGCTCGTCGTCGTCCATCGCGGACGTGCGGGGCTCGGGGACCGTCGCCGTCGGTGTGGGGCGCGGTTCCGGGGACGGGGAGGGGACGGTCGGCTGCGGTGCCGGCGAAGGGGTGCTTTCCGCACCCTCCGCGTCGGCGGCACGCCCCTTGCGTGACCTGCCGAACGCGTTCCGCAGGGAGGTGAGAATGCCCATGTGCGCAACCCTTCGAGTGAGTTGAAGCCCGTCAATCCCTGGCCAGGACGGACACGTAAGGTTAGCGGCCCCGAAGGGTGATCTTCGGCAGGGGCAAGATGTGACTGGCGGCCCGTGTCAACACCGCCTCGGACCCCGGCAGTTCACTCCTCTTTCACCAGGTCGCCGCGCCCCCGCGCCCCCCCGCCCCTACTTTCAAATTCATGCCAAGGGCACGCAATGGGAAGGTAAAGTGCGGGAGTTTCCGGTCATCCCTTGGCGTGCAGGCTGAGGTCCACCAGCAGCGCGCGGTGGTCGGTGTGGGGGAAGTCCAGGAAGCGGGCGTCGCGCGCGGCGAACCGGGATGAGACGAGGACGTGGTCGATCTGCGCGCCGAGCGTGGGGGCGGTGCGGGCCGGCCAGCTGGGCACGCGGTCGGCTCCGCACAGCCGGGCGGCGTCACGCAGTCCCGTGTCGAGGACGCGGCGGAAGACGGCGTGGTCCTGGGAGGCGTTGAAGTCGCCGGCCAGGACGGTGGGCGTCCTGCGGTCGGCGGCGGCGTAGTCGCGCAGTGCCCCGAGTTCCCGGCGCCACAGGCCGAGCTGACCCGGCAACGGGGGCATGGGGTGCGCGAGTTGCAGCCGTACGGCATGACCGCGCACGTCTGCGACGGCCCCGGGCATGCCCATGGTGCCGGGCACGCCCGCCGCGGCCCGCAGCGGGAAGCGGCTGAGGATCACCGAGCCCTTGGAGCCGCCGCCCTCGACAGCCCGGCGGTGCGGGTAGTCCCTGCCGAGAGCCCGCTTCAGCCGTGCCTCGCAGGTGTACTCGCACTCCTCGACGAACACCAGGTCCGGTCGCTCCCGGCGGACCGCGGCGGCGAGCGGGCCGGCGGCCCGCCCGAACTCGACGTTCGAGGTCAGCACGCGCAGTTCGGCGACGGCGGGCCCGGACGGCTCGCCGGCCCTGCCGTACGGCTCGATGAACCACGCGAGGAGACCGAGCAGCACCACTCCCCACACCAGCCCGGCCCACCAGCGGGCCAGCAGCCCGGCGAGCAGCCCGAGGCCGGTGGGGACGAGCAGCCAGGGCAGGAACGCGAGCAGCTGCGGTACGGGGGTGATGCCGTCGGTGTCGGCGGCCCGGCAGCCGACGACCGCGCTCACCCCGGCGAACAGCGCCACGGCGCACCCGACTTTGGCCCGCCGCCCGCGCGGACCGCCGGGGTGCGCCCGTACGGCCGTCGTCGCAGTGTCCACGTCCCGGCCCTCCGCTCACGGATCGGATGACCGCATCCTCCCTCAGACGCGGGGTGGCGGGCCCGAGTGCTGCGGGGTGAGGGCCGGGGGGACGACGGTGGCCGGCCGGGGCCGCGGACGCCGGAGGAGGTGGCCGTAGCGACCGCTGAGCCAGGCGGCCAGCGCCACGGCCAGGCCGAGGGCGACCAGCAGCCAGGACACCGTGCGCAGGGTGGCGGTGAGGGCGTCGTAGACGGCTCCCGCGGCCGGCTGGTGGGCCGCGTCGGGCAGGTCGGCGAGGGTGAGGCTGCGGCCGACCCGGACGGCGAGGGCGAGCAGGCCGCCGCCGAGGGCGGTGCCGAGCGCGGTGGCCGTGACCGCGCGGCGGCGGCAGGTGGCGACGGCGATCCCGGCCACCGCGAGGGCCGCCGCGGCGAGTGGGAGCCAGAAACCGGCGACGTCGAGCACGTGGTATCCCTTCCTGAGCCGGACCAGGTCCTGGGCCGGGAGCACGGCGACCTCGGTGTGCTCGACCGGGATGCGGCCGGCCAACGGCATGTGGTCGTAGGCGAGTCGGACCTTGACCTGGGCGGTGACGGGGGCGAGGTCGACGGTCACCGCGCGCGGGGCGGCGCCCTCGTCCTCGTCCCGCAGCGCGCGCAGCACGGCGTCGTGGACGGCCCGGTTGGCCGCGTCCCACGCCGTGCGGAAAGCCTCGGTCCGGGTGAAGGAGCGCACCGCGTCGTGCACGAAGGGGCGCACGGTGGCGCGCGTCGGGCCGGCGTCCAGCCGGTCGCCCACCTGCTGCATGATGCCGGCCCCCACCGTGTCCACGACGGCGTCGCGCACGTCCGGGTCGGTGGCCAGCGGCGCCATCGTGGTGACGTAGCGGGTCGTGTCGGTGAGCCCGTACGCCGCCCAGGCGGCCAGGGTGCCGAACGGCAGCAACAGGCAGGACAGGGCGATCAGTACGGCCGACAGGGCGCTCCGGGTTCGTGCGGGTCGAGGTGCCACGCTGTCAGGCAACGTCCGGGCGGCGGCCGGCGCGAGCGGGGGTACTGCATTCGGGCGCACCCGGCAAGCCGAACGGGCGGTCACCGCCACGGCCCCCGGCACGACCGGGCACTCCGCTCTCCGGTGGAGGGTTCACCCGAACGGGTGTTACCTGGTTCTGGGGAGAAGGAGGTCGATTCATGCGCACCACTGTGGCCCTGCGCGCCGTCGCCGCGGCCCTGCTCGCCGGCGGCGGTCTCGTCGCCGCCGGAGCGGGTACCTCCGCGTCGGCCGCGACCGCACCGTCGTACGCGGAAGGAAACGGTGACGGCGGATCAGGCTCCGTCCCGGGCACCGTCGTCTCCGGCACCGCGCTCCACGTGAGGGCGGAGCCCACCACCCGGTCGGCGACCGTCGACCGGCTCGCACCCGGCAGTCAGGACCGCGTCCAGTGCAAGGTGCGCGGACAGCGCGTCGAGGGCAATCCGTACTGGTACTGGCTCGTCGGCGCACAGGGCTGGGCGAGCGCCGCGTTCGTGGACACCGGCGGCACGCGGGTGGCGCCCTGTGCCGACCCGTGTCCGCAGTGGAAGAACGGCTCCTGGTCCAACGCCGACCACAACGACCCCGCCTGGAGCCGGCCCTGGGCCGTCTCGGGCTCCTTCTCCTGGAGCTTCTCGGGCTCGTGGAACTTCACCGTGGCGTCCGGAGCCTCGTCGGACGGCTGGGGCACGCTGCCCGTCGTCTGGTGAGTGGAGGGATGAGGGAAACGTGTGGGCCCCGGCCGACCCCGCCGGGGCCCACACGTGAACGCCCCACCGGCGCGGCCCAGGGGCACGGCCGGTGAGGCGTTCCTGAGAGCCGGTCAGCGGATGCGGTTGCCCGCTCCGTCCTCGCGTGTGTAGTAGCGGTAGAAGAAGACGCCGAAGACGCCCGCGGTGACCACCGCTCCCAGCGCCACCGACCGCAGCACGCTCTCGCCGCTCTGGTTGTAGAGGAAGCCCACGGACGCGCCGGCGAAGGCCGACTTCGTCAGCGAGTGCAGTTCGCGCTTGAGCAGCGGGGCCCACCGCGCCACCGCGAGGCACAGCACGATGAACGCGAGCGCCGTGACGAAGCCGAACAGGATGTTCCAGCCGGTGACGGGCCCGCCGCCGCGCCGGTTGGCCGCGGCCCAGTAGCCGTAGACGAGTCCGAGGACGACGGGCACGCCCACCTCCGCCGCCCGGTGGACCCGCTCGTCGAAGATGTCGGGCGTCCGGATCGGACGGATCTGCCGGGTCGCCCCGCGGGACCTGGGTGCCGCATGAGCCATGAGAGCACTCCTCTCTCCTCGCCCCCGTCTTCCAGAGCACACCTGGCGGCAGGCCCTGGCAAGTCGGCGGACACGGTGTTTCCGCCCGGGTGCGAGCCGTCCCGGCCCGTGATTCGCTGGGGATCATGAAGCCCGTACGCCCCGGCGCGCCCGGCACCCGAGGAGAGGCGGCACAGGCGGTCACCGAAGACGTCGCGGTACGCGGCCGTCCGACGCCGGCCGCGCGCCCGGGCCCGGCCTCGTGAGCGGTCGCCGCGCGGGGCCCGCCGGTGACGACGGGCGCCGCGGGCTCGTCGCCCGGCTGCCGCGCAGGGCCCGCGCGGACGCCCGGGTGGCCGGCCAGCAACTGCTGCGGGTCAGGGGCCGCAGTGTCGCCTGGGTGCCGCCGCTGCTGCTGCTGTGCGGTATCGCCCTGATCGACCTCGACACCGGCGGAGAGTTCCGCACCATCACCTGGATCGTGCTGGTGCCCGGCATCGCCGCCGCGATCTGCGGGGTGTGGGGCACGGCCGCCTTCGCCGTGCTCGCGCTCGTCACGTACGTCCTCGCCGACAGCGCCTGGCCGAACCAGTACCAGACCGGCCTGCCCGACTTCATCCTGGTCGCCGTGGGCGGCGTCCTGGCCGTCCTCGCCTGCGTGGTCCGCCTGCGCGGCGAGCGCCGGCTGCTGCACATGCGGGACATCGCCGAGACCACCCGCCGTACCGTGCTGCGCCCCCTGCCGCCCGGCTGGGGCGGCCTCGACCACGCGGCCGTGTACCTCGCCGCGGACAGCGAGGCCCGGGTCGGCGGCGACTTCTACGACATCCAGCCCGGCCCGCACGGCACCCGCGTCCTCGTCGGCGACGTCCAGGGCAAGGGCCTCGGCGCTGTGGAGGCGGCGGCCGCGCTGCTCGGCACCTTCCGCGAGGCGGCCTACCACGAGGCGGAACTGGGGACCGTCGCCCGGCGGCTGGAGATCCGGATGCGGCGGCACGGCCTGCACTGCACCGCTCTCGGCCGCGACGACGGCGACCGCTTCGCCACCGCCCTCCTGCTGGGCTTCCCCGTACCGGAGGCCCGCGCCGCCGACCACGTCGAGATCGTCAACTTCGGCCACGAGCCGCCGCTGCGGGTCGGCGCCGGAGGGGTCCGCGCCCTGCCCGCCGGTGACGGACTCCCCCTCGGCCTCGGCGATCTGACCGGCTCGCTCCGGACGCCGCCCACCCTGCGGGTCCCCCTCGCCCCGGGCGACACGCTGCTGCTGACCACGGACGGCGTGACCGAGGCGCGGGACGGCGACGGCCGCTTCTACGCCCTGGCCGACCGGGTCGCCGAGGCCGTCGCCGCCGACGCCCGCACCGCAGCGCCGGACCGCCTGGTCGCCCTCGTCCGGGACGGCACCCTCCGGCACTGCGCCGGCCGCCTCGGCGACGACACCACGGTCTTCGCGGTCCGCAGGAGCGAGCCCCGCCCGGCGGCCGACCCGCATCCCGCACCCCAACTGCCCCACTCCCGAGGCCCGTAGCCGCCCGCCGGACCGAACCAAAGCCGCACCAGTGGTCGAACCGGTGGGCGGGGCGGGGCCGAGTGGGGGGCTTCTCCGTGCTGGCACCCTGCTTTGCAGCCGCACCCGTTACGGTGCTGCCATACGTGATCGACGGGGGATGGGGAGGGACCGATGCCCGGGACCGTGCTGCTGCTCGCCGCCTCACCGGCGGGCAAGGGGTGTCTGGTGGACGCGGCGTCCGTGCTCCCCGTCCTCGCCGCGGTCCCGCCGGCCGTGCTGTCCGGCACCGACACCGCGAACGTCGTCGAACTCGTCGACCCGCTGGAGCCGCAGGCCGTCCTGACCCGGTTGCGGGCGGCCGCGGCGGCCCCCGGCCCGCTGACCGTCTTCGTCACCGGGCAGCTCCAGCTCGACCGGCGCCAGCGGCTGCCGCACCTCGCGCTGGCCCGCACCACACCGGCCTCGGTCCGCTACACCGCGCTGCCCTGGCACTGGGTCCGGGAGGAACTGCGGCTGCGGTCCCCGGGCACCACCACGCTGTTCCTCGATCTGCGCGCCGACCCGGAGACCTGGGAGTGGCTGCGCGCCAACCCGCTCGACTCGGGCCGCGGCAACGCGGTCTACGGGCGGATCGGGCCGCCGCCCGCCCGGCGCACGGTGGCGGTCCCCTCGTACATGAAGGCGGTCGCGACGATCCTGCGCAGCGGGCACCGGCCGCCGCTGGAGCAACTCCACGAGCACGCCTCGGCACGGCTCGGCGTGGAGGGCTACGCGGACCTGGTGCTGACGGCGCCGTCCGCCGCCGGAGGCTTCGCCGCCGGACCCGCGCGGGCGCCCGCGGCCCCGCACCGGGCACCGGCCCCGCGCACGCCGGCGGCGGACGGCCCGCGGGACACCGATCCGCACGCGGCCATCTCCGCCGCGGTCGCCGCGGAGCGGCACACCGACGCCGACGCCCTGGCCGCGCACCACGAGCAGGCCGCCGCGCACGCCCACGGTCCTGCCTCCGAGGAGGCCCTGCACTGGACCGAGGTCCGCGCGGACCTCGCGATGCTCGCCGGGGACCCGGCGCGCAGCTGCCGCGCCTGGCTCGCGGTGGCCACCGCGCGGCTGTCGGCGGGGCAGGCGCCGGACGCGCCCGGTGTGGAGACGGCCGTGGACCGGGCCCACCACCAGTGGGGGCTGATCGGCGACCCGGCCCGGGCCCGCGAACTCGGCCTCGCACTGGCCGAGTTGCGCCTGCGGGTGCCGGGCCGCAGACAGGGGGCGCTGGACCACGTACGGCGTCAGCTACGGCAACTCCAGACCCAGGGCTGACCGGTCGGCCGGTGCGCGGAGCCGGTCGGTGGGCTGGGGGCAGGGCTGGTCGTGTCGGCTGGGGGCAGGGCTGACCGGCCGGGCGCTGAGCAGGGTTGGTCGGCAGGGCGCTGGGCTGGTCGGGTCGGGCGCACGCGGGGCCCGATCAGCCGGACTGGCGCCGGGCTGGTCGGTCGGGGCGCACGCACGGTTGGTCGGCAGGGCGCTGGGCCGGTCGGTCGGCCGCACGCGGGGCCCGATCAGCGGGACGGGTGCCGGGTCGATCAGCCGGTCAGGTACGCCAGCGCGCCCGACACCAGCGTCCGCACGCCCGGCGCCACCGTCGACAGGTCGGGGGCGAAGTGGGGGCTGTGGTTGCCGGGGACCGCGGCGAGCTTCTCCCCCAGGTCCTCGCCGGGCGCCGCGTCCCACACCTGGGCCGGGGTGCTGGTCACGAACCAGTAGGAGTACGGCAGCCCTCCCTCGGCCAGGTGCGAGAAGTCCTCGCTGGCCATCGCCGGGCCCGGGTCGAGGACCGTGCCGGCGCCGAACACCTCGCCGTGCACGGCGGCCACCCGCCGGTCGGTCTCCGGGTCGTTGACGGTGAGCGGGAAGGAGTCGCCGACCAGGATCTCCGGCTCGCGCGGACAGCCGGCCGCCGCGCACTCGCCCGCCGCGATCCGCCGTACCGCCGCGATCATGCGCGCGCGGACCGCCTCCGACCGGGTGCGGATGTTCAGCCAGACACGTGCCTCGCCGGGGATGATGTTGGGCCGTGCACCCGCCTCGATGCGGCCGACGGTCAGCACGGCCGCCTCACCGGCGGCGATCTCGCGCGAGACGACGGTCTGCAGCCGGGTCACCAGGAACGCGGCCGTCACCACCGGGTCGACCACCGACTCAGGCCGGGAGCCGTGCCCGCCCACCCCGTGCACCAGGATCTCGATGTCGGTGGAGGCGGAGAGGATCAGGCCCGGTGTGTGGCCGTACAGCCCGGCGGGACCGGGCACGGCGTGCTGGCCGAGCAGTACGTCGGGGCGCGGGACCCGTTCGTACAGCCCGTCGGCGACCATGCGGGCGGCTCCCCGCCCGGTCTCCTCGGCGGGCTGCCCCACCAGCACCAGCGTGCCCGACCAGGCGTCGCGTCCGGCGGCCAGCGCGTCCGCCGCGCCCGCCAGCCAGGTCACGTGCAGGTCGTGTCCGCAGGCGTGCATCAGCCCGGGCGTCAGCGAGGCGTACGGCAGCCCGGTCTCCTCCTGGACGGGCAGCGCGTCCATGTCGGCGCGCAGCAGCACGACCGGCCCGTCACCGTTGCGCAGCACCCCGGCGACGCCGGTGCCGCCGATGCCGTCCGTGGTCTCGTACCCGGCGGCGCGCAGGCGTTCGGCGAGTTTTCCGGCGGTGCGGTACTCACCGAGGGACAGTTCGGGATGGCGGTGCAGGTCGCGGTAGAAGTCCTCCAGGGCGGGGACCGGGAGGCCGGCGGTGAGGTCCAGCGCGGTGCGGGCGGCGGGAGAGGTCACGGGGGCAGCGTACGCGGGGCGTCCGCGCCGGGCGGGACGAGCCCGTCCATGGCCGGGACCGCGGGGTCGCGCCATGGCTACGATGGCGTCACGTCAGCGGCGGGTGGCGGAGGAGGTGCCGGTGGGGCCGGGGAGGCCGTCGCCGGACTGCCCGATCCGCTCGGCCCGCTCGACCCGCGCCCGATGGTGCGGCGAGTTCTCGTCCGCCGCTCTCGTCGGGCCCGCGTTCGCGGCCAGTACCAGGGTCACGACGGCCACCACGGCGGCGGCGGCCCCCCTCGTGTATCGCGTGGTGGTGCTGGGGCGTTCGAGCACGGCGACCTCGCAGCAACGGCAAACGGGCAACGGCAGTGACAACGGCGACGGCAGTGACCACGGTCTTGGCAATGCCCACGGCAACAACAGCGACATTGTGTTAAGCACGTTTAATACGCCGTTTAACCTAGGGGCTCTCGAACCCGAACGGCAAGACCCACAGGGGGAGTTGGCCCATGTCCGACCGAGACGAACCGGGCACCATAGGGCGGCGGGTGCAGCAGTTGCGGGTCGAACGGGGACTGACGCAGAGGCAGCTCGCCGAACCCGCCTACACGCCCGCGTACATCTCCACCCTGGAGTCCGGCCGGGTGCGGCCCTCCGACGAGGCGCTGCGCCATCTCGCCGAGCGGCTCGGCGTGGCCTTCGAGGAACTGGCCACCGGCCGGCCCGCCCACCTCGTCACCGGACTGCGGCTGCGGCTGACCGAGGCGCAGCGCACGCTCGCCACCGGAGAGGCGCAGGAGGCGGCGGAGCAGTACGCGGCGCTGCTCGGCGAGGCCCGGACGCACGGGATCGTCGAGGTGCAGGCGGCCGCGCTGCTCGGGCTCGGCGAGTGCGGGCTCGACACCGGTGAACTCGACGCCGGGCGGGAGTACTTCGAGCAGGCCGAACAGGTCCTCGCCGACGCCCCGCTGCCCGCCCGGGTCCCGGCCCTGCGCGGACGCGCCGTCTCCCACTACCTGGCCGGTGAACTGCGGTACGCCGTCTACCTGTTGGAGTCCACCCTCGACGAGCTCAACCGCGGCGGCCTGCACGATCCCGACGCGCTGCTCCTGCTCTACGCCAGCGTCATCGGGCCCTACATGGACATGGGCGCCCACGCCCGCGCCGCCCAGGCCGCGGAGTTCGCCCTCGCGCTCGCCCCGCAGTCCGGCGACCCGGCGCTGGTCGCCCGGATGCACCGGTCCGTGGCCCGCACCCTGCTCGCCGAGGGCCGCCTCGCGGAGGCCGACGTCTCGCTGGCCAAGGCGTCCGAGCTGTACCGGCAGCTCCAGATCCGGACCGAGCTCGCCAACTGCCACTGGATGCGCGGGTACGTGTACGCGCAGAACGGCGAACTGGAGCGCGCCGAGGCGGAGATGCGCGAGGCCCTCACGATGCTCTCCGCCAAGCGGGCCTCCCTCTACTCCAGCCAGGTCGCCGTGGAACTGGCCGACGTGCTGCGCCGGCGCGGCAAGTCCGAGGAGGCCGCCGAACTGCTGCGGCACGTCCTCAGCGACTTCAGCCCCGAGCGCGGCGCCCTGCACTCCGCCGCCGCGCACCGGCTCCTGGGCATCATCGCCGAGGACGCCCGCGACACCGAGGCCGCCGAGGAGCACTACGTACGGGCGCTGAGCCTCCTGGAGCGGGCGGGCGCCGTCGGCGACCTGGCCGACCTGTGCCGGCTGCTCGGCGACCTGCTGCGCCGCACCGGCCGGGTGGAGGCCGCCCTGGACGCCTACCGCACGGGCCTCGGCCACCGCACGGCCCCCGGCACCACCACCCTCGGCCCGGCCCCGGCCCAGCCCCCGCTGTGAGGACGGGGACGGCCGACGGCCGGGGCGGGTCGCGGGAGTCCCCGCCGCCGGGCACCCCCGGGCCGCCGCTCGAACCGCGCCCCCCCCGGCCCCCGGGCGCGGTGCCATCGGCGATCCCCGTTCGGCGCTCCCCGTAGCCGCGGAGTCCGTTCGCCGCGGCTGTGGCGGACGCGGTTTCGGGGGTGGGGGGACGGGTAGTCGGGTGGGGCCCCTGGGCGGCCCGCCACGAGTCGTGCTCCCAGCTCAGATGAGGGCGCTGCGGGAGTTCACGGACGATGATGGCCGCGCTGATCGAAGGAGGCGGTGGCCGTGCGGCCCAGGGACGACCGCTACGGTTCCCCCGGCGACGACTCCGGCCCGCCCGGCGTACCGGGCGGTGGCGGCCCCGGCCCGCCGGACCGGGAGAACGCCGGTGAGCGCGCCCGGCTGCGGGCCGCCGACGTCATCGCGGAGGGGGTGCGGGGCGCAGGCCCCGCGGAGATGCCCGGCCGGCTGTGCGTGGTGGCGGTCGAGCTGCTGCCGGTGGTGGGCGCGAGCGTCTCGCTGCGCGCCGACGGCATGCCCATCCAGCTGAGCGCGAGCGACGACCAGGCCGCGCATCTGTCGGACGTCCAGGCCACGCTGGGTGACGGTCCCTGCACGTACGCCGCCGCGATCGGCGCCCCCGTTCTCGCCTCCGACCTGACCAACGGCCGGGACGCCCGCCGCTGGCCGGTCTTCGCCCAGCAGGCGACGGCCGTCGGCGTGCAGGCGGTGTACTCCATCCCGCTGGGCAACGACGCCGTGTGCGTGGGCACGCTCGACCTGTACCGGGCCACGCCCGGCGGCCTCAGCCATCCCGAACTGCGCACCGCGCTCCTGGTGTCGAGCATCATGACGATGGCCCTGATGGCGCTCCCGCAGGGGGCGGAGAACGGCGCGGAGGGGGAGGAGGCGTGGCTGAGCGGTCTGGCCACCGATCACGACGAGGTCTACCAGGCCGTGGGAATGATCATGGTGCAGTCGGGCATCGGCGCGGACGAGGCGCTGGCGCTGCTGCGCGCCCACGCCTTCGCGCACAACCGGACCGCCCTGGAGCTGGCGCGCGATGTGGTCTCGCACAGGAAGAGGTTCGACCGTGACTAGGCACGCTCCGGCCGGGCAAGGAACCACCGGCCGGGAACCGACCGGCTGGGAAGGGACCGGGCGGGAGACCACCGGACGACCGGCTCACGTGCGGCGTGACGGTGCGAGGAGGCTCGGATGAACCGGGAACTGCGGCTCACCCGCGCCTTCGTGGACCTGGCGGACACGCTCGGCGCGTACTTCGACCCGCTCGACCTGTTCGCCCGGCTCGGCGACCACTGCGTGGCCCTGCTGGAGGTGGACGCGGTGGGCGTGGTGATGGCCGACGCGCGCGGCCGGCTGCGCACGATGGCCGCCTCCGCCGACGACCTGGGCGGCCTGGACGTGCTCCAGGTGCGGCGCGACGAGGGACCCTCCGTCGACTGCTACCGCACCGGCGAGCAGGTCACCGCCGACGACCTGCGGGCCGACGGCCGCTGGCCCGCGTACACCGCCCACGCCCTGGAGTCCGGCTGTCTCACCGTGCACGCCCTGCCGCTGCGGCTGGACGGGACGGCGATCGGCGCGGTGACCCTCGCCAACCGGCGCCGCGAGGCCCTGCCGGACAGCGACCTCGCCGTGGCGCAGGGCCTGAGCGACATCGTCGCGCTCACCCTGACCCACTGGCCCGCCGAGTCCCGGCGCCCGCAGGACCTGCTGACGTCCCTCCAGGCGGCGGTCTCGGCGAAGGCGACCGTCGAACTCGCCAAGGGCCTGCTGGCGGAGTACGCGGACGTCTCCCTCGGCGAGGCGCTGGACATCCTGCGCCGCCACGCGGAGAACACGGGGACCACTCTCACCGCGGTGGCCCGCCGGCTGGCCGAGCGCACCATGGAACCGGCGGCCCTGTTCCAGCGGGCAGCGGGGCGTCCCTGAGCCGCCCCGCCGCGGCTCACACCTCCAGCCGGGCCTGTCTGCGGACGTCCGTCAGCCGCTGCGCCCCCAGTTGTACGACCGCCGCCGTGACGTCCGCCGAGACGTTGCCGAGGCCGCCGTTGGTCAGGACGATCACGTCGTCGCCGACCCGGACGGCGGCCAGGTCCACGGTGAGGGTGGTCGGCTCGCCGTCGGCGCTCTCGCCGGCCAGCGTGATCCGCAGACCCTCCCGGGCGTCCCCGACGGCCGGCAGCGCCGCGTCGGCCACCCGCGCCCCCTGCACGGCACCCCCGGCCGACGCGGCCGTGAACTGCCCGCACCTGCCCGGCAGCGAGCGCAGCCAGGCCAGGGTGCGGTCCACGTCCGCCGGGTCGTGGGCGAGGACCTGGTAGCGCAACTGGGCCTGGTCCATGGCGTCGTCGAGGCCGGCGACCGCGTGGACGGCGGTCTCGGGGCCGAACACCTCCTCGGTGTAGACGGCGTCGAGCAGCCGCCCGCAGTCGGGCGGGTCGGCCTTCGCCTTGAGCAGCGTGTCCCGCCAGGTCGCGGCGCCCTGCGTCGGCTCCCAGGGCTCCCCCAGATCCGCGGCGGTGACCAGCGCGGCCTCGGCCTGCGCCGTGGTGAGCGCGGCGGCGGACGGGGAGGGCGAGGCGGCGGGGGAGCGGCGGGCCGTGGGCGGGGCGGTGGCCCCCGCCGAGCAGGCGGTGAGCACCGGCAGACCGGCGAGGCACAGGGCCGAGGCGCCCACGAGGAGACGGCGGGCCGGGGGGCGGGTCATCGAGGGGCCTCCTGCGGACGGGTCATCGGGGGCCTCCTGCGCGCGGCGAAGATCCGGTACGGGTGTTCCCACAGCACCACCGCGCCGCTTCCGCCACCAGCGCGACGGTCCGTCCGGGTTACCGGCGCGGGCCCCCGCCCGGCCCGGACGCCCGCCCGCGCCCCCGCGCGGACCACGGGGAGCCCGCCGGGCTGCGTAAGGTCGCTCCCGTAGAGCCCGTGCTGGGACGGTCGTAGGAACAGGAGCCCCGCCGTGAACGGTCAGCCCATCCCGGTGATCATCGACTGCGACACCGGTGTCGACGACGCCCTCGCCCTGCTGTTCGCCGTCCGCCACCCCGGACTCGACGTGCGGGCGATCACCTGCGTGGCCGGGAACACCGACGTGGACGGCGTCGTACGCAACACCCTGACCGTGCTGGAGCAGGCAGGCGCCCCCGGCATCCCGGTCGCGCGAGGCGCCGAGCGCCCGCTGATCGAGCCGGTGCGCACGGCCCGGCACGTGCACGGGCAGGACGGCATGGGCGACCTCGGGCTGCCCGCGCCGACCCGCGTGCCGGTGGACGTGGACGCGGTGACGCTGCTGCGCCGCGAGATCCTCGCCTGCCCGCGTCCGGTCACCCTCATCCCGACGGCCCCGCTGACGAACATCGCGCTGCTGCTCAGGACGCATCCGGAGGTGGTGCGCAACATCGAGCGGATCGTGTTCATGGGTGGCGCGGTCGCGACCGGGAACGCCACCCCGGTCGCCGAGTTCAACGTGTGGCACGACCCGGAGGCGGCCGCCGTCCTGCTCACCGCGGGGGTGCCGATCACCATGTACGGCCTCGACGTGTTCCAGCGGGTCCTGGTCCCGGCCGGGGACGTGCAGCGGCTGCGCGCGAGCGCCGAACCCCGGCTGCGGCTGGCCGGTGAGCTGCTCGCCCACCGCGACCCGGCCACCTCCGGCGACCCCACCCCGACGGGTGGTCTCGGCGACGCGGGCGCGGTGTGCGCCGTCGTCGACCCGGCGGGGCTGACCACCGAACGCCTGCCGGTGGAGGTCGCGCTGGCCCCGGGCCCGACCCGCGGCCAGACCCTCGTCGACCGCCGTCCGCGCCCCGGCGAGTCCGAGATCCACGAGGGCGTACGGGAACAGACCCTGGTGGACGTCGGCCTCGGCGTGGACGTGGAGCGGTACGTGAAGCTGTGGCTGACGACGGTCGAGGGCCCGTAGGCCACGACCGGGGCGGCCCGGCCGGGCTCAGCTGCCGTCCGCCGGCCGTACCGCCCAGCGCTGCTCCACCTTGGCGACCTTCCAGTACGTCACGGCCGCCGCCCACACCACGACGAACAGGCCGACGATGACGTAGCCGACGTTGTCCAGGTCGAGGCCGGCGATCCAGCCGCTGAGGTCGTCGCGCAGGTCGAGCTTCTCGTGCAGGACGCCGACCAGTTCGATGGTGCCGATGAAGAACGCGACGGCGATGGACAGCCCGGTGATGGTCAGGTTGTAGAACACCTTGCGCACGGGGTTGGAGAAGGCCCACTGGTAGGCGAAGTTCATGAAGGTGCCGTCGAGGGTGTCGAACAGGCTCATTCCGGCGGCGAACAGCAGCGGCAGGCACAGGATCGCGTACCAGGGCAGGCCGGCCGCCGCGCCCGAGCCGGCCATCACCATCAGCGTGACCTCGGTGGCGGTGTCGAAGCCCAGACCGAAGAGGAAACCGAGCGGGAACATCTGCCCGGGGCGGGTGATGGATCTGGTGAGCCGGCCCAGGATGCGGTTCATGAACCCCCGCGAATCCAGGTGCTGTTCGAGCTCCCGCTCGTCGTAGGTGCCCGCGCGCATCGCCCTGAAGACCTTCAGGATGCCGAGCAGGGCGACCAGGTTGAGGGCGGCGATCAGGTAGAGGAACGTCCCCGAGATCGTCGTCCCCATGAAGCCGAGGGCCTGGTGGGTGCGCGAGCCCTCGTTCATGACCCGGCCGGCGAGCTGGGTGCCGCCCGCGATCAGCGCGGCGAGCAGGACCACCACGCTGGAGTGGCCGAGCGCGAACCAGAAGCCCACCGACACCGGCCGCTTGCCGTCGGCCATCAGCTTGCGGGTGGTGTTGTCGATGGCGGCGATGTGGTCGGCGTCGAAGGCGTGCCGCATGCCGAGGGTGTAGGCGGTGACGCCGAGGCCGACGCCGAACGCCCTGGTGCCGACCTCGTAGTGCTCCGGCACCACCAGCAGGAACAGGATCCCGAAGGCGACGACGTGCAGGACGGCCACGGCCGTCAGCAGGCCGGCGGTCTTGACGGTGTCCTCCCGGCGCCACCTGAAGGACGCGGGTCCGGACGCCTGGGCAGGCTCGGGCAGGGTCATGCGGTCACGCTCCAGCACCTCGTGGATCACTTCGTGAGATGCCGTGGCCGGTCTCCTGGCTTACGGGTACCTCCCGCCCGACCGAAGCCGGGAGCGTAGGAGGGTCTGCGCCGCCGGCCCGCCTTCCCGGTCACCCTGCGGCGACCAGTGGCTGTCCCTCGCGGGACGGTGGGCCGGAAACTCCCCGATCACAGTGGCGAGGGCCGCTCCGGCATGGACCTTTGAGGGGTCGTCACCGGATTCCCGAGCACCACGGCCCGACCACCGTAGGGCGGCGGGCGCTCCGCTGCATAGCTGCGCACCTGCGCAGGTATGGAAGATCACATGGCGGGCCTGCGAGGATGGCGCCATGCATCTCGTCCCGGCCGACCGCGCGGACCGGCGCACCATCGACGGCCACCGGGTGTGCGACGCCATCGCCGCCATCGGTGAACCCGGCCATGTCCGCGCCTGGGCCGACCGCTTCGCGCTGCTCGGGGAGCCCCGGCGGCTCGCCCTGCTGCTGGCCCTGCACCGCACCGGACCGCTCGCCGTGTCCGACCTCGCGATCGCGACGGGGATGAACGACCCCGCCGTCTCGCAGGCGCTCAGGCTGCTGCGGGCGGCGGGGGTCGTCGAGGGCGAGAAGGAGGGCCGGATCGTGCGCTACCGGCTGGTCGACGCGACAGTCGCCACCCTGCTCGACCAGGCCGCCCCCTAGTTCTCAGCCGCGCGCGTGACCTTCAGCCCCTCCCGCGTCCGAGGAGCCGGGGTCCAGGGGGCCGAGCCCCCTGGAAGGGTTCACGCACCCGTGCTCCGACGCCGACGCGTCGCGATCACCAGACCCGCGCCGCCGGCGAGCAGGACCGCCGCCCCGATCGCGATCGGCCCCGTCGTGCTGCTCGCACCGGTCTCGGCGAGGTCACCGCCGCCACCGTCGGGCGTGGTGGCCGGCGCGGTGGTGGCGGGCACCGGGGTGTCGCCCCCGCTCGACGGCGTCTCGTCGGCCGGCGGCGTGGACTCCCGCGCGGGCTGCGAGGGCTCGGAGGATCCCGGGGCCGCCGGGGTCGGCGTCGGCGTGGACGGCGTCTGGGACGGGGCCGTCGTGCAGTCCTTCGTGCCGCCGTTCCAGGCCGCGATCAGCTTGTCCTTGATGACCGGGTGGTCGGGGCCCTTGGGCAGGTCGCCGTGGTCGAAGCCGTCCTTCGCGTCGAGTTGGCCGTCGAACTTCACCGCGCCCCGGTACAGGTCGATCTGCGCGAAGCAGCCCGCGTCCGGCACGGCGATGTCGAGGGACTCGGTCCGGCCCGGCTCGACCGTCACGCTGTCGAAGTCGACGAAGACCTGTTCGCCGGAGGTGCGGAAGCTGGACCCGTGGGCGAGGTAGGACGCCAGGGAGGCGGTGCAGGTGGTGGCGTCCCCGGCGGTACGGACCTTGATGTGGACCTTGCCGTCGTCGGTGGGCCGCAGGTTCTGGTCGTCGACCTTCACGGAGTCGTAGAAGTTCGAGCCGTCCAGCGAGAACTGGCAGCGGTCGGTCTCCGTGATCGTGCCCGCGCCCGAACCCGGCCGGTAGCCGTCGGCGGACCTCCAGCCGTCACCGCCGGGCGTGCCGGTGGCGAAGGCGCCGGAGGCGGCGGCGACGGAGGCGGTACAGAGGGCGAGCGTCGCGGCGCCCGTCCCCAGCAGGCGGCGCACGGTGACACGTCTCGCTATGGACATGCGTATCCCATCTTGGCGTGTGCGGGGGGTGAATAACCCGAAGAAACACTGGGCTCATAGGTCACATGCGCCACAGCGTGCGGACATCGTGGATCTCCCGGCTCAGGGCTGTCAACCTGCGCCGACACAAAGGGGGTTGAGCCGGCCATCACCATTCCCCCACATAGGGAACAGCTCGCTCCGGGCAGTGGGGAGGCAGGCCGGATGTTCACTTTTCCGGCCAAGTGGACAGGATTCTTGATATCGCCCGCCCGGCATCCGCCCCTACCCGGCACGGAGGAACACGCGTGACCGTTCGCACCACGCCCGACCTCTCCGGCAAGGACCCCGACTGGTGGCGGCAGGCCGTCGTCTACCAGGTCTACCCGCGCAGCTTCGCCGACGCCGACGGCGACGGGCTCGGCGACCTCCGGGGTGTCACCGGGCGCCTGACCCACCTTGCCGCGCTCGGCGTCGACGCGCTGTGGCTCAGCCCCTTCTACCCCTCGGAGCTCGCCGACGGCGGCTACGACGTCGCCGACCACCGCGACGTCGACCCGCGCCTGGGCACCCTCGACGACTTCGCCGCGATGGGCGCCGAGGCCCACCGGCTGGGCCTGAAGGTGATCGTCGACCTGGTGCCGAACCACACCTCGCACCAGCACGCCTGGTTCCAGGAGGCCCTGCGGGCCGGGCCCGGCTCCGCCGCCCGCGACCGGTACGTCTTCCGCGACGGCCGCGGCACGCACGGTGAGCTGCCGCCCACGAACTGGCAGTCCGTGTTCGGCGGCAGCGCCTGGCGCCGGGTGCCGGACGGACAGTGGTACCTGCACCTGTTCGCCCCCCAGCAGCCCGACCTGAACTGGGACAACGAGGAGATCCGCGCCGACTTCCGGACCACCCTGCGGTTCTGGTCCGACCGCGGGGTCGACGGCTTCCGCGTCGACGTCGCGCACGCCCTGGCCAAGGACCTCGGCGAGCCGCTGCGCGACCTCGCCGCCGCGGAGAGCGCCGGCGAGGCCGCGCTCGCCACCCTCCCGCCCGGCACGCACCCCTTCTACGACCGGGACGAGGTGCACGAGATCTACCGCGACTGGCGGACCGTCTTCGACACCTACCGCCCGCCCCGCGCCGCGGTCGCCGAGGCATGGGTGCCGGGCGCCCGGCGCGCGCTGTACGCCCGGCCCGACGAACTCGGCCAGGCCTTCAACTTCGAGTACCTCCAGGCGGGCTGGGACGCGGCCGAACTGCGCCAGGTGATCACCGACTCGCTGGCCACGGCCGCGTCGGCCGGGGCGTCGGCCACCTGGGTCCTGTCCAACCACGACGTCGTCCGGCACGCCTCCCGTCTGATGCTCCCGCCGGGCACCGACGACAACGCCTGGCTGCTGTCCGGCGGCCACGCCCCCGCCGTCGACCCGGTGGCGGGCCTGCGCCGGGCCCGCGCGGCCACCCTGCTGATGCTGGCGCTGCCCGGATCGGCGTACGTCTACCAGGGCGAGGAACTCGGTCTGCCCGAGGTCGCCGACCTGCCCGTCGAGGTCCTCCAGGACCCGATCTGGGAGCAGACGGGCCGGGTCCGCAAGGGGCGCGACGGCTGCCGGGTGCCGCTGCCGTGGACGCGCACGGGGCCGTCGTACGGCTTCGGGGCGGGCGCCGCCTGGCTGCCGCAGCCGGAGAGCTTCGCGGCGTACGCCGTCGAGGCCCAGGACGGGGTCGAGGGCTCGACGCTGGAGCTCTACCGCACGGCCCTGAAGCTGCGCCGCAAGCTGCTCGGTGGGGAGACGCTGACCTGGGCGGACGACGCCCCGCCCGGACTCCTGCGGTTCGCCCGGCACGAGGGCTGGCGCTGTGCGGCGAACCTGTCGGACGAGGCGGTCCCGCTGCCGGCCGGGGAGGTGCTGCTGGCCAGCGGGCCGCTGGAGGGCGGCCTCCTGGGCCCGGACACGACCGTGTGGCTCGGCGGTTAGCCGGGGCCCGCGGGGACCGGCCGTCACCCCACGGTCGGCAGCGGCTGCGGGGTCGAGGTGCTGTTCGCCGGCGGGGTGAGGACGACCTCCGGCTGACCGGCCGGCGGGACCGGCGGCGTCAGGTCCGACTTGGGCAGCTTCGGCGGGGTGGTCTGCGTGAAGAGCGCCTGGTCGAAGTTGACCAGACCGGTCTTCTCCATGACCGTCATGTGGTCCAGAACGGTCTGGTTGGCCTGGTCGGCCAGCGCCCGCACCAGGGAGTTCTTGGTGGTGGAACGGATCTTCGCGATCCCGTTGAAGATCGACCCGTGCGTGACGCGCAGGATGTTGGCGAAGTCGATGTCGAACTGCTTGCCGGTGTCCGCGCTCAACTGCGACACGAAGCCCTGCTGCTGCGGGCTCGCCACGTTGGGGAGCGTGATGTTCAGCATGGGGGCGATCTTGCGACAGGTGGCGTCCAGCCCGGCGTGCCCGTCGATCAGGTGCCGGCTCGCCGTGAGGACCCCCTTGGTGGTCCCCTTCTGCAGGCCGATCTGGCCCACCGGGTACTCCCACAGGCCGGCCGCGCGCACCTTGACCACGAAGTCGCGGTCGGACTCCGTCAGCGGCCCCCACTGCGTCTGGGCGATGATCCGGTCCGGCGCGCTCGAGACCGTACTGAGGCCCAGCATCGACGGATAGGCGAGCGCGGCGAGGGTCAGGCCCAAGGCACCGCCCACGAAGATCGTTCCCGTCGCGTTCCGCGAAAAGCGCACCATGCCTCCTGCCTCGTGGCGGTCCCGCCGTGGAGCGGGTCGGACGCAGGGAAATACGGAGGCGGCGCCACCGGAAACCTTTTGAATTGGTAAAGAGTGAGGCCGGATGGTGTGACGAGGACCTCAGCCGGGCCCGGTGCGGCCGTCCGGCGCCGGCGGTCAAAGGGCGCATAAGTCGCCTGACGTGCGCCCGAGTTGACGGAACGTTGACCGCGCTGCGGGAGAGTCGAGACGATCCCCCGTCCTACATTCGGCCGCATGCCCCCACAGCCCCACCGACTCCCCCCGGGCCGTCCCGCCCTCCCCTCTCTCCCCTCCCTCCCCTCTCTCCCCGTCCTGCCCTACCGCAAGCCCACCAAGGGGCGCGACTACTGGGTCCTGGACGACGTCCTGTCCGATCCGGACGCCGTCCGCGAGCGGTGCCTCGCCAAGGACGACTGGATCGAGGGCCACCCCCACAAACCCGAGAGCTGGCCGGGACTGCGGGCCATGCCGGGCCTCGACGAGGCCGAACTGGGGCGCGTGGAGCGGCTGGTGCGCCAGGCGACCGGGGCCGGCCGGCTGTGGGTGCAGCAGGCGCCCGGCGGCGGAACGCTCAACCACAACTGCGTGCAGGTCGTCGGCGAGGGCGAGAGCGAGCCCCGGCCGCACACCGACTCACGGGCCCTATGCCGGTACGCCGCCGTGCTCTACCTCAACCCGTCGGTGCCCAAGGACTGCGGGACGAGCTTCTACCGGCAGTCACTGCCCGGCGGACGGCTCGGCGGCAACGTCGTCCAGGCCCCGCACAACAACCTCGTCGACGCGCTCGGCACCCGGTTCGTGTCCGCCGACGCCTTCGAGGAGGACGTACGGGTGCCGCACCGCCACAACCGGCTGCTCCTGTACAGCGCCAACCTCGTGCACAGCGCGACCGGTTACTGCGGGACCACACTGGAGGAGAAGCGCATGACGGCGGTCTTCTTCTGGATGGCGTGAGCCCCGGTCGTGGACACCGGGCGGGCCCGACGACCGCTCAGGACACGATCGCCAGGTCGTGCGGGGTCGTGTTGAGCCGGCGCCCGGCCTCCTCGGTGCACGTCACGACGTCCTCGATGCGCACCCCGAAACGGTCGGGCAGGTAGATCCCGGGTTCGATGGAGAAGCACATACCGGTGACCAGCGGCTCGTCCTCGCCCTCGGCCAGATACGGCGGTTCGCGGGTGGTGACGCCGATGCCGTGCCCGGTGCGGTGCACGAAACGGTCGCCGTAGCCGGCGTCCTCGATCACCGTGCGGGCCACCCGGTCGATCTCCCGGCAGGGTGCGCCGGGCCGTACCGCCTCGAAGGCCGCCTGCTGTGCGGCCCGGACGACCGCGTGCACCCGCCGTTCCTCCCGGGTCGGTTCGCCGACGTGGACCGTGCGTGTGGTGTCGGAGCCGTAGCCGTCGCGCAGGCCGCCGAAGTCGAGCACGACCATGTCGCCGTCCTCGATGGCGCGTTCGCCCGCCTCGTGATGCGGGTCGGCGCCGTTGGGGCCGGCCCCGACCAGGGTGAAGTCGACCTGGCTGTGGCCGTGTTCGCGCAGCAGCCGGGCCAGGTCGGCGGCCACCTCGGACTCCCGGCGCCCGGCGAAGGGCACCGAGAGGATCTCCGCGTACGCCGCGTCGGCCGCCGCGCCCGCGGCCGCCAGCCGGGCCACCTCGTGCGCGTCCTTGACCGCGCGCAGCAGCGGCAGCACGACGGTCAGCGGCCGGTAGGTGGTCAGCGGCAGCGCCTCCTGGAGCCCCAGCAGGTGCAGTGCCCAGGTGGAGTCGCAGACGCCGTAGTGGCCGTGCGGGCGCAGCAGCCCGGCCGCGGCGGCGTACGGGTCCTGGCCGTCCTGCCAGACGAAGGTGCGCAGCGCGCCCGCGCCGGGAGCGGCCTCGGCGTCCGGCAGCTCCCGCGCCGGTACCAGCAGCCGGGGCTCGGAGTCGGCGGCCAGCACCAGCAGGGTCAGCCGCCCGGTGACCGCCGCGGGCCGGTAGCCGCACAGCCGGACCAGGTCGGGCCCGGGGGTGACGAGCAGTCCGGCGAGCCCGGCGAGGGCCGCCTCCCGCGCGGCACGGGTCATCCGGGCCGCGTAGTCCGCCTCCGTGAAGACCTCCGCTGTCTCGCTCATCGCCTGCCTCGGTGCCTCGGTGCCTCGGTGCCTCGTCGCCCGGTTCGCGCGGCGGCCGGCCGGCTCAGTACCGCACCGCCCGCGCCACCTTCGTCCGGACCTCCCCCGTGCCGGTGCCGGTCAGCTTCCGGTTGCTGCGGGCGGTGGCCTTGCCGGACCCGCCGGCCGGCACGTCGGAGACGGTGACGACGACCACGTCGAGCAGCCCGCCGTCCTGACCGGTGAAGTCGACCTGCACGGCGAAGGACTTCGCCGAGCCCGCGGTGTTCGCGGCGGTGACGTCGACCGTCGTCCGCCCGTCTGCGTCGGTGGCCGGGGCGCCGAGCGTGACGGACCCCCTGGCGTCGGCCCCGCCCTTGATGTCGTCGAACGTGCGGCCCGCCTCGGCCGTCGCCGACGCGTACGCCTCCGAGGCCCGCGAGGCCAGGGAGGACGCCGCGGCCGTCACCTCGGCGCCCGCCGACCGGGCCGCCGAGGCGGCCTTGCTGACCGCGTCCGAGGGGCTGTCGTCGCTGGAGCAGCCGGCCAGCGCGGCGGCCACGGCCACCACGGTGGCGGTCAGCGCTCCGGCCGCCGTCCGGCGCGCGCGGTAACCGGCCATCTCGCCTCCAGAAGCCTCGCCCCGGGCCTGCCGGGCCCGTGTGGGTGTCTTCCGTTCCAGTGAAGATCGGCGGGCGCCCGGCCGCATGCCGGGCGTCACCCGTTCGGCCCAGCTCCCGTGGTGGCGGCCGGGCTCCGGCCGGATCGTCGGAGAACCGACGACATACGGGCGGACGGCGTACGACACCCGACGCCCCGGAAGATATGGGGTACGGCCATGACCCAGCAGCCGCACGCGAAGCCGCCGACCGGCCAGGAGCAGACCTCCTCGGCCTGGGCCGAGGGGCACCGGCCGGCCGGCTCGGCACCCGAGGCCGGCAGCCCCGGCGCGGGACACACCAACTCCGCCTGGGCCTCCGGCGGCATCGTCTTCGCCGGTGTCCTGATGCTGATGAACGGTGTCCTGGCGATCTTCCAGGGCATCTCCGCGCTCGCCAAGGACGACGTGTACGCCCGCATCGGCGACTACGTCTACAAGATCAACCTCACCGGATGGGGCTGGATCCTGCTCGTCCTGGGCGTGCTGGCCGTGGTGACAGGCGCGAGCATCCTCATGGGCCAGACCTGGGCGCGCGTCACCGGTATCTTCCTGGCCTCGCTGAGCATGCTGGCGCAGTTCCTGTTCCTGCCCTACGCGCCGATCTGGTCGCTCGTCGTGATCGCGATCGACTTCTTCGTGATCTGGGCGCTGGCGGTCTACCGCCCGGCGGACAGCCGCGTCTGACACCACCGGATCCGAGGTCGCCCGATCCCGGACCACCTGATCCCGGACCACCTGATCCGAGGCACCCGAGGCGGGGCTGCCCCCGTCCACCGCGGACGGCGGGGCGGCCCCCGCGTCGTCGGGGCCCGTTACGTGTGCCCCAGGCCGCCGCTGCCGAAGGAGCCGCTGGAGCCCGGCAGCCAGCGCCGCCGCCGCTGGTCCTCGCCCCGTCTGGTACCGGCGTGGCGGAGCTGGTACGGCATGAGCCGTTCCGTCTCGTTCGCCGCGACGGGGACCTCCTCGGCCTCCCGCATCTCCCGCGTCTCGCGGATCGCGCCGGTCGCGGGCAGCCGGGGCTGCTCCTCCGGCCTGGGTCTCGGGGACTCCTTGTCCCCGAGCCTCACGCCCAGCAACACGGCCCCCACCAGGGCGCCGGCGATGATCAGGCCACCCGCGAAGGCCGCGAGCACGTCCAGCACCTCACCCGACGAGGCCGCCAGTTCGAACGTCATATTGCTCATACCTTGATTATTCGCCCGTACGGGTGCAATAGCGACTCCGCGCCGCTCCTTTCCCGACGTTCCGGTCGCCCCGTTCGGGCGGCGGCCGTACGGGTGACATGCGCACCCCGCCCCACGACACGCCCTCACCTTCGGCCCCCAGGGCATCTCGTAGCGTCACGGCGGGGACCTGTGACCCCTGGCGAAGAGATCCGGCCGGGGCCGCGAAGGAAAATCTGATGTCGACGGAACAGGAATTCCACCGGGACCGGGCGTGTGTTTTTCCACTTATGCTTTCCGCGCTTTTCGGGTGCTAGGCTTGGGTCCCAGTTGCAGTTTTGGTTGCCATTTTGCTGACGGTTTTTCCCTGGCAGGTGATCATCACGGCGATGAGCGGGGCTCACGCGGTGTGAGCTCCCAGCACTGTCTCAGGAGTTATGACATGGCCACCGGTACTGTGAAGTGGTTCAACGCGGAAAAGGGCTTCGGCTTCATCGAGCAGGAGGGCGGCGGTCCCGACGTCTTCGCCCACTACTCGAACATCGCCACCCAGGGCTTCCGTGAGCTGCAGGAAGGCCAGAAGGTGACCTTCGACGTCACGCAGGGCCAGAAGGGCCCGCAGGCGGAGAACATCGTCCCCGCCTGATCTGCGCTCACCCGGCGTAACACAGGGGCCCGCACCTTCCGGTGCGGGCCCCTGGCTGTTTTCCAGAATTGTTTAAGAGTTCTACTTCTGTTCTTCCGGGCGCTTCCCCGCCCCTCCCGATGCCCTCGGCGCCCGGCCTCCGGGCCGGTCTCCGGCCGGGGTCTCCGCCCGGCCCGCTAGTTCACGTCGGCGACGGCCGACGGCGAGCACGGGCGGCGGGGGAAACCGCCGCCCGAGGGCCCGACAGCGGGTCAGTTGGAGAAGTACAGGTACTTCCAGGCGCCGTACGTCGTCGAGTTCACGGAGTCGCCGGAGGAACCGTTGACGTACACCGAGCGCATCCGCGCCTTGATCCCGGCCTGGCCGGGAGCCTCCAGACGCACGGCCGACTTGCCGTTCGTCCCCAGCCCGAAGTACTCCGAGTCGCCCGAGTGCCACGTGCCGTTGTAGTAGACGTCCAGGTCGAACCGCTGCTGGCGGCCCGGGTAGTACGTCATGGTCGTGGTGAGCAGCGGGTCGGTGCTCTTGTGGAACCAGTAGTACGAGTGCGAGCCGATCTTGCCCGTCTTGTAGTGCCTGGAGACGGACGTGGAGACCTTGACGCGGGCGTACGCCGTGGACTTCACCGACTTCGGCGCGTAGCGGGCGTCACCCTTGAAGACGGCGGTGACGGTCGTGTCGCGGGTCATGTCCACGGTCGCCGAGAGGTTGCCGTGGGAGTTGACCTTGCCGGTCTTGACGAGCTTCTTCGGCTTGTCGCCGCCGAAGGGGTCCGCCCAGATCTCGACCGTACGGTTCTTGTACGTCGTGCCGAGGTGCGCCGTGAACGAGACGTCGGTCCCGTAGTTGTAGAGGTTGCCGTTCTTGTTCAGCGACAGGGCCGTCGAGGCGCGGGAGACCGCGACCTTGTCGGAGCCGCTCGCCGAGGAGTGCTCGGCGTCGCCCGCGTAGCTGACCTTGTACGTGACCGTGCCGCCGGCCGGCGGGGTGTCCGTGAAGGAGTACGTGCCGTCCGCCTTCACCGTGACGGAGGGCAGCGCCCTGCCGTCCGGGCTCTCCATGTCGGTCCGGGTGACCTGGACCTTCACGCCGGCGGGCAGCGGAACCGTCGCCGACAGCTTGCCCTTGACGGTGAGCTGCTTGGAGCGCGGGGCGGACGACGGGGCGCTGACCGTGAGCGTCGGCGCGTTCAGCGTCGGACCGGTGAGCGCCTTGAGGACGTAGGCGCCGCCCGAGGGGACCAGCGCGAAGACCCGCGAGGAGTCCGGGGCCCAGGCCAGGTCGCCCGTGCCGCCGCTGCCGGTGGTGTAAGTGCGCACCGGCTGAGTGGTGTTCGGCTTGTAGACGGCCACCTTGTCGCCGGCGATCTGGGCGATGAGACCGTCGGCGGCGACGTCCGCGCGCTGCCCGGCCGGGTAGGAGCCGGCCGCCTTGAACGTGCCGTCCGCGTAGGCGTCCCGGTCGTGGCCGTTGACCAGGACCTGCTTGCCGCCGGGTATCAGGTCGATGTCCCCGATGCCGCTGTTCAGCGTGTAGTCGCCGCCGTACAGGGCGACCTGCTGCGGGGTGGCGCCGGACACGTCGAGGACGGCCATCGAGTCGGTGGAGAGGCCGGTCTCGCCGACGGCGAGCACGCCGGGCTGGCTGGGGTCGGTGTCCAGCAGCGCCTGGCCCCACACCTTGTTCGAGTACTGACCGAGCGCCACCGGGTCGGTCTCGCCCGCCGGGTCCAGGGCCGGGTCCACCGAGCCCAGGTCGCCGTCCCACTGGTCGCCGTAGGAGAACCAGAGCTTGCCGCCGGCGAAGGCGACGTGGCGCGGGCCGGTGGTGGTGGAGACGGTGTAGCGGTGCTTGACGTCGAGGGTGGCCGCGTCGAGCGCCACGATCTCGTGCAGGTCGGGCGCGGCCGCGTACAGGGTGGCGCCGTCCTCGGACAGCGCCAGGTCGGAGATCTGGCCGATGCCGCTGACCGAGTCGACAAGGCTGCCGGAGTAGGTGGCGGCGACGATCCGGCCGGCCGAGCTGTCGCCGACGAAGACCCGCTGAAGGGCCCCGTCCGCGACGATGCCGCCCGGCGAGGTGACGGTCGCCGAGGCGGCCGACGCCGTACCGGCCGCGACGACGCTCAGGGCCGCCGAGCTGAAGAGAACCGCGAGCGCCGTCGCGGTAGAGATGCTGCGCGTACGCACAGTTGCTGTTACCCCCACAAGGAAACCGGTGGGACACCGGTAGTTGAGAGCGCCGCGCAACGCCCGGAACCGACCGCTGATCGCGGTGGCGTCCGGGGCGCGGCTGCTATGCGCAGCGTATGGCATGCCTGTGACAGATGAGGAGGGGGTTTTCTCCAGTGGTTCGCGGGGCCGCCGGTCGGAAGCCGCGGCGGGCCCGCCTGCCGGTGGTACCGCTCCCACCGCCGGAGTCTCTCCCCGCCCGCTCGGGCCGGCCGGCGGAGGTCCTCCGGGCGGCGCGGGACGGCGGCGACCCGGCCGTCCCGTGCCGGTGGCGGACGTCGTCCGCGCACCCCGGCCGCCGGCAGGGAGGACCGTCGTACGGCCGCCGGCGACCGGTACGGCCTCACCGTGCACCTCGCGCTCCGGGCCCTCCCGCGCGACCCACGTGGCGGGCGGGAACACCTCACCGTCGACCACCGCCGGCCCGCACCGGAAGGCGGCCGGACCTCCGCGAACGGTGCGGTGTCCGGCCGCCCTTGGCGGTGTGTGAGCCGCGTCACCCCGAGGCCGCCGGTGAGGCCGTCCAGGGTGAGGCGGGGTGCGACCGGCCGAACGCTGCCGCCGTCCGCCTCGCCCACGCTGTGAGGGGGGCCCGCGTCTCCCGGGGTGTCCGCCGGGCACGGCCGAGGGTGTACGGCCTCTCCCCGACGTGCGCGAGCGTCGCCGTCGTCGTGGCGCGGGTGCGGCCGGTGGCGAAGACGACGAGCCGCAGGACCAGAAAGCGGCCGAGGCCCGCGAGCCCGGCGGCGCCGAGGTAGACGAACTGCTCGGCCGCCGTCCCGGGCGACGGCCGCACCAGGTGCAGGACGAGCATCGCCGCGCAGGTCACCGCGTAGGCGACCGCCGCCGAACCAGCGGACTGCCAGTGTCGGCGCCGGCCGGCCCGGCCGCCCGTCCCGAACGTGAACCGCGCGTGCAGCTCGGTGCACAGCAGCGTGGACGCGACGGTGACCAGCGCGTTCGCCACCGCCCAGGGCAGCAGCCCGGCCAGCACCGCCACCGCGCCGCTGGACAGCACGCCGACACCGCCGCCCAGCACCGTGAACCGGAGGAAGCAGGCGAGCGGGCCGGGAGCGGCGGCGGCCGGGGTCGTCGTCTCCGGGCGCTCCGCGCGCCGCACCTCGTGCGCCGCCGCGGGCTCCGGCGAGAACAGCGTGTACATGGGCGTTCCTTCCGGAGGCGGGACGGGCGACCCCGGAGGGTGCGGAGCGACGGCCGGGTGGGGCGGCTGCACGGGCGGTGGCGCGGTGGGCCCGTCTCAGGTCAGGCCCTGGCCTCGGCGGTCGGCCGGGGGGTGGGCGCCGGGTCGGTGGTGGGGCCCGGGCGCTTCGGGATGAAGGTGGCGAGGGCGAAGGCGAGCAGGGCCGCTCCGGCGCCGATGGCCATGACGGTCCTGAAGCCGTTCTCCGCCGGGAGGGCGTAGCCGCCGAAGTCGGTGGTCATCTGGGCCAGCACGACGCCGGCGATGGCGCTGGCGAACGAGGTGCCCAGCGAACGCATCAGCGTGTTGAGGCTGTTGGCGGCCCCGGTCTGGGTGGGGTCGACGGCACCCATGATGAGGGCGGGCAGCGCGCCGTAGGTGAAGCCGACGCCGGCGCCGATGACGCAGGACACCAGGACGAGGTGCCATACCTCGCTCATCAGGGCGATGCTCAGGCCGTATCCGGCAGCCACGATCAGGGCGCCGGTCATCAGGGTGACCTTGGGGCCCTTGGCCCTGGTGAGCCTGGCGGACGCGGCGGACATGACCATCATCACGAAGCCCTGCGGGGCCAGCACCAGGCCGACGGTCATCATCGACCTGCCGAGGCCGTAACCGGTCCGGGTGGGCAGCTGGAGCAGCTGCGGGAGCACCAGCGACATCGCGAACATCGAGAAGCCGAGGGCGACGGAGGCGAGGTTGGTGAACAGGACCTGCTTCTTCGCGGTGGTGCGCAGGTCGACCAGCGGCTGCCCGGCGCGCAGCTCGTAGAAGCCCCAGGACAGCAGGATCGCGACGGCCGCGCCGGCGAGGCCGAGGGTGGTGGCGCTGGTCCAGCCCCAGTCGGCGCCCTTGGAGACCGCGAGCAGCAGGGAGAGCAGCCCGGCCGCCAGGCCGAGCGAGCCGGCCAGGTCGAAGCGGCCCCCGGCGCGCACCGTGGACTCCGGCACGAGCAGGACGACCAGGACGAGCGCGACGGTGCCGAGGGCGGCGGAGAGCCAGAACAGGAGGTGCCAGTCGAAGTTGTCGGCGATGAAAGCGGCCGCCGGCAGGCCGAGGGCGCCGCCGACACCGAGGGAGGCGCTCATGAGGGCGGTGGAGCCGGCCAGCCGCTCGGCGGGCAGCGCGTCCCGCATGATGCTGATGCCGAGCGGGACGACCGCGGCGGCCAGTCCCTGGAGCGCACGCCCGACGACCATGGGGACCAGGGAGTCCGCCAGGGCGCAGACCACCGAGCCGGACACCAGCAGCACGATGCTGACCAGCAGCATGCGCCGCTTGCCGAACATGTCGCCGAGCCGTCCGACCACCGGGGTGGCCACGGCCGCCGCGAGGAGGGTGGCGGTGACCGCCCAGGCGGTGTCGGAGGCGGGGGCGTCGAGGAGCCTCGGCAGCTCGGGGACGATCGGGATGACCAGCGTCTGCATGAGGGAGACGACGATTCCGGCCAGGGCCAGCACCGCCACCACGGCGTTCGATCCGGGCGGGGCGGGCGTGGCCGCCTCGGCGGGTCGGGGAAGGGCGTCGGACATGGCGGGAACCTCCGTCGGACACATGGTTTTGCTTGAGTTACTCAAGCTTAAACAGAATTGATTGAGTTAAGCAAGTAGAACGGGAAAGGGGGGTCAGCCCTGTGTCCGCCGGCCCCGCCCCTGAACAAGCGCGACCCCCGCACCGGCGGCGACGACGGCCATGCCGGCGCTGGTCAACAGGCCCTGCCCGCCGTCCACCGCGAAGGGCGCGACCGCCGCCACGGCGAGGTTGAACAGGAAGAGGAACCACAGGACGGGCTTGGAGGAGAGCAGCGCCTTCATGGGACGGGCCTTTCGGTGAGGGCCGTGGACTTCCCCGGCGGGGAGCCGTCGACCTGGTGAGATCAACGATCCCGTGCCGCGCCGGCCGTCACGAGGGTGTGCTCTCCCCGACCGGGGGTGTAGCCCGCTACACCCGGCGGTCCTCTGCGGAGGGGGCCGCCACGGCCCGTGGGGTCAGCGGTCGCCGGCGTGCCCGCGCGGCACCACCGTGACGCGGCGGAAGTTGCACGAGGCGGGCAGCGGGACCGCGTCGGGCCCCTCGGCCAGATGGGCCTTGAGGGCGACGCTGACCAGGCTCATCAGCAGGTCGACGTCCCCGTCGCAGTCGAGGTGGACGGTGACCCAGCGGGACCCCGGCATCAGGTGTACGGCGGTCGACCCGCGTAGATCGTCCCGGAACCGCTCGATGGCGGGGACGGTGAGATGCAGGTCGACGTCCCGGCCCGAGTGGAAGTGGACGATCTCGTGGTGGACGGAACGAAGAGCCCGCCCGGTGCCACAACTGGGCAGGCCCGCACTGAGGTCGGGCCAGACTTCCAGTCGTTCCATGGCGCGCTCGGCCAGAGTCATGGCCCCATGGTCACCCGCTCACCGCCCCGCAACCAGGGGTTGAGCGAAAATTAACCGCGCCGTGAGGTGCGCCGGTACGACGGGCTGCGCCGCGCCGTGAGGTGCGCCGGTACGACGGGCTGCGCCGCGCCGTGAGGTGCGCCGGTGCGACGGGGGGCGGCACGTCCGGCGGGCGGCGGGACGCCCTCACCGGACGCCCGCCGCCCGTACGCGACCAGCTCCGTACAAGCCCTGAGGGACGGCCCGCCGCTCACGCGAAGCGTCGGCCCGGTGCGCTCACTGGTCCGAGTAGCTGATGTCCCCGACGGTCCAGGCGTTGACGTCCTCCAGGGCGACGCGGTACATGCCGCCGGTGTCGGGGATGCCGAAGTTGCCCTGGAGGATGCGGGCCACGTGGAAGTGGAGGTGCGTGGGCCGGGCGCGCTGTCCCGGTGACTCGCCGCCGGGGTCCCTGTCCGGGTCCGGGGCGGTGAACACGTCGGAGAAGGGGGCCAGTTGGGCGGAGTCCCGCAGCACCTCGGCCACGCGCTGCTTCCACATGGCTTCCGGGGCCAGACGTCCGGTGATGACGGCTCCGGGGATCACCACGGTGAGGGACATCCGACTGTGCTGCTCCGACTCCACTCTCGCGGCGAGGTCGACGAGCAGGTCATCAGGGTGCGACATGGGTCAGGAGCCTACTCCAGTGATGTGCCGGACCGGGCGCCGCGGGGCAGGATCGGTCCGGCCGCCCCGGAACTCCGGGGCGGCCGGGACCCGTTCAGCGACCGCCGGCCTGCGGGGCGGACCGGCGGCGGCCCTGGCCGGGACGGCCGCGCCGGCCGCCGGCGGGGGAGCCGGTGCGCTTGGGGCGTTCGGCGGCCACCGGCGGGGTGACGACGACGGGCACGCCCGAGGGCGCCTGCGCGCCGGTGATGCGGTTCAGCTCGGACTCGCCCGAGCGGACCCGGGTGGTCTGCGGGGTGATGCCGGCGTCGGCCATCAGGCGGGTCATGTCCCGCCGCTGGTGCGGCAGGACCAGCGTGACGACGGTGCCGGACTCGCCGGCGCGGGCGGTGCGGCCGCCGCGGTGCAGGTAGTCCTTGTGGTCGGTGGGCGGGTCGACGTTGACGACGAGGTCGAGGTTGTCGACGTGGATGCCGCGGGCCGCGACGTTGGTCGCCACCAGTGCCGTGACGTGGCCGTCCTTGAACTGGGCGAGCGTCCGGGTGCGCTGGGACTGGGACTTGCCGCCGTGCAGGGCCGCGGCCCGGACTCCGACGGCGAGGAGCTTCTTGGCCAGCCGGTCCGCCGCGTGCTTGGTGTCCAGGAACATGATCACGCGGCCCTCGCGGGCGGCGATCTCCGCCGTGGTGGCGTGCTTGTCGGTGTCCTCCACGTGCAGCACGTGGTGCTCCATCGTGGTGACGGCGCCGGCGGACGGGTCGACGGAGTGGACGACCGGGTCGGTGAGGTAGCGGCGGACCAGCAGGTCGACGTTGCGGTCGAGGGTGGCGGAGAACAGCATCCGCTGCCCGTCGGGACGGACCTGGTCGAGCAGGGCGGTGACCTGCGGCATGAAGCCCATGTCGGCCATCTGGTCGGCCTCGTCGAGGACGGTGATGGCGACGCGGTCCAGCCGGCAGTCCTGCCGGTCGATGAGGTCCTTCAGCCGGCCCGGTGTGGCGACGACGACCTCGGCACCGCCCCGCAGGGCGCTCGCCTGGCGGCCCAGCGACATCCCGCCGACGACGGTGGTCATCCTCAGGCGCAGCGCGCGGGCGTACGGGGTGAGCGCGTCGGTGACCTGCTGGGCGAGCTCACGGGTGGGCACCAGGACGAGCGCGAGCGGCTGCCGGGGCTCGGCCCGCTGTCCCTCGATGCGGGCCAGCATGGCCAGGCCGAAGGCGAGGGTCTTGCCGGAACCGGTGCGGCCGCGGCCCAGGACGTCCCGGCCGGCCAGCGAGTTCGGCAGCGTCGCGGCCTGGATCGGGAACGGGGACACGACACCCTCGGTGCCGAGCGCGGTCAGCAGCTGCTGCGGCATGTCGAGCTCGGCGAACGCCTCGACGGGCGGCAGCCCCGGGGTGAGGGTCACCGGCACGGCGAACTCGCCGCCGGGGGCGCCTGCGCCGCGGCCTCCGCGACCGCCCCGGCCGCCGCCGT